>CAYRMQ010000028.1:0-28182 GCA_964425305.1 uncultured Anaerolineaceae bacterium | reverse complement strand
CGCGCAGGGCGGCGAGACGGAATGTCGTTGCCGGGTCACCGGGGCCGAGTCCCAGAGCCACGTCCCTTCCCTCGAGATCTTCGACGCTCTCGATTCCGGCTCCGGTACCGATGATCAGCGGCTCGCGCTGGCGGTTGCCTGCGAACATGATCAGCGGGACGCCCTGCAGGACGGATTCCGCAAGCGCGTCCGGATCGAAGATGCCCAGCTGAAGGCTGCCGCCGACAAGGCCCTCCTGGACCTGGTCGGTGATGATCACCTCAAGCTCGAGGCCCTCTTCCTCGTAGTAACCCTTGTCGATGGCGATGTACAACGGCGCGACCGAGCCAATATTGCCTGTTCGGACGCCGAGGCTGAGGGAGGTCGTCTCAGGCGGACCGATCTCGTCGTCGGGCGGCTCCGTCTCGCCTGCGGGCGGCGTGTGGGCAGGGGTGGGTGCCGGTGCCGGCGTCGTCGCAGGCGCTCCCGCGCATGCGGTCACGACCAGCGCCACGATCACCATGAGTGCGATCGACAGCGGACCGCGTCCGAGTTTGGCCGGTGGTCTAATCATGTCGTTGACTCCTCCTCGTTGGTGACTCATGCCGGGCTCTGCCGGTTGAGCCAGCGCCTGCGTACTTCAGTGGTTGTCCATCAACCGCTACCTCAATCGCGTCATCACCTCCTCGTCCCATGGCGCCAATCGCCGCTTCACGGCCTGCAACGTGAGCATGCTCACGTTGGCCAGGACAATCAGCACGAGCGTCACGGCCAGCGCAGTGTCCACGCGGAACTCCTGGCCGGCCAGTCGAATGGCAAACCCAAGACCCGCCGTGCCCCCGATGAACTCGCCCACGACGATCCCCGTCAGAGCGCGCGCGATCCCGATCCGCAAGCCGGTCAGGACATACGGCAGCGACGCGGGAAAGACGATCTTGGAATAGATGTGCGCCCCCCGAACGCCGAAGACCCTCGCCGCCCGCAGCAAGGTCGGATCGGTGTTCCGGACGCCTTCCATCACGGTGATGACGATCGGGAAGAAGGCCATCAGGAAGATGATCAGGATCTTGGGTCCAACCCCGAAGCCCATCCACAAGACCAGGATCGGCTGGATCGCCACGCGCGGCGTCGCATATGCCAACCAGACGAACGGGTTCAGCGCAGTGCGCAACCGGGCGAATGAGCCCAGCGCGAAACCCAGTGCGACACCCAGCGAAGCGGCGAGAAAATACCCGACCATGAAGTTGCCGCCGCTGTAGCTCAGGTGGCGGGCCAGCTGCCCCTGGGCGGTCAGGCGCACCAACGCGTCCCCGATCTCCGTTGGCGGCGGCACGAACTGCGGGTTGAAGACTGCGAAACCCGAGATCGCCACCTCCCAGATCATCAGCAGGAGGATCACCTCGAGGACTATGGCGCCGTTCCAGCCCAGCTTTGATCGGACCCGCTGCCAGCGCCCCGGCGCCGGTCCGGGGAGGTAGCGCGGCAGTGCCTGCGCCTGCGCGCTCATCACTGCAGCTCTCGCGCGTGAAGCCACGGCGCGACGCGGCGTTCGACGATGGCGAAGACCCGCAACAGGGTCAACGAGGCCGTGACCGCCATGACCACTGCCGCGATCGACTGATCGACACGGAATGTGGCCGTCCCCAACGCCAGCACCGCACCGATGCCGCGCCCGATGCCTAGGATCTCGCCAATGATCATGCCGATCAGGCTCGTCGGGATGGCCAGGCGCAAACCGGTGACGACGAACGGAAGCGTCGCAGGTAGCACGATCTTCAGCTGGATGCGCACCCAGTTCAAGCCGAAGACCTGGCCGGCCCGTATGAGCGCCGGGTCGACTGTTCTGATGCCGGCCGCCGTCGTAAGGAGGACCGGGAAAATGGCCGATACGAAGACCAGCGCCATGATCGGTGCCGAACCGAAACCGAGCCAGATGATCAGCAACGGCATGATTGAGATGTGAGGCGTGACGTAGAGCGTCCAGGCGAGCGGCCCGACCAGTCGCCCGACTGGCTCAAAGGTGCCCATGAGGACGCCGAGGGACACTCCGACCACTGACGCCAGCACGTAGCCGACCGTCCAGTTGGTGGCGCTGAACTGGAGATGCGGCCAGATGAAGCCGGTCGTAAAGAACTCGACCAGCGCCACGATTACGCGCGATGGCGGCGGCAGGAACACCGGGTTGACGAGCCCGGTCACGCCCGTCAGCAGCTCCCACAGCAAGAGAACGGCAGCCGCCTCCGTGGCGATCAGGACGACAGTCCCAAACCGCGCGCGCAGCCTGGGCAGGCGACCCTGGCGGGGTGCGGGCAGCTCCAGCGGCGCCTCGGCTGGGCGCGCTGCGCGCATGATTCGAGCATCGGCGCCGAGGCTCATCCGGCCGACTCCTTGTCACCGTGAGCGTGGACGAAGGCCTCGTCCTTGAGCAGCTCCCAGACGTGCTCGCGCACGCGGATGAACTCAGGCTCGGCCTTTACGTCGTATTCCCAGCGCGGTCTCCGCAGGTTGACGGGCACGATCTCCTTTACCCGCCCCGGGCGCGTCGTGGCGACCACTACTCGGTCACCGAGCAGGATCGCCTCGTCAATGCTGTGGGTGATGAAGATGACCGTCTTGCCGCTCTGCGCGACGATCCTCTCCAGCTCGCCCTGCATCACCTCGCGGGTCATGGCGTCTACGGCCGCGAAGGGCTCATCCATCAGCAGGATCTTCGGCTCGGCCACGAGCGCTCGAGCGAGGCCGACGCGCTGGCGCATACCGCCCGACAGCTCGTGCGGATATGCCTTCTCGAACCCGGTCAGGCCGACCATCTCGATCACGCGCCGAATACGGTCGTCGGCGTCGGCTTTCAGATGGGGTTGGCTCTCGATCCCGAAACGGATGTTGTCCCAGGCCGTGCGCCAGGGTAAAAGGGCGTACTCCTGGAAGACCACGGCACGCTCGGGTCCCGGGCCGGCCACCGGCTGGCCGTCCACCAGGACCCTGCCGGAGGTGGGCGGCAGCAATCCCGCAACGGCGTTCAGGAGGGTGGTCTTGCCGCACCCACTCGGGCCGACCACCGTGACGAACTCGCCGTCCTGCAACGTCAGATCGACCTGCCAGAGGGCGACGAGCCGGTTGTTGGAGCGCGCCTGAGGATAGGCGACGGTCAGTTCCTTGATCTCGATGACGGACAACCCCGGTCCTCCTCTAGCGTGATTGGCAGACCACGTCGACCACGGCCACTCCGCCGGCGGCGACGTCCTCAATGGCGTTGCCGAATGTTGCGCTGAGCTCGCCCGGGTCGGCGACCGGTCCGTACCCGACAGCACCCAGCGCCCTAGCCAGGGAAGCGATGTCGACGTGCGGATCCTCGATGCGCGTGCCGATCGCCGTCCGATCCATAGGCCGCCCGCGCTGCTCGGCCATCAGGCGAGCATGGTTCTCGGAGTTGAAGTACGAGCGGTTGTTGGCCACAACGACCAGCAGCGGTATGCGCTCGTGGACTGCCGTCCAGATCGCTCCTGGCGTGTAGAGCAGCTCGCCGTCGCCCTGGACGTCTACGCACAGCAGACCTTCGTCGCGATAGGCAAGGGCGGCTCCGACCGAGGCGCCGGTGGCATAGCCAATGCCGGCGCCGCCCGACCCGCCCAGGAACTGGTGCGGCGCGCTGAAATCCCATAGGCGTCGCGGCCAGGGCGATTCGATCGGACCGTTGACCAGCGACCACGGGCGGTCGCCAAGAGCCTCGCGCAGTCTCAGGAACAGCCACGGGACTGCTATCGGGAACTGGTCGCCCGCCTCCTCAGCGTGCGCTCGCCACGCTGCACGCCGACGCCGGGCAGAAGCTGCCAATCGCTCGGCTCGAGCGGCGGCCCCATCAGGCAGTGGCCGATCGAGGCACGCGTCGAGCAAGGCCGGCAGGGCGAGCTCGGCGCTCGCCGGGAACGCCAGGTCGACGGCAGCGAGCGCCTGGTAATGTGCGGCCCAGCTGCGAATGCCGAGCTCGCGGGTCGTGATGTGGATGATCCGTGGCCGGTCGGCATCGGGCGCAGACCAGTGCAGGCGGCGCAGATGGCCGGCGAGGTCGACCACGTCGAGGGCGAGAACGACATCAGGGGCGTCAAGGTCGTCACCGGCGTCGGTTGCGTCGAGCGGATGCGTCGAGGGGAAGTTGTATCGGCCGCCGACATCGATAACCGGCATAGCCAGCCTCTCGGCCAACGGAACGAGGCTCCTGGCTGCCTCGGCGGTGCGCCCGAGAAGGTCAGCCAGAGCAACCGGGCGATGGGCGCCGACGATCCAATCGGCCGCCGTCTCGATGGCGTGTGGATCGGGCGCGAGCGGGCGCGCATAGGCCGGACGGGGTGCGTATGGGGCGTCGTCGTCGGCCCCCAGCGCGAGTTCCTGGATGTCCGAGTCGAGGCAAACATAGGCCGGCCCGGGTGGCTCGGCGCGGATGATCCGATCGGCGCGGACGATGGCTTCTTCGGCCGCCGCCAGGCTCGCTGGCTGGTCGTCCCACTTGACGTAATCGCGAACCAGCTGGCCCTGAACGAGCGCTGTATGTACCCAGTCGATGAACGGCCGGCGGCGAGCTGCATCCACCGGACCGGTGCCGCCGATGACGAGGATCGGCGCCAGGTCACACCAGGCGTTGAATATGGCCATGGTCGCGTGCTGCAGGCCAACAACGTCGTGGACGGCGGCGGCCATCGGCGCGCCCGCCGCCTTGGCGTAACCATGGGCGATGGCGACGGCAATTTCTTCGTGCGTGGCCGTTACGATGGCCGGCGCGCCGGCCACGTTGGCCAGCGAGTCATGCAGACCACGAAACGTGGCACCCGGGTTGAGCGCCACGTACTGGTAACCCAATTCCGCAAGCAGGATCGCCAGGCGGTCGGAACCAAATTGCGCAACCGCGGCATCGGCGGGATTGAGCGTCGACATCACCCCGGCAGGTCCACATTGACGTTCTTCAGCTGCGTGTACGAGAGCAGCTCACCGAGCGAGTCCTCGCGTGCCGTCCCGCTGTCGCGGTAGCCACCGAACGGGGCTCCGAGCTGGTGGTGACTCACGCCGTTGATCCAGACGTATCCCGCCTGCAACCGTCGGCTCAGCCGCATCGCCGCCGATAGGTCGTTGGTGAAGACGCTCGCCGTCAAGCCATAGCGCGTGCCGTTGGCCACCTCGATGGCATCCTCGAGCTCATCCCATGGCTGCACGATCAGGACCGGCCCAAAGATTTCCTCCCGTGCAATCGCCATGTCGGCCGAGATGTTCTCGAACAGCGTCGGTCGGTAGAAGTAGCCATTCTCGAGCGCTGTGTCGGCGGGCCTGCCGCCGCCGCAGACCAGGCGAGCCCCGGCAGCCTGCGCGCCGGCGACGTAACGCTCCGTCTTCTGCCGCTGGGCCTCGGACACCAGCGGACCCATGTCAGTCACAGGATCCAGCGGATCTCCAAGGCGAAGCCCCTCCATGCTCGCGGCGGCGGCCTCCGCGACCCGCTCGCGCAGCGAGCTGTGGACGAGCAGGCGCGATGTGGAACCGCACGATTGGCCGGCCGAGCTCTTCAGATTCATGCCGTCGACGACCGCGTCGGCCACGCGCCCGGGGTCGGCGTCGGGCATGGCGATGAGCGGGTTCTTGCCGCCTAGCTCCAGAGTCACAACCTTGATGGCCTGCTCGGCGGCGGCACGGCTGATGGCCAGGCCGGCCTCTACCGAGCCGGTCAGATTCAGCCGGCGCACCAGCGGGTGACGGGCGAGCGCGACGGCCGGCTGGGCACCACCCGTCACGAGGCTGACGACGCCCGGAGGCAGGACCTCCGCGGCAATCTCGACGAGCAGGGTGCTACTAAGCGGCGTCCACGGCGAGGGCTTGATGATGACCGTGTTGCCGGCGACGAGCGGCGCACCGAGCGCCTTCGAGGCAAAGAGAGTGGGGTGGTTGAAGGCAGTGATGCGGGCAGCCACGCCGAACGGTTCGCGCAGCGTCATGTCGACGATGCCGAGGGACGTCGGTATGGTCTCGCCCTTCACCTCCAGGGCCAGGCCGGCCATGTACTCCAGCACCTCGACTGCGTTGCGCACATCGAAGCGGCAGGCACCGATCGGGTTGCCACTGTCCAGCGCATCGAGCACGGCCAGGTCTTCGCTCCGTTGGTCTATGCGCCGCGCCACCTCGCGCACGAGGCGCCCGCGCTCGAGCGCGGGCAGGCTACTCCATTCGACCTGCGCGCGGGCCGCTGCCGCCACCGTCGCGTCAACGTCCGCGTCAGTGGCCTCGGCCACGTGAGCCAGGAAGGCACCGTTGGTCGGCGAAAAATCCTCGTAAATCACCGACGGTGAACGCCACGCACCATCTACGAACAAGCCCAGCCGGCTGCGGCTGGAGACGAGTTCCCGATGCTCAACCGGGGTGTCCAGCTGCTGCGCAGGCGTCACGGTTCTACCGGTCACGTGGCCCTCCTCGTCACGCGGGCGTCGGGCGGTCAGCGATGATCGCTAGGGTTGACAATGTATACGATATGCCAAGTCTGCGGCACAAGTGCGGCAGATTCAACCGGCCTCTTGGGCGGCTGCCGCGCCGTCGCCAGCAAGGTCTGCCAGGTAACTCAGGACCTCGCTCGAAGGCACGACGTTGGCGTACTTCTGGTCCATCTCGAAGAGGTTCACGGCGTGGCTGACCTCGCCACGGTCGAAAACCGCATCCTCCACGACGAGCACGGGGAAGTTGTAGGAAAAGGCATCGATGACCGTTGCGCGGACACACCCGCTGGTTGCGGTGCCGGTGACTATCAACGTGTCGGCCCGCTCGCGGATCAGCAGGTCGACCAGCGGGGTCCCGTGAAACAAGCTGGGCTTCGTCTTGGGCAGGACAATGTCGCCCTCCGCCGGCGCGATCTCGGCGACGAGCGTATGGTTGTCATCAGGAACGTCCAGAGCCCGTGGGTGCTTCTCGGACCACAGGCCCACGCCGCGCAGGCCCAGCTCGGTGAAGCCCGCCGAGTAGATGACGGGGCGGCCCAAGGCCCTCGCGGCAGGCAGCAGCCTTCCTATCACCTCGAGTGCATCCCAAGCCGCTTCACCGCACGAGTTCGGGTACTGCTTGATCGACTCGAGGATGGGTAGCCGCTCGCGCCCGGTCCATCCGTAGGTGACGTCGATCACCAGCAGCACGGGCCGCGTGCCCGGCGTCACTCGTTCCCCATAGCCTGCCGCGGCGTAAACCTGGCGGTCGCGCTCCGTGACGACCGATCGCCAGCCGCCTGATCTATCCATGACTTTCTCCCGTTGGAGCAGGCCCGGTCGTGTCTCGCAAACTAGCGCACTTGTATACTAACGCGCGGCGTCATGTGCTCGCCGGCAGACCCTCCACAGCCCCAATTGCGGTCTCGCTCGGTTGGCGACACGGGCTCCAAAGTCGTGCCGGCAGGATCGAGGAAAGGGAGTCGGGAGTATGCGCCTCGACGGACAGGTGGCGATCATCACCGGCGCTGGCCGAGGTATCGGACAGGCGTATGCCATGGGCTTTGCTCGCGAAGGCGCCACGGTAGTCGTCGCCGACATCGACGAGCCGGCAGGTCGCAGAACCGTCGAGCACTTAGAGGAGGTTGGCGCGCGGGCAATGTTCATGGCCACCGACGTGAGAGATAGGACGGCGGTCGACCGGTTGGCTGACGGTACTCTCGAGTCGTTCGGCCGGATAGACATCCTGCTGAACAACGCGGCACTGTACGACGGCATCCGCTGCGCGCCAGCGGAGGAACTGACCGAGGACGAGTGGGACGACGTGCTCGCCGTCAACGTCCGCGGCGTGTGGAACTGCTGTCGCGCCGTGATCCCGATCATGCGTCGCCAGGGCAGCGGCAAGATCATCAATGTCTCCTCCGGCACGTTCCTGGCCGGGTCTCCCTACATGCTTCACTACGTCGCATCGAAGGGGGCCGTAGTGGCGATGACTCGCGCGCTTGCACGTGAGCTGGGACCAGCTGGGGTTACCGTCAACTGCCTCGTCCCGGGCCTGACCGATTCAGGCGCCACGAAGCGGTGGGACGTTCCGACCGATGCCCCCCGCCACACCTCCACGCCGGCCCTGGACAGGCCCATCCGACCAGACGATCTCGTGGGAGCGGGGGTCTTCCTCGCTTCGGCGGAGAGCGATCTCATGACCGGTCAGTTGCTGGTGGTCAACGGTGGAACAGTCTTCGGCTGAGATGGCGCGCCAAGCGGCCGCCGGCGCCGACGACGGCTCCAGCCGGGCACTCCGCGGGGCAGTCTCCGGCGTCATCCTGCTCGGGATACTCGGCTTCGGATTGGAAGCAGTCGTCCAACCGGTACTGCCGCTCATCGTGCTGGACGCGGGCGGGGATGCGGCATTCGTCGGCCTGCTGGTGGCCGCTTTCGGTATCCCGACCATCCTGCTGCGGCCGATTCTCGGCCGGGCCCTCGACAGCTGGAGCCATGCCGGCATCCAGCGCGGTGGTGCGCTGATCATCGCACTAGCGCCCCTTGGTTACCTCCTGCCGGTGGGGCCCATCACCCTAGCCGTGCGCGCCGTGCAGGGCCTCGGCTGGGCCGGCTACGGCGCGGCGACGCATGCCCTGCTGGGCAAGGTCGCTCCGCCGGATCGGCGCGGCGAGGCCTCGGGCTACCTCAACGCCACGCACGCCCTGGCGGTCCTGATTGGGCCGGCCGTCGCCATCACGCTGTACCAGGGAATCAATCCGGTGGCACCGTTCTTGTTGGCCAGCGCGGTAGGCGTGGTCGCCCTCCTGGTCAGCCTGCGGACGCGTTTCCCGGTCGCGCAGACGCGGCACGAAAGAAGCGGTGGCATCATCGGCGGCTTCTTCGAGCGTTCGGCGGTCGTGCCGATGGTCCTCGTCGCCACCTTTCAGTCGGTCCAGTCGCTCTTCCTGATCTTTGCTCCTGTCTACGCCACCGTCAGCGGCATTCCGATCGAGGCACTCGCTGTCTACTACCCGATCTATGGCTCAGTCATCCTCGTCGGCCAACTGACGCTCGGCCGCCTGTCGGATCACTTCGGCAGGCGCAACACGCTGACCGGCGGCTATGCCGTTGCGGCTGCCGGCGTGGCGACCGTCGCGCTTCTCGGCGGCCTGGGTGGGCTCGTCGTGGGAGCGTGCCTGTATGGCGTCGGCAACGCCCTGGTCACCTCGACGCTTGGCGCGACCACGATTGACGGCGCGCAGCCGGGCCGGATCGGCGCAGCCACGGCGACGTATTCGGTCGGCTACCAGATCGGCGCATCTGCCGGCGGAGTGGCGTGGGGCTTCGTCATCTCGGCAGTGGGCTTTCCGTGGCCGTTCGTCGGCGGGGCGCTGATCCTCGTTTCATGCATCGTCGCGACGCGCGCGCTCGTTCGTCCGACGGCAATCTCGGTCGCCGGCTGATGTCGAATGCAGAAGAGGTTGCGCGAGCGCGGCGGGTGACCGTCCGCCGTGAGCTGGCCGACCTGCTCGGCCACGTCAGCGCCCGTTCGCGGAAGGACCCGCAGCGCATCATCTTCTCGCCCGGCCCGGCCCATTCGCGGCCCCTTCGCCTCACGGCCGCCGACACGCTGACGCTCGATCTGGACGGTGTCCGCCCGCCAGATGCCGACCGGCTACCGCTGGGCATAGAGCTCGACATGGCGCTCTATGGGGCACGACCCGATATCGGCGCCGTCGTCTGGACCTCATCACCCGAGGCCATCGCGCTTGGCACCGTGGATGTCGACGTTCTGCCCATTCCGATCAGTTTCGCAGCGCTGGCCCACGCCGGCACGATGCACGTGAGGCCAGCCAGTCTGCGCACCGATCCCGATCAGGCGGCGGCGTGGGCAGCCGAGCTCGGTCCCCGCAGGTTCGTCCAGCTCCGTGGTGTTGCGACGGTCAGTACCGGCACCAGCGTCGGAGAGGCGTTGTGGGCGGCGTACGGCTTCGAAGAGTTGGCGCGCGTGACCCGTCGTGTGCTGCGCCTGTCCTCGGCACCGGCCGGCATGTCAGAGCAGGACGTCAGCCGTGTCTTCGGCCGGATGCCAGCTGAGCGCCGCCCTTCGCGTGACCCGCTGGCCTATCTGCCCTCGCTGGACCGCCCTGCCGCGCCTCCACTTTCGCAGGCATGGCAGGCAGGCAGCGCGGAGGAGAAGGTCCGCGGCAAGATAGCTCTGTCCTGCCGGATGCTCGCCGCCAACGGCCGCTTGGTCGCCTTCCTCGAACACGTCAGCATGCGCGTGCCCGGACGGCCGGAGGTCTTTGCGATGAGCCCGGCCATCGACTTCTCGTCGATGACGCCGGCGGACGTCGGTTTGATCTCGATGGCCGGCGACTGCGAACCTGTCGAGGGACCGTACCCACCGGCTCCCTTCCGCTGGTTCCACCGCGACATCTTTGACGCACGACCGGACGTCCAGGCGATCGTCCACACCCACGAGGAGTACGGCCGGCTCTTCGTGGCGGCCAGGCGACGACCGCAGCCTGTCTTCCGCAACGGTGCGCGCCTCGTCGAACCCGAGGCGCCGGTCTTCGAGCCTGCGAGCCTCGTCTTTTCGGCCGAGGATCGGGCGGCCGTTGTCGGCCTCCTCGGCGGGGGGAGCCTAGTTCATGAGCGCTTCCACGGCACCGATTTTGTGGCCGGCACCATCGAGGAGGCAACGGTCTGGGCGATCCAGCGCGAGCAGTGCCTGAGCGTCGAGGCACGCGCCCTGGAGTTGGGCGAGCCCGCTGCGCTGGGGCCCGAGCTGCTGGCCAGCCTAGCCGCCGAGGAGCCGTCGGCGAAACGCTGGTGGGACTTCTACGAGGATGCCCTCAGCGTCCAGTGAGCGCTACCCCGGTCGATCTCGCGGGGTGCCGGTTTGTATACTTGATCGGCCAGTAACGAGCAGGAGATGAGTCAGTGGGCGACGCCTATCCAACCATCCGCCTGGCTGCGGTGCAGGCGGCGCCGGTGTATCTCGACCGCGAGGCGACAGTCGAGAAGGCCTGCCAGCTGATACTCGAAGCAGGCGCCAACGGGGCCGACATTGTTGGATTCCCCGAGGGATTCATTCCAGCACATCCCCTGTGGTTCCACTTCCATCCGGCGACGAGCCCGTACTCCATTCAGCTCTCCAAGGAACTCTTCAACAATGCGGTCATCGTGCCCAGCCGGGAGACCGACGCACTCGCCGACGCTGCGCGACAGGCGCGCGCTGGAGTCGTCATCGGCCTGTGCGAGAAGGAGCGGCGCAGCATGGGCACGATGTTCAACTCGCAGCTCTTCATCGACGCCGACGGTCGCGTGCTGGGGGTTCGGCGCAAGCTCGTTCCAACGGTGGGCGAGCGGATCGTGCACTCGATGGGCTCGGGCGACAGCGTAAGGGTCTTCCATGCCGAGGCCGGTCCGATCAGCGGTCTGATGTGCGGCGAGAACTCCAATCCCCTGCTCACCTTCGCGATGCAGGCACTCGGCGCGCGTGTGCTCGTCGCCGCGTGGCCCAGCTTCTTCAACCAGGCCGCCGACATGCAGGCGATCGCTGATGTCGCCTGCCGCGCCATCGCCTACCAGAACTCGTGCTATGTCATCAGCGCGATCGCCACAGTCAGCGATGACATGCGCGAGCGGCTGCCGGCGACCGACGAGGACCGCGCCCACATGAAGCGGGCGGCCGAGCGTGGCGGTACAGCCATCTACGCACCGGGCGGCAAGGTCGTCGGTGGCCCGCTGGGCGGCGGCGAAGGAATCGCCTATGCCGACGCAGATCTTGGAGCGATAGTGCCGCGCAAGATCGTTCATGACTACGCCGGCGACTACAACCGCTTCGACATCTTCGAGCTCACCGTGAACGCCTCACCCGCCGCCCCGCCAATCGAGGTCCGATCACTGGATCGTCGCCCGCGTATCCAGATCGGCGGTGCGCCCGATAGCCGTCCCAACTTGGCCGCGGAGCTCGTTCGCCAACTCGACGGTGGCAAGGAGCAGCTGCTGGCAGCCGCGGAGGGGCAGCCTGCTGAGGATGCGCAGAGCGATGCCGAGTAGCGGCGGGCACCGGCTCCGTGTGTGCACGTTTGCCGGAGCGTCGTCGCTCCCTCTCTTCGTTGCCCACGAGCGAGGCTACTTCGACGCGCAGGGGCTGAACGTGGAGCTCGTCCCCACGCGCAGCTCGCAGGATCTGATGGACGGCCTCCTCGCCGGCCGCTTCGCCGTCGTTCATGCGGCACCTGACAACTTCGTTGCCTGGCGAGATCGCACGACGGCCCGCATCGTCGCCTGGATCGGTGGCACGAGCGGTCCGGTACGGCTGATGGCCGCCGCCGACGTCGCGAGGGTTGCTGACCTGCGCGGCCGGGACATCGCGGTCGACGCTCCAAGTAGCGGCTTCGTCTCGGTCCTGCGCAAGATCCTCCGCCAAGCTGGGGTCGACGAGAACGACGTGCGGCTGCAGCCGATCGGCGCCACTAACCTGCGCTTCGACGCCCTGCTCGAAGGTCGCAGCGCGGCGACCATGTTGACGCTGCCCTGGGCGGCCATTGCCGAGGAAAAGGGCTTCAAGATGCTGGCCGATCAGCGGTCCGTCTTGCCCCGCCTACAGGGCTCATGCGCCGCCTCGCTCGAGTCGTGGCTGGGAGAGAATCCAGGCCTCGCCGATGCGTACCTGCGAAGCATCGTGGCCGCCCTGACGTGGGCGTACCTGCCGCAGAGCGCAGACGCCGTGCGAGCACTGCTCGAGAGGCGCTACGAGGTCGAGCCGGCGTACGCCGAGACGTTGCGCAGGGCGATCGTCGATCCCCTCGACGGGTGGCCGCCGTCGGGCTTCATCGACCCAGACGGCATGGCCAGTGTCTGCGCGCTACGCGCCGAGAACGGTCTCGAAACGCGCGAGCCCGCTTCCGCCTACTACACCCTCGAGCCCTATCGCCGAGTGATGGGCTTCGGACTCCTCGACGCGTCATGAGCGCGCGCGAAGATCCGTATCCGCGGTTCTCGGCGGCCGAGTACGACCGGCGCATTGGGCGCCTTCTCGAGCTGGCCGACGATGCCCGGGTGGAGGCGCTGATCGTCCACGGTAGCGGCAACGCGCGGAGTGAGCTCCAGTACCTGACCGCGTGGCCGCCGCGCTGGGACAGCTTCCTGATAGTTGGCGGCGGCCGCCCACCGGCCCTGCGCGTCCAGCTCTTCAACCACGTCCCGAACGCGCGCGAGATGGCGGTCGTGGAGGACGTCGAGTTCGCCGGTCCAGATCCGGCGGCCACCGTGTCCCGCGAGGTACGGCAGCGCGGACGGGTACGGCGCGCAGGCCTCATCGGTGCTGTGCCGTACCAGTTGTACGGGAGGCTCGCGGCGCAGCTCGATGGCGTCGAGCTGGTCGACCTGACGCGTGACTTCAGGCGCGGCCGGCTGATCAAGAGCGACGAGGAGATCGAGTGGACGCGACGCGGCGCCGCGATGTGCGATGCGGCGATCGAATGGCTCGTCGAGCAGGCTCGACCGGGCATGACGGAGCACGAGCTCGGCGCGATCGTCGAGGGCGCATACGCGCCTTCCGGCGGGCAGACCGGAATCTGCTTCATCGCAACTGCCCCCATGTCCGGCGGAGGCAGGCTGGTGCCCGCCCAGAATCTCTCCCAGCGCCGCGTCGCGGCGGGCGACGCGATCATGATCGAGCTCAGCGCCGGCATCGGCGGCTACACCGGCCAGGTGCTGCGCACGATCGCTGTCGGCGAGGAACCGCCGGACCAGCTGCGCCGCCTGCACGACCTGGCCGAGCAGGCCTTCGCGGCAATCGTAGCGGCGCTGCGCCCAGGGGTAAGCGCCAGCGAGCTGCTCAGAATTGCGGGCATGATCGACGATGCTGGGTGCACGGTCGTCGACGACGTCGTCCACGGCTACGGCGGGGGCTACCTGCCGCCCGTTTTGCGGACGCCAGCCACGCAGCACGGACCAGCGCCCGGGCTCGTGCTCGAGGCCGGTATGTTCATCGTGGTCCAGCCAAACGTCGTGGCTGGCGATGGCTCGCTGGGCGTACAGACGGGCGAGCTCGTGATGGTCACCGCCGCCGGCGCCGAGTCGCTGCACACTGCTGCTCGCGGTCTGCTCCGTACCGGGCCGGCGGCGGCCGACTGAGCCGGTCATGCCCGAGCTCCGTTCGCCGGCGAACCTGGCCGAAGCCCTCCAGCTGCTCCACGACGAGCCGGCTGCGCGACCGCTTGCCGGCGGTGTGGCAATCCTCCAGCGAGCACGCCTGGAAGATAGCCTCGATCGCGCATACGTCCACCTAGGCGGAGTGGCCGAGTTGTACGGCATCCACATCGAGAGCGGCTCGCTGCGCATCGGTGCCATGACGACGCTGGCCGACATCGCCGCATCGCCGGCGGTCAGCGAGGCAGCCCCGCTGCTGCGCGGCGCGACCGCCCAGGCGGCCTCGCCCG
Source organism: uncultured Anaerolineaceae bacterium (assembly GCA_964425305.1). Taxonomy (GTDB): domain Bacteria; phylum Chloroflexota; class Limnocylindria; order Limnocylindrales; family CSP1-4; genus JALYGJ01. The sequence continues at coordinate 13,814 of CAYRMQ010000028.1, read as the reverse complement.
GTGTACGCGCCCAGGCAACGGTCGGCGGAAACCTGGTGGCCGGCGCGGCTGCTTCCGATCCGGCCGCGGCCCTGCTGGCCCTTGGCGCGGGCATCACGTTCGCCGACCAGCGCGGCCACACGAACCTGCAGCTGTCCGATGCACTGGCGCGGGGCCCGGCCTGGCTGCCCGCCGGATCCGTCCTCGTGTCGATCAGTGTCCCGCAGGCAGCCCCCTTCGGCTGGGGCCTGGAACGGCTGCCCCTACGTGGCGCGGCCGACAGCTCGGTGGCCACGATAGCCGTTCAGCTGTCCGTCGCCCAAGGGCGGGTGGCGGGAGCACGAGCGTGGGCGACTGCAGTGGCCGACCGTCCGCTCCGCCTGGCCACCTTCGAGTCGCTGCTGACCGGCCAGCACCTCGGCGCCCTCGCGCAGCCCGAAACAGACCGCCACCTGCGGCAGGCGGCCGAGAATGACACGCAGGGCACGACGCTGCTGGACGATGCCCGTGCTTCGGCGTGGTACCGCGCCTCGGTGATCGTCGAGCTCGCCGTTCGCGCGGCCGCGACGGCAGCCAGGAGAGCCCCCGCATGATCGACGGCCGCCAGCGGGTAACCGCAGCCATGCGCTACGCCATCGATGTCGCCGTGCCCGATATGGCCCACGTCGCGCTCGTGCGCAGCCCCGTCGCCGCGGGACGCATACGGCGCATCGATGCCGGTGCTGCCCGGCAGCTGCCCGGCGTCCTGCTGGTGGCCACCGCCGAGGACGTCGTTCAGGCGGGCCTGGGCGAGGCTCGTTTCGGCACGATGCAGCCGGACCAGCCGATCCTCGCGGTAGACCGGGTGCGCTGTGTAGGCGAACCGGTAGCGGCGGTGGTAGCCCGCGATCCGGTGCAGGCGTGGCGAGCGGCCAGGCTCGTGGCTGTCGCTCTCGATCCAGAGCCGGCTGTCTTCGATCCGGACGAGGCGCTGGCCGAGGAAGCGCCGCTCGTCCACGAGGAAAGCGAGAGCAACCTGCTCGCGCGGTGGGGATACGAGCACGGCGATCTGGCGGCGGCGCAGGCCTCGGCCGCGCATCGTTTCAAGGGCATCTACTGGAGCCCGGCCGCACAGCAGGCATCGCTCGAGCCCCATGTCTGCGTCGCGCGCTGGACCGGCGCGGGCGTGGAACTCTGGTCGACCACGCAGAACCCGAGCCGCGTGGCCGCCGAGATCGCGCGGGTCTTCGCCCTCGATGAGGGGAGTGTCCGCCTTCATGTGCCGCCACTGGGTGGCGGCTACGGTGGCAAGAACCACATGAAGCAGGAGCCTCTGGCAGTGTTCCTGGCAAGGCTGGCGGGGCGGCCCGTTCGCCTTGCCAACCGGCGCGAGGAAGAGTTCGTGACGGTTACCAAGCACCCGGCGCGGGTCGAGATTGAGACCGGCACGGACGCCGACGGCCACTTCCTCTACCGCGACGCGTCGATCCGCTGGAGCGCCGGTGCGTACACGCTGTCGAGCAAGGCAGTCGTTCGAGCCGGCGCATTGGCCGTCTGCGGCCCGTACCGGGTCTCGGCCGCGCGGGTCGAGTCGCTGATGGCCTATACCAACCTACCGCCGGCCGGTTCGTTCCGCGGCCTCGGTGTCAATCAGGCAGCCTGGGCAAGCGAGCAGCAGGTCGACGAGATCGCTGCCGCATTGTCGATGGATCCGCTGGAGCTGCGGCGCAAGAACCTGGTCGGCCCGAGCGACCGTCTCCCGATGGGTGAAGCAGCCGGCGAAGCACGCTGGCGGGAGTGCCTCGACGAGGCCGTCGCCGGTCTTGGACCGGAACGCTCCAGCGACGGCCACGTTGCCCGCGGCCGGGGCGTTGCCGTCGTCATGAAGCACACCATCACACCCTCGCGCTCCGAAGCCGCCGTGGCCCTGCTCGCCGACGGCACGGTCGAGGTACGCTCAAGCGCAGTCGACATGGGCCAGGGTGCACCAACGGTCATGGCCCGCCTGGCAGCCGATACGCTGGACGTGCCCATTGGCCGGGTGCGCGTCATTTCGCCGGACACGGCCGTGACGCCCTTCGACGCGACGACGAGCTCGAGCCGGGCAACCTTCATGGTGGGCGGCGCCGTCGAGCGCGCCGCCGCCGACCTGCTCGAATGCCTGCGTGACGCGGCCAACCGCGTCCTGGGCACGTCGGCAGCGCGCGTTTCGATCGCCGACCAGCGGGTTGTTGCGGCCAGCGGCGAGGAGCACCCGCTGGCCGCCATCGTGCGCGGCGGCGGTGAGGAGATAGTCGGGCACGGCCTGTTCGTAAATGAGCCGGCGGCTGACCCGGTCACGGGCAAGCCGGTGTCGTCGAGCCATTGGCACCAAGGTGCCGTGGCTGTCGACGTGGTCGTCGATCGTGGCACGGGTGTGGTTCGAGTCGAACGGGCGCATGCCGTCGCATGGGCAGGCCGAGTGGTGACGGTCGAAGGCGCACGCCTGCAGAACGAAGGCAACCTCATCTTCGGCCTTGGGCCGACCCTCTTCGAATCATTGCCCTTCGACGATGGCCACCCGCTGGCCCAAACGCTGCTCGACTACCGCATCCCCTCGATCGGCGACGTACCGGATCAGCTCACCTCTCGAGCGTTGGCGGCGGCGGCCGGTCGCGGTCACGAGCGGCATGGGCTGGGCGAGAGCGTGACACCGGCCGTCGCGCCGGCGGTCGGTAATGCGCTCGCGGCAGCAACCGGCGTGAGGCTCCGTTCGCTCCCGCTCTCACCTGAAGCGGTTCTGCGGGCGATGAAAGGAGTCGAGCCGAGCGCTGCACCGCGCCGGCAGCCGCGCCCCGCCGCGTCCTCGGCTGGCCTCGCCGATCCGATACCGGTAGCGATGGAGTTGAAGGTCAACGGCAGCACAGCTCGCCTCGAGGCCGATCCCCTCACGCCACTTGCGTTCCTCTTGCGCGAGCGGCTCGGGCTGCGCAGTGTGCGCGAGCCCTGTGGAGTCGGAGCGTGCGGAGCGTGCACCGTCCTTATCGACGGCAGTCCGGCGCGCGCTTGCCTGCAGCCGGCGGGCACGCTTGCCGGACGACAGATCCAGACAGTCGAAGGGTTGCCGCCCGATCATGACGTCGTCGAGGCCTTCGTCGGCGCGACGGCTTTCCAGTGCGGCTTCTGCACGCCCGGCTTCGTGATGAGCACCACCGCGTTGCTGGCCGACCAGCCGCGCCCGGACGAGGCGGCGGTGCGAGGCGCGCTCATCGGTAACCTCTGCCGTTGTGGGTCCTACAACCATATCCTGGCTGCGGTCCGCGCCGCCGCAAGACACGATCCCGGGCAGGCTTAGCCTCGAACGCCATCGGGGCAGGTCAGCCTAGGAGACGGCACATGCCCGCGCAGCGAAGATACGCAACATTCCCCACCCGCCCAGGGCGGCCGGGATGATGGCCACCATCAGCAGGCCGAGGCTGAAGCCGGGCAGCGGACGACCGGCCAGCGGCGCCAGCTCGATTCCCGCCTGAACCATGGCGGTGGTGATCGCGCCGCCAGTGGCCGCTCCGAGAAAGAACGCCAAGTTGTATATGCCCAGCGCCACCGACCGTCGTTCACCCGGACACAGACGAGTTACTTCGTTAATCAGAGGTGCGTTGAGGATGCTGAAGCCAGCACCGGCCACGATGAGCGCTGCGAGCATCACCGGCGGCGCGGTGGAGCCACCAACTACTGTCAGGAACAGGGCAGCGCCGGCGATGAGAAGGAGAGACAGGCTCGTCGTTGCCGGCCGCCCGATGCGTGCCTCCACGTCGCCGTTGCGCGGTGACAACGCCGCGATCAGACCGGCCATCGGCAACAGAAGGAGCCCGAGGCCGAAACCGTCGACGCCGTGGACCCGTGCCGCAGCGACGGGCACGATGACGAGCATCCCCAGGAAGGCGGTCTGACCCACGAAGCCGAGCATCATCACGCGGGCCAGTGGCCGGTCGCCGAGCAGATCGATGGGCAGGGCTGCGTCGTGCCGGCGCGACGAGTGCAGGACGAGCCAGCCGCCCAGCACGATCAGGCCGATCAGCGCGACAGCAGTCAGCGCGGTGAGCCCGAGCACGGGCAGCCGATTGACGAGCAGGATCAGACAGCCCACGGTTCCGGCCAGGAGCACCATGCCCAAGCCGTCAAGCGGCGCTGCCGGATTCCCGCGATGGCGGCCAATGCGCCAGACGATCGGGGCGGCCGGTATGATCAGCAGCCCGATCGCCATTGCGCCGCGCCAGCCGAGCGTCTCGAGTGCGATACCGCCGATGAGCGGACCGGCAGCGAAGCCGACACCGACAGCAGCGACGTTGAAGCCGATCGCTCGCGCCCGGGCTGGACCGCTCAGCCGCATCGCGATGAGCGCCACGCTGAGAGTCGGGATGGCGCCCGCACCAAGGCCCTGCACCACGCGCGCCACGATCAACATCGGAAGGTTGACGGCCATCACCGCCGCCGCCGCGCCGGCAGCCACCACGATCACCGCAACCGTCAGGCAGCGACCCACCCCGAAGCGGCGCGCCAGCGCGCCGTAAGCGGCGGTCATCGTGGCAAACGCGGCGCTGTAGCCGAACACGATCCAGCCCACATCGGCCGGCCCCGCCTGAAACTCGTCGGATATGGCCGGTTGGACCACGGCACCGCTGGTGGTGTTGGCCACGACGACGGCCAGCATCGAGAAGATGGTGGCGACAAGAACGCGCGCGTCGCGATCGAAGACGATGCTGCCCGGAGCCGAGTCCACCGGACCGCCGGTGGGCTGATATGGCGGGACTTCGCTCAACGGCTGACGGTTTCGGCCAACTCCCGCGGACCCAGGCTGCCACCGTCGTTCCTGCTCCTGCGCCGGGCGCGCGAACCCGTCATCGCGCGCACCTTCTCCTCCTGGCGGAGAACCTCGACAAGATCGTCCCGCGCCATTCGGAGGTGCTGGCGCATGATCCGTGCGGCGCCTTCCGCATCCCTCGTCCGAATGGCCTCACGGAGCTGGGCGTGGGCCGAGAAGGAGGCGCCTGAGTTCTTGATGATGTGATAGCGGTGGACGTCGTCGCGCAGCCTGAGGATAAGGTGGTGCATGCGCGGACGGCCGCCATGGCGATAGAGCTCATCGTAGAACGCGCGCCGGCTCAGGCGGCCCTCTTCGCCCTGCATCGCCACCCTGTCCATGTGCTCGGACATCGCGAGGAGCCGTTCAATGTCGTCTGGACGGAGGTTGCGGATGGCCTGGCGCATGCAGTGAGTCTCCAGCATCAGCCGGAGCTCATAGATCTCGGCAACGTCGTCTGCTGTCAGGCTTGCTACTCGGGCGCCACGGCGGCCGTCAATGCGGACAAGACCCTCAGCCTCGAGCCGGCGGAATGCATCGCGCAGCGGAATGCGGCTTACGCCCAACTGCTCCGCCAGGTCTTCCTGGCGGAGGCGCATTCCGGGCGGCAGCGTGCCGCGAAGGATGGCGACACGTAATGCCACCGTGGCCGCCTCTTCAGCGCTGGAGATGTTGGGCATGTCGGCGCGCAGCTGCTGGCCGATGTCCACGGGAGCCGATCTGACCACCTGACCCCTTTCTAACTTGCTGGCGGTGACCCGACGCCGGCCGGCATTCCTGCTATGAATTCCAGCGATCGTGAATCTACCTGAGCGATCGCCTCCGGCCGCGCTCGTTTCGCACTGATGGCGTGATCTCCAAGACGACGGCTGCGGCATGAGTCTCCCAACCGGCGGAACTCGCCAGACCAGTCTCGACCGTTCAGCCGATGCATGAATGTATACTAAACGGCACTCACGCTCTGGTGATTCGTCCCTTTTTGCCCAGGAGGCGTCGACTGATGGGCCTGGTAGACGGCCGCAAGCTTCGGACCAACTACGAGGGCCTGGTCGAACGCCTGGCGACGGATCCCAGTGCGGGCATCGTCAGGCCATACGTCAGCACCCGGCTGGTGCGCGACGTGACTATCGAGTGCTCGTTCGAGCAGTACGGGCGCTCGTTCAGCTTCACCGCCGACGAGGCCGTCAGCCGCGGCGGTCAGGAGCTGGGCCCCAGTCCGATGCGCTACTTCCTGAGCGGCATCGCCTTCTGCATGCAGGGCTGGTGGGCCAAGGGTAGCGCGATGGTCGGCTGCGAACTCGAGTCGTTGGAACTCGACGTACACACCTATATGGACATGCGCGGCGAGCACGGACTGCAGGATGTGCCCGCGCATCCCCAGTGGCTGCTCTTCAACGTGCACGTGCACAGCTCGAACCCGACGGAGCGTGTCCTCGAGATGATCGACTGGGGTAACGCCCGCTGTCCGCTGGGCAGCTTCGGTCGGGAGGCCGTGCCCATCTACGAACGCATCACCCACAACGGCAGGGTTGTCCGGGACAACGTACCAGCTCGCATCAATTTGGCGACGGGATAGGAGGGAAGCATGGCACTCGTCGATGGCCAACGCCTGCGCTCAAACTATGAGGAACTCGCCGAGCGGATGCGCTCGGACACCGAGCTCGCCGCGCGGCGCGTCGGTGTCACCGCCCGGTTGCTCCGGGACGTCACCGTCGAATCCACATTCAAGCAGTACGATCGCGAGTGGACCCTCATTGGCGACGAGGCAGCAGTTCGCGGCGGACATGAACGCGGTCCGACACCTCTGCGCTACTTCCTGTCCGGCATCGCCTTCTGCCAGGTGGGGTGGTATGCGAAGGGCAGCGCGATCGTGGGCTGCGACCTCGACGAGATGGTTCTTGACGTGCGCACGTTCATGGACATGCGCGGCGAGCATGGCTTCGGCGACTTCCCGACTCATCCCCAGTGGCTGCTCTTCGACCTTCGCGTCGAGAGTGCGGCGGCGGCGGACAGCGTGCTGCAAATGGTCGACTGGGGAAATGTGCGCTGCCCTCTCAGCGTGCTGGTGCGTCGGGCGGTTCCGGTCTACGAGCGGATCACGCACAACGGAAAGGTCATTCGGGACACATTCCCCGCCGAGCTGGCATGAAGCCTGTCGACCAATTCGAGTACGTCCGGACGCAGCGTCTGGACGAGCAGCGCTGGCTGCTCGACAACGTCATCCGCGTCGTAGGCGTGGACTGGGACCAGGGACGTACTCGTTACACAATGCTGCCCGCGGGACTCGATGCCGAACCCGATTTTGAACGCGTTCGCGAGCGCGTGCGCAAATTCGCCGATATCGAGCCTGAGTTCGCCCGGGCGGCCGCGAGGCGGCAGCGCCTGGCCCTCGAGGCGGAGGCCGCCGGGCGCAATGTCGAGGCGCGCGAACACGCCTTCGTGGCTGCGCTGCTATGGGGCAACGCACAGTGGCCACTCTTCGGCAACAGCCCGCGCAACCTGGAGCTCGAGCGCAGCAAGGCACGCTGCTATGACCTGTTCATCGAACATGCTCCGCATCCCGTTCGGCGCGTCGAGATCCCGTTCGGCGATGCAACGCTGCCCGGCTACCTCCATCTCCCGCGTGAGGGCGCGGGCAAACGACCGTGTGTCATCCAAATCGGCGGCATGGATAGCTTCAAGGAGCACTACGTCGCGATGTACGGCGATAAGTACCTGGAGCGGGGGATCGCGCGCCTGGCAGTCGAGATACCCGGCCAGGGTGAAGCCCTGACGCGGGACCTCTACGTGTCCGAGCAAAGCGCCTCCGATGCAGGGCAGGCCATCGTCGCGTGGCTGCGCGGGCAGGCCGAGGTCGATGACCAACGCATCGGGCTCGCGGGGAACAGCTTCGGTTCCTTCTGGGCCACTCAGATCGCCGCCGCCCTCGACGGCCTTGCCGGTTGCGCAGTCGCAGGGCCGATCCACGAGCCAAGCCTGCACGCGATCTTTGAGACAGCCTCGCCCACGTTCAAGGCCAGATTCATGTACATGTCCAATCAGCCCGACGAGGCGGCATTCGATCGCTTCGCGCGGGGACTCGACCTGCGCACCATTGCCCCGTCGATCACCTGCCCCTACCTGGTCATAACAGGTGAAGCTGACGAGCTCAGCCCGATTCGGTACACCTTCGATCTCGCACGGCTGATCGCCGGACCGGTAGAGATGGTCGTCTACCAAGGTGAGAAGCACAGCCTGGGCGGTGGCGCCGCATCGACGCTTGGGCCCAACCGCCATCACCTCGTAGCCCAGTGGTTTGCAGACCGGTTCCAGGGTCTTCCGGCGCCCGAGCGCCTGCGATACGTCGACAGCGCGGGAATGGTCGAGGAACTGCCCGCGACATGGCGCTAGGCCGACGCAAGCGTGGAGGTCATCCGGCGAATGCTCCTATCCATTGCCATCCTCGGCACGCTGGTTGCGGGCCTGACGGTCGTCGCCCTCGTGCGCGGTGGCGCGACACTTGCGTGGGCTGGCGCACAGGAGGGACTCCAGCTGCTGCTCAGCGTTGCCCCCCAGCTGCTACTCGGCTTCCTGCTCGCCGGGCTGGTGACGGTACTCGTACCTTCCGAGGTCATCGGTCGAGTAGTCGGCGAGGAGTCGGGGCTGACTGGCGTTGTGATCGCGACGGCCGCCGGCATCATCACACCGGGCGGGCCGTTCCTCCAGTTTCCCCTAGTCGCCGCCCTGGCACGCGCCGGCGCCGGTGTCGGTCCCATGGCGGCCTATCTGACGGCTTGGTCGCTGCTGGGCGTCAACCGCGCCCTCGTTTGGGAGATTCCGGTCCTTGGCGCCCCTTTCACCGCGACGCGGTGGCTGGTTAGCCTAGCCGTGCCCATAGTCATCGGGATGGCCATCCCGCTTGTTCTCCGGTCCGCGCGATGACCCCGCCTGTGCTGAAACTGGGATACAAGGCGTCGGCCGAGCAGTTCGGCCCGCGCGAGCTGCTCGACTTCTCGATCGAGGCCGAGCGCCAGGGCTTCGACAGCGTCGTCGTCAGCGACCACTTCCAGCCGTGGAAGCACACCGGCGGCCACGCGCCGTTTTCGTTCTCGTGGCTGGCCGCGCTGGGCGAACGGACCGAGCGCATCGAGATTGGCACGAGCGTCGTCACGCCAACCTTCCGCTACCACCCCGCGATCGTCGCCCAGGCCATGGCCACGCTGGCGGTGATGTATCCCGGACGGGTCATGCTCGGCGTCGGAACGGGCGAATCGATGAACGAGGTACCCGTGCTCGATATCGAGTGGCCCGATACCAAGGAGCGCTTCGCGCGCCTGAAGGAAGCGGTCGAGCTGATGGGCCGGCTGTGGCGCGAGGAGTTCGTTACCCACCAGGGTGAGTACTTCCGCACGCGCAACGCGACGCTCTACGACAAGCCCGATCAGCCACCGGCGCTGCTCATCGCCGGCGCCGGTCCGTCGGCCGCGCGCCTTGCCGGTCGCGCCGCCGACGGTTTCATCTGCACCTCGGGCAAGGGCATGGACCTGTACAGCGACACGCTCCTGCCGGCAGTCCGCGAAGGCGCCCAGAAAGCCGGTCGCGAGTTTGCCGATCTGGAGCTGATGATCGAGATGAAGGTCTCGTATGGTCCCGACTACGAGCAGGCCAAGATGGACTGCCGCGAGTGGGCGGCACTGGCCCTGCCCAGCGACAGGAAGACCGGCGTGGACGACCCGCGCGAGATGGAGCGCTTGGCCGAGGAGGTCGCCGACCACGCCCACGGCCGCTGGCTGGTGTCGTCAGACGCTGACGAGCACGTCGATCAACTGCGGCCGTACCTGGAGCTGGGCTTCCGCCACATCGTCTTTCACGCGCCGGGCCCGGACCAGATGCAGTTCCTGCGACTGTACGGACGGGAGATCCTGCCGCGCCTGCGAGAGCGCTGGAGCGACGCGTGACCGTGGCTGTAGCGCGCCGGAAGGTTGGCCGGCGGGTAGGCCGGCGGCCTTCTTGCCCGCAGGACGGAACCTAGGGGCAGCCCCCCTGCGCTGGCTCCGTGCAAGCCGGACTCTCCTACCCGGGCTGGCGCTGACTGCGGGGGTCGCCGCCGTTGCATACGGCGCCACCGAGATATGGCAAACGCTTGTCGGATCCGCCGCCGCCGCTGTACTGATTGGCGCCCTCGTTGCCACAGCGGCTCGCATACCCGACGCCGCCAATCCGGGCCTGGACTTCGCGACCCGCCGCCTGCTGCGCCTTGGGATCGTCCTGCTTGGGGCGCGCTTCGGTGTGGCCGAGGTCACGGCGTTAGGCGGCTCCTCCGCGGTCCTGATCGTCATCTGCCTGGCTGTCGCCCTCGGCGCCGGGTACGTGCTCATCAAGAGGTGGGGCAAAGGCGGCACGCTGGGTATGCTCATTGTTCTCGGCACAGCAATTTGCGGTAACTCGGCAGTGATGGCCGCCGCGCCGATCCTGCGCGCACACCAACGCGAGGTGACCTATGCGGTCATCGTCATAACCCTGTTTGGCTTAGGGGCAGTTGCGGTCTATCCGGTTGTTGGATCGGTGCTGGCGCTCGAGGCCACGAGCTTCGGACTTTGGAGCGGAACGGCCATCAACGACACGGCGCAGGTCTTGGCTGCCGGCTACGCGTATGAGACGACCGCCGGCGACACGGCGACGGTTGTCAAGTTGATACGGAACCTCTTCATTGCGCCAGTTCTGATAGGCCTGGCTCTGCAGATGGGCAGGGCCGGCGGGGGAAGTGTGCTGGGTCACGTGCGCGCCGCGGTGCCGCTCTTTGTGGCCGGCTTCCTCGGCATGGCGATTGCCCGCTCCGTCGGGCTGCTGGACGTGTCAGTCGGCCCAGCGGCCCTCTATGAGATCGCAGCGGTCGCGGCCAGCACCCTCCTGTTGCTGGCTTTGTCCGCGGTTGGGCTCCAGACCAAGCTTCATCTCGTACGCGAGCTCGGCCTCCGCCCGCTGCTGCTCGGCTTTACCCTCAGCCTGCTTCTGGCGAGCGTGAGTCTCGCACTCATCGTCACGGGGCTAGGAAGGTAGCGGGCACCGAGCGACGGCGAGGTGGTGCTGGACAACGTTAAGGGGTCCGATAAGGGGTCAGTTGGGTGCCTCGGCCACTGGATCGAGCACGAATCACGCCATCGGCATCGGAATTGTGGCTCCGAAGGTTACGGGTTCAAGCCCCGTAGGCCACCCCACCAAGCCGAGCGTGACTCACGCTCATTTGAGCGTGGATTCGGCCCTCCAGGCGCCCGACCCATCCCGTCGTCGAATGCCGCCGAATCGCGCCGTTTGCCGCGGTTGCTGCGAACATTTCTGCGAACATTGCGAACACTGGCGAGAGACCTGCGGTCCGTATCGGCCGAGGCCGCCGGCTGTCGGGACGGCCTAGAGGCGACCTCGCCTCCGGCGCGTTCTGACGGCACGGCCAATGACACGCATGAGGTGGTTCGCAAGCACCAGCATCTCGAGCGCTGCCGACGGGTCGTCTCGTAGGTCATGGTCGTGTGCACGCGGGTTCCGGATGCCGAGCATCACGCCAGCGAACACGAACTTGTACCCCTCCTGCTCGTCGAGGTCGGTGATCGTCCGCCCGGCGTTCACGCGCAGGATGGGTTTCGCTCTGTCGAACACCGCCATCATCATCGGTGTCCCGTCCTTGTCAGGCGTATTGGCCTTCTTCTTGACGGTGTTGTTGACCACCTTGTAGGCCTCACCGACGGCCTGTGGGAAGTGGCCGTCCTTGAACAGCCGACGTGTGGCCTGCCTCAGCGAGCCGTCGGTGATGACGGCGTCAAAGAGCGCGAGTCGCAGCGCCGCCTCGTCCAGCGAACGCGCCGGGGCCGGAATCGGTACAGGCGACGTGCGCGTCTCGATGTCGGAGGCGATCCCTCGGGCACGGTCGAGGATCCATGCCGTCCCGACGCGATCACTCCTTGCCATACAAGTGACGCGCCATCGATGCGAAGACATGGTCGACCTGGTCGGCGGTCATGTCCTTGTCGATGTAGACCTGCACGGCGATGCTGAGAGACGGGAGCGGTGGCTTGACGTCCTCCTTCTTCGAGTCGCCGCGCTCGGCTACACCTTCGACGTTTGCCTGCTGCCGACGCGGTGTCGCCTGGCGCTGTCGGCCAGGTGAGGCTTGGCGGTCGGGCGACCGGCGAGGCGCCTCGTCTCTCCCGCTTGGGTCACCGGCGGCCAGCAACCGGTAGAACGCAGCAAGGATGTTTGCGCGGCCCTCGCCCGTGCCCGTTTCTCGCATGAACCAGCGCTTCACGGCGCCAGGGTCGTGGTCGTCAGGCGGCGCAACGTCCAGCAGCTGCTGGGGATACACCTCACTGATGATCTCCCGTGTCACCTCGCGATAGTGTTCGTCGTCACGCCACCGGCCAGCGCGCTCTGTCGGCTTGCCGGAGTCATCGATCAGGCCCACCGTCCGAAGCGAGGGGATGAGGTTGGCCGCAGCCTTCTCGGTCAGGCTCAGCACAGCCGAAAGGTACGCCGCATTTACCTCACGCGGTGGCGACGCCCGGAAGCGCTGCCGCAGATCCCACCAATTCTTGGCTGGAATACTCGGAAAAGAGGTTCGGTCAGCCACTTGTGTCTTTCTCCTTGACTGTCCCTAATGCTGCGTTTCGGCAACCCCTTCGGCTATGGTACCACCTGCTCGAACGTACGTTCGACTCGCGCGGAGCACATCAGCAGCCTCGCGGAGAGCGGAGCGGGTGGCACCGGGTCCCGAACGGCCGTTAGCATTGGGCGCGGAGGCAGCACGGCTTCGCCGGCGAGGGAGGGGACTTGGACCAGCCACGGCTTAACTGGATCGTCAACTACATCTGGGGCATCGCCGACGACGTCCTGCGCGACCTGTATGTCCGTGGCAAGTACCGCGACGTGATCCTGCCGATGACCGTCCTCCGCCGCCTCGACGCTGTGCTCGAGCCGACCAAGCAGGCCGTCCTCGACATGAAGGCCTCCCTCGACGCGGCCAAGATCGACAACCAGGATCCCGCGCTCCGACTCGCCGCCGGCCAAGCCTTCTACAACACCAGCAAGTTCACGCTGCGCGACCTACGCGCACGAGCCAGCCAGCAACAGCTCCGCTCGGACTTCGAGGCTTACCTGGATGGGTTCTCGCCCAACGTGCAGGAGATCCTCGACAATTTCGAGTTCCGCAACCAGATCACGCGCCTCTCCCGTGCCGATGCGCTCGGCACGCTGATCGAGAAGCTGCTCTCGCCCGACATAAACCTGAGCCCCAACCCGGTCCTGAACGGCGATGGCAGCGTCAAGCATCCAGGCCTGGACAACCACGGCATGGGCACCGTTTTCGAGGAGCTCCTCCGCCGCTTCAATGAGGAGAACAACGAGGAGGCCGGCGAGCACTGGACGCCGCGCGACGCCGTCCGGCTGATGGCCTACCTGATCGTCCTGCCCATCGCCGACCAGATCGATTCCGGCACCTACCTCCTCTACGACGGTGCCTGCGGCACCGGCGGCATGCTGACCGTCGCCGAGGAGACTCTCCAGCAGCTCGCGCAGGAGCACGGCAAGGAGGTGGCGACCCACCTCTACGGCCAGGAGATCAACGCCGAGACCTATGCCATCGCGAAGGCCGACCTGCTACTCAAGGGTGAGGGCGAGGCGGCCGACAACATCGTCGGCGGACCCGAGTACTCGACCCTATCGAACGACGCTTTCCCCTCGCGCGAGTTCGACTTCATGCTTAGCAATCCGCCCTATGGCAAGAGCTGGAAGAGCGATCTCGAGCGGATGGGCGGCAAGGACAGCGTCAAGGACCCGCGCTTCGTCATCGAGCACGCCGGCGACCCCGAGTACTCCCTGCTCACCCGCTCCAGCGACGGCCAGATGCTGTTCCTGGCCAACCTCGTCTCGAAGATGAAGCACGGCACCAGGCTGGGCAGTCGGATCGCCGAGGTGCACAACGGCAGCTCGCTGTTCACCGGCGACGCCGGCCAGGGCGAGAGCAACATCCGCCGCTGGATCATCGAGA
>CAYRMQ010000027.1:0-29060 GCA_964425305.1 uncultured Anaerolineaceae bacterium | reverse complement strand
GAAAGTGACACCTATGTCGCGACTCAGGTGTCGCACATGTCGCGACTCAAGACAGGAGTGCCCCCAAGGGGATTCGAACCCCTGATCTCCACCTTGAAAGGGTGGCGTCCTAGGCCTCTAGACGATGGGGGCGAGCACGAATCGAGTTTAGCAGCGCGTGGCCGGATACTCGGCGACGGCGCTCTGGCCAGGACGAGCGTCAGGCCGACAGCGCGATCATGCCCAGCACGACGGCGCCGGCGAGGGCGCCCGCCGCGCCCAGCGCGCACAGCCCGCCGAAGAGCGCCGCCAGCAGTGCCCGTCCGCCGTAGCCGCGCCGCCCGAGGCTGGCTGCCCCGCTCGCCGACGACAGCGCGAGCAGGCCCAGCGACAGCCCGAGCACGGCGAGTCCGCTGACCGTGATCGGCATCTGCAGCGGCTGCTCCTCGAACAGCATGCCGTAAAGCGTCGCCGCGCCCGACACGATGACAAGCAGCCCGAGCAGCACGCGTACCGGGCTGAACATGCCGCCGGTGCCCTCCTCCCACCACTCGTCGCTCGGGTCGTACGGGTACGCGCCGTACGCCGCCCCACCCGGGCCGTAGTCTTCTGAGCCGTAGTCGGTGTAGGCGCTGTACCAGGCTGGGTCGTATCCCTGCCGCCAGTCTGTCGGCGCAGGAGAGCCCGAAGGCCCGTAGCCAGGTGGATAGGCGGGCGGGCCGTGGGCGGGCGGATAGTCGGGCGCGTCGTCCGCGTCGTTGCCATACCACGGGTACGCGTCCTGCCCGGCATACGACCCGGGCGGCGGATGCCCGCGACCGCCGGCCCACCTCGGCGGCTGCCGGCGGCGAGGTCCCGATCTCACGCGGGCAGCCTAGCAGCCCCGGCCCACCGGTGACACTAGCCGGCGTGCGGCACGAGCAGCGTGCCGCTCCGCCCGGGAAGCCGCAGGCCGACGCGTCCCTCACCGAGGCGCTCGATCGCAGGCGGCGCCATGCCGGGCAGGCCGACCGGTTCCAGCCGCGCGGCGTCGCCGGCGACTTCGAGGTCGAGGGACGCCGCTTCCTCGTCGGCGTTGACGGCCGTCACCACCGGCGCGCCGCCGTCCGCCGGGAACATGGCGTAGGCCAGCGCGGCGCCGGCGGCGGCCAGCGTCCGGTACGTCCCCCGCCGCAGGGCGTCGAGGCGCCGCCGGGCGGCGGTGGTGGCCCGAACGAAGTCGAGCAACTCCCCGTTCCAGGCGTCCTCGCGCCACGGGAAGGCGCGCCGGCAGTCCGGATCGTGCCGCCCGCGCAGGCCGATCTCGTCGCCGTAGAAGATGCACGGCGCACCGGGCAGCGTCATCTGCACCAGCGTGGCGAGCCTGAGCGAATCGACGTCGCTGCCGCAGACCGTCACGAAGCGCGGCGTGTCGTGACTGCCGAGCAGGTTGAGCTGGACGGCGACCGCCTCGGACCGGTAGGCGGAGAGAATCTCCTCCAGGCGCGCCGCAAACGCCGGGCCGTCGAGCGGCCTGACGAAGTCGCGGTACTCGTGCTGGGCGGCGACGACGTCGTCGTCGAGGTGGCGGCCGGCGACGAAGCCGAGCAGCGCCTCGGTCAGCGGGTAGTTCATCAGCGCGTCGAAGGTGTCGCCGGTCAGCCACTCCGGCCGCATGCGCCAGATCTCGCCGACGATGTACGCCTCGGGGTTGACGGCGCGCACGCGCTGCCGGAACTCGCGCCAGAAGCCGGCGTCGATCTCGGTCGGCACGTCCAGCCGCCAGCCGTCGATGCCGAAGCGCAGCCAGTGCTCGGCCGCTCCCAGCAGGTGCTCGCGCATCTGCGCGTTGTTGGTGTTGAGCTTGGGCAGCGCCGGCAGGTCCCACCACGCCCGATAGCCGAGATGGCGCAGCGAGACGTCGCCGCGCCGGTGCGCCTCCGGCCCGGCCTCGGCGTCCATCGCGCGGCGCTCCTCGGGCGTCGGGTACGGGCGCAGCCACTTACCGGCGGCGAGCGCCTCGTGGTCGACGTAGAACCAGTCGACGTAGGGCGACGACGCGCCGTTCTCGACGACGTGGTGGAACGGCCAGAAGCCGCGGCCGGAGTGGTTGAAGACCCCGTCGAGCACGACGCGCATGCCGCGCCCATGGCACGCGTCGAGCAGCTCGCGCAGCGCCTCGTCGCCGCCGAGCAGCGGGTCGACGCGGTAGTAGTCGTAGGTGTGATAACGGTGGTTCGAGGCCGACGCGAAGATGGGCGTCAGGTAGAGCGCGTTGACGCCCAGCGCCTCGAGGTAGTCGAGCCGCTCGACGACGCCCAGCAGATCGCCTCCCTTGAACCCCGTATGAGTGGGCGGTGCGTCCCACGGCTCGACCGGTCCCGGTTTGGCGACACGCTCGCTGGCGGCGAAGCGGTCGGGAAAGATCTGGTAGAAGACCGCGTCGCGCACCCAGGCGGGCGGCGCCGACATCTCCGTCACCCATCACCTCCGTGCTCATCGGTTGTCGATCCGAGCAGCGCCACGCTGCCCGCCGGTAGGCTCAGCTGGCCTCGCCTGCGCTCGGTCCGGCTCTCAGCGTAGGGCCAGCGTCTCGATGGCGTGCGTCCCCGCAGGAATGTGACCGCGTTGTTCTCATGCCGGTAGTTGGTTGTGTACTCGATCATGTGCCTCAGGTCGCTACGCGGCCAGCGACTTTGTCACCCTCGACTACATGAGAACGAGGTAGGACAGTCAAGTTGGACAGCCGAGCACAGCACCGAGTGCTGGTCCTCATACCACGTCCTGGCCGGCGACCTGACGGCCAGCGAAGCGGCGAAGTATCGCAGCGTTCCCTCCACGGCGTCGGCTGCTGGCGCGGAAGCGCCCTAGGCCGCAGCGCCCGATTGCAGCAGGGCCACGGTCTGCGGCGGCAGGCGCAGTTCGCCTCGCCTGAGCTCGGCCCGGCTCCCGGCGTAGGCGATCGACTCGATCACGCGCGCCCCCGTCCCGACCCAACCCTCCAACTGGCGCGCGTCAACGGCCAACACCTCGGTGCCGGCGTTGGCCACCACCAGCAACCGCTCGTCGCCGATCTGGCGTGCGAAAGCAGCCATCGAGCCGTGGGCGGCCAAGCGCTCATAGCGGCCGTCGCGCAGCGCCCGACGCAGCCGTCGAAAACGGCCCAGTTGGCGGTAGAGCTCGAGCAACCGCCGATCCTGCCGCGCCTCGTCCCAGACCATGCCGTTTCGGTTGCCGGGGTCGTTGTCACCGATCATTCCCACCTCGTCGCCGTAGTAGATCGACGCTATTCCGGGCAGCGTGAAGAGGAGCGCGGCGGCCACGGCAGCGGCGGCCACATCCCCGCCGAGGCCGGTGAGCGGCCGGTCTTCGTCGTGGCTGCCGATCAGGTTGTAGAGCACCCCGAGAGTCGCCTCGGGATAGGCAGCACGGACGCGATCGATCGCGTCCAGGAACATCACCCCGTCGTGCTCGGGACGGCCGGCGTAGGCCAGCATCGCCTCGCGCCAGGGATAGTTCATGACAGAGTCGAACTGGTCGCCGCGCAGCCAGGGAAGCCCAGTCGTCCACACCTCCCCGACTAGGAACGCCTGGGCGTTGACGGCCCGGACGGCCGAGCGGAAGGCCCGCCACGTCGCGTGGTCGACCTCCTTGGCCACGTCGAGGCGCCAGCCGTCGATGCCGAACTCCTCGACCCAGAAACGCCCAACCCGGCAGACGTAGTCGCGCAGCGCGGGCTCGCTGGTGCGCAGCTTGGGCATCCAGTCGATCTTCGTTGCCCACGTCTCGTAGCCAATCTCGTCGTCGGCGAAGTAGAACCAATCGGCGTACGGCGAGTCCTTGCCTCGCCGCCGGGCGTCCACGAACGGCGGCCACTCAGCACCGGCGTGGTTGAAGACACCGTCCAGCACGAGCCGCATGCCGCGCTCGTGAACCGCGGCCATCAACCGGCGCAGGGCACCATTGCCGCCGAAGTCAGGATCGACGGTGAAGTAGTCGCTCGTGTCGTACTTGTGGTTGGAGGGCGACGTGAAGATCGGCGTCAGGTACAACGCGTCCACGGACAGCGAAGCGATATGGTCGAGTCGCTCGACGATGCCATCGAGGTCGCCGCCCAGGAAGCTCTTTCTGCCGACCGGCTCGTTCCACGGATCGACCGGCGCGCGGCGGTGGCCGAGCGCGCTGCGCGCGAACCGGTCCGGAAAGATGTGGTAGAAGGTCGCGCCCCGCGCCCACTCGGGGATGTCGGGCAGGTCGGCCTCGCCGATGTAGTCGAACTCGAAGGCGTAGCGCGGGGCGGGAGTATCGCGCAGGCCGTCGGCACCGAACCAGCGCAGGCCGTCCGCCGTCTCGATCCCGAAGCGGTAGCGCAGTCGCGGCGGATGGAGATCGAGGTCCGCCGCCCAGTACTCGAGTTCGCCGTCGATCGCGTAGCGCCGCAACTCTGCCGAGTGGCGCAGCGGTCCGTAGTCGTCGCCTTCCCACGCGTAGCGATCGTTGTACACCACCTTGCCGCCGCCGAGCGATCCACGCGGCGTACGCAGCACGACGCGCAGCGTCGAACGCCCGGTGCCGTAGGCGAACGGCTTGTCCGGAAAGTGGAGGAGCGACGCCTCGGTGAGCGTTGTGGCCAGCGTCTATCCCTTCACGCCGCCGTGCGCGAGCCCGCCAATCAGCTGTCGCTGGAGCACGAGGAAGGTGATCACGATCGGGATCGCGCTGATCACCGCGGCCGCGGCGAAGGCGCCCCAGCGCTGGGTGAACTGGCCGGTGATGAACAGCTGCATGCCCACGGCCACGGTGTAGTTGTCCGGACTGCTCAGCAACACCCGTGCGATCAGGAAGTCGCTGTAGGTGGCGATGAAGGTCAGGATGCCGATGACCGCCAGGATGGGCCGCACCAAGGGTAGCAACACATAGCGGAAGGCCTGGAAGTGGCTGGCGCCGTCGACCATCGCCGACTCGTCCAGGTCATACGGCACGGTATCGAAGTAGGCCTTCATAAGCCAGGTGTTGAAGCCCAGCGCGCCGCCGATGTAGATCAGGATCAGCCCGCCCAGGCTATTCAGCCCCAGGCGTGGCAGTGGGATCTCGAGCCCGGCAACGGCGATCGAGGTGGGCAGCGCGCTGCCGATTGCCTGGAGCAGCAGGAACAGCGCGACGATGGCCAGCATGTTCGGGAACAGTTGGACGATGACCAGCGATATGAGACCAAGTCGTCGCCCGCGGAAGCGGAAGCGGGAGAAGGAGTAGGCGCCCAGAGCGGACACGGCTACGACGATGATCGCGCTGATGCTGGAGACGGCATAGGAGTTGAAGATCCACAGCAGCCACGGGTGAGTGGGGCTGGTGAGCACGCTCTGGAAGTGCTCCAGCGTGACCCGCGAGGGGATGAGCGAGGCGCCCGAGATGGTGTTCAGCGGGTTCAGCGCGGCGCTGATCACGAACCCTACCGGCACCAGCGCGTAGATTGCCGCGACGACTCCCACCACCAGCTTCAGGCCGATGGAGATCCGGCGCCGCGCGCGGACGCCCACTTGGCGCCGACGGGGGAGCTCGACGGTGCGTGCTTGGGTGGCCATCTAGATCATGTTCTCCAGCCGCCGGCTGACCCGGAAGTTGATGATGGTGATCGTCGCCACGATGGCGAAGATGAAGACCGAGATGGCCGACGCGAAGGCATAGTCGGCGCCGCGGCCTGAGGCGAAGGCAAGGCGGTAGGTGTAGCTGATCAGGATGTCCGTCTGGCCGGCCGGCGTCACGGCTCCCGGCGTGGCCGGACCACCGCCGGTCAGCAGTTCGATCAGCGCGAAGTTGTTGAAGTTGAAGGCGAAGGCGCCGATCAACAGCGGAGCGACGGCTACGAGGAGCAGCGGGAACGTGATGCGCGTGAAGCGCTGGACCACGCTGGCACCGTCGATCTGAGCCGCCTCGTAAAGGTCGGACGGAATCGACTGCAGCGCTCCAAGCGTGATGATCAGCATGTACGGATAACCCAGCCAGAGGTTGACCATCAGGACGGCGATCTTGGCCAGAGTGCCGTCGGCGAACCAGGCCGGACTGATGCCCAGCACGTCGCGCAGGGCGGCGTTGATCGGGCCAAAGGTTGGATTGAGCAGGCCCGCCCAGACCAGGATGCTGATGAACCCGGGGATGGTATAGGGGATGATCGCCAGCGTCCGCCAGATGCCCTTGAGCGGCAGCCGCTGGTCGTTGAAGGCGAGGGCCAGGCCCAGGCCGAGCGCGAACGTGAGCACGACCGTGCCCAGCGCGAAGACCAGATTCCAGGTGAACACGCCGATGAACGCGTTGCCGATGCGATGGTCGGTGATGACGCGCAGGAAGTTGCGCGGGCCAACGACGTCAACAAAGCCGGGAGCCGGTGCGCGTACGCTCTCGTCGGAAACGAAGAAGCCGTCCCGCGCGTGGTACTCGACACCTGTCTGGCGGTCGAGCACGAGATCGCGAGCTGCGTCGTATTCGTATCTCGGTATCCCCTGCTCGGCGCGGTCGAGCGAGAGGATGTGCAGTTGCGTCGGCTGGCCATCGATCTCGCCGGTGATCTCGAGCTGCGAGAGGGGCGTCAGATAGCGCACCGATTCGATCCGGCTCAGCTTCTGGTAGCCGTCGATCGCGGTCGGCAGGCCGTCGTCGGGATCTATCGGCCCAAAGCGCGGGTCGGCCGGATCTACCGGCGTGATGCCCGTCGCCGGATCGCCCAAGAAATGATTGCCCTCGGGATCGGTCAGCCAGACGATGAATTGACCGTCTGCCGAGCGGTAGGCGCGCCAAGACATGCTGGCGGCGCCTTCGGGGGTGTAGAACTGGCGTTCCAGCCGATCGACCACCTGCTGCTTGGAGAGCACGTGCTGCCCGCTGTAATTGGTGAAGGCCGCGTAGACGGTGAACATCACCGGGTAGACGACCATCAGCATCAGCAGGAATACGCCCGGTGAGAGCCAGCGGGCGGGGTACAGCCTGTCGACCAGGAAGACCACGTTGATGCCGACGGTGACGATCACCAGCACGACGGCGGCCAGCGGCAGCCCGCCTGCCCAGAACGAATAGGCGAACATCAGCGCGACCGCGTCGATGAAGGCCAGCGCCAGCAGGCGGTAGATCAGCGAGAGAACGGAGCCGGGGACGCCGCTTTTCGACGCCCCCGACTGCACGTTGCTCAAAGGTTCACGAGCCCCGCAAATTACCGGCTAGTTGCCGATCAGCTCGCGGATCTGCGAAGCAGCGTCACGAACCGCGGGCTCGGGCTCCTGGCTCTGCTCGAAGATCAGGTTGATGGCCGACGTCCAGGACTCCCAGACCGCCGACATCTCCGGAATGGCCGGCATGGGATCGCCGTTGGCGGCACTCTCGGTGAAGGCGATGGTGTCCGGATCTTCCACCGTCTCGGCCAGCGGCAGCCAGACCGGCAGCCGCGGGTCGGCCTCGAACAGCGCGGCCATGCCCTCATCCGTCGCGATGAACTCGGTCAGGAACGTCTGGGCCAGCAGCATGTTGGGAGCGAACGCGCTGACCATCATGCCCTGCACGCCGACGAACGGACGCGGAGTCTCTTCCATGGTAGGGATGGGTGCCACAGCGTAGTTGATTTCCGAGGCGCGGAAGTCACCCAGCGCCCACGGACCGGTGATCCAGAAGGCGGCCCGGCCCTCGGTCATCATCGAGATGCAGGCACCATAGTCGACGTTATCGCGCAGCACGCCGTCCTTGACCAGCTGGTCGAGTTCCTCAGCGTAGGCGATGCCGCCCGGGCTGTCGAGACCAACGTCCTGCGGATTGTAGGCGCCCACTTCATCGCGACCGAAGATGTAGCCGCCCATGCCGCTCAGGATGGGATAGGAGTGGTACGGATCGCCCTTCTGCAGGCAGTAGCCCTGCTCGACGGTGCCGTCGGCCTGCAGGTCCGCGGCGATCTGCTTCAGCTCCTCCCAGGTGGCTGGCGGCGTGGGAACGAGGTCTGCGTTGTAGTAGAGGGCGATCGCCTCGCTGCCGTAGGGCAGCCCGTAGAGCGTGCCCTCGTACGAGAAGGCGGTCAGTCCGACCTCGGCGAACTGGTCGGCCTTGTCGCCCAGGTCGAGTGGTTCGACCACACCAGCACCGACCAGCTCGCCCAGCCAGTCATGGGCGCCGATGATGATGTCCGGGCCCTCGCCGGCCGGGCCACGCAGCACGAGTTGGTCGCGGATATCGCCGAAGCCAAGCTCGTGGACGTTGACCGGCACGCCGTACTGAGCGGTGAAGTCCTGGCCGATAAGGGCCAACGCGTTGGCCGTCTCGCCTGCGGCCCAGATGGTCAGCGTCCCCTCTTCCGCTGGCGGCGGTGGGGTCGGCTCGGGGCTCCCGTCGGGCGTCTCGGCGGGGGTCTCGGCGGGCGTCTCAGCGGGCGTCTCAGCGGGCGTCTCGGCGGGCGTCGCCGCTGGCGTTGGCGTGGCACCGGGGGTGGGGGTCGACACCGCGCCCGGCGTGCAGGCCGTTATGACGAGGGCAAGCGCGACCAGGAGCGCGCTGCCCAGGCTAAACGTTCGATTCATGGTTCTGTTGTTTCCTCCTCCTGTGGCCGCTCGCCGCGGCCGCTCATCCTGAAAACTTGCTGCCATCTTCGCTACCGGGCCTTCCGCGGCCCGGCCGGACGTCGATCAGTCGGTCACGCGTTGCCCATCACCTCCTTGCCGCGGTCGGCGCTGGTGCCGTGGAACGGCGGATTACCAGTCGGGTCTCGAGGACCCTGTGCTCCCCCTGGCGGCGATGCTGCGGGCTAAGCGCCTCGAGCAGCATCCGTGCCGCCTCCTCGCCCTTGAGCCGCACCGGCTGGTGAACGGTCGTCAGGGGCGGATCGGTGAAGCGAGTGAATGGCAGATCGTCGAAGCCTACGACGCTGACGTCGTCCGGCACGCGCAGCCCGAGGTGGCGCGCCGCCTGCAGCACGCCGGCTGCCGCGGCGTCGCTCATCGACAGCACGGCGGTCGGGCGCTGGCCGTCGTCCCACGCGCGCAGGAAGGCCGTTTCCCCGCCCTCGAAAGTGGCCGGCGCGACGATCACCTGCTCGGGTCCGAGCGCGACGTTGAACTCCTCCAGCGCGCGCCGGTAGCCGTCCAGGCGGCGGCCCATCACGGTCGCCTCGTCGTGCGGCCGGCCGGCGGGCTCCATCGTGATGACGAGCACGTCGTGGTGGCCGAGCTCGACGACGTGGCGCGCGGCAGCCTGCGCGCCGGCGAAGTCGTCGACCTCGATCGCGCCGTGCTCCGGCCATGACGGCGCGTCGACCGACACGACCGGCAGGCCGGCGCGGCGGATGGCCTCCACCTCGGGGTGCTCGTGGTCGAGCCCGACGACGATGATGCCGTCGACTGTCGCCCGCGCCAATGCCCGCTCAAGCGAGCCGTGCAGCGGCGAGATGAAGAGCAGGCCGAAACCGCGGTCCTCGGTGACCGTCGCCACGCCCTCGGCGAAGAGCGGGAAGAAGGGGTTGCCGAAGACCTGTGTCAGCGCCTGCGGCGAGAGGATGCCGATCGTCGTCGTCGCCCCGGCGGTCAGCATTCGCGCGACCGGATGCGGCCGGTAGCCGAGCGTCTCGGCGACCTGCCTGATGCGCTCGGCGGTCTCGGGCCGGAGGCGTTCGGGGTTGTTGAAGGCGAACGAGACGGCCGCCTTGCTGACGCCGGCCTCGCGCGCCACGTCGGCGATCCGGGCACGGGGCGTGGGTGCGTTCGACACGCGGCTCTCTGGCACGTCCTGCTCTGGAACGCCTCGCTTGGTGCGAGGCGATTCGGGTACTCCTCGCCCGGCGGGCCACTGGGGATGGCCCGGCCAGTACGCTTCGCAAACCGGTTTAGCAAACCGGTTTAGCGGACGGTAGCGAGAGCACCGGCGGCTGTCAAGAGCCAATCCGCCGGGCGGCAGACGTGCCGCCACGAAGACGCGTGGGAGAATCGCGCCATGGCCAGCCCCTCGCGCCCGACTCGCGCGCGGATCCCGCACGGCGTCCTGGTCCTGCTCGGCTATGCCTTCAGCCTGCTGGTGGTGCTGTCGCTGACGCTGCCGCTCGTCGTCGACCAGGCGATCGAGGCGCCGATCTCGCTGCTCGGCATCCTGTGGATGCTGCTGCTGGCCTACCTGATCTTCACGATCACGCTGACGCTCCAGCGCAAGCAGTCGGCGTGGGGCCTGTCGGTCGGGCTGGCCACGCTGAGCCTGCCGCTGGTGGCCGTTCTCTTCGCGTGGGGCGGCGTCGTTGGCGCCATCGTCGGCGCGGTCGTCGCCGGCCTGCTCTTCTTCAGCCTTCGCCGGCCATCGGTGCGGGCCTGGTTCAGCGAGCCCTGATAGGCTCTTGGCGCGTGACGTCGCGGTAGGGCGGCGTCATTTCCCTCGCTATGGAGACATCCGTCACTCGTGGCCAAGAAGAACCGTTCACGCAGGCCGGCCGAGGCTGCCGGTGATACCGACGTCACGACGTCGCGCGCGCGGCGCAGCCGCCCACCGCGACCGGCACGGCGCCAGCCCGAGCGGGGCCTCCTCGAGCGCTACAGCGGCCTGCTCGTCGCCGGCCTCGCCGTCGTCGGCGTCCTCGTCATCGTCTTCTTCCTCTTCGGCTCCGGTGCGCGCGGCGCGTACGAGTGCGAGTCGCTGCTCACCCCCGGCCCGGTCGAGACCATCTCCCCGCGGCCGGTGACGCCCAGCCCGATCGCCAGCCCCTCGCCAACCGGTGCTCCGACCCAATCGCCAGCAGCCAGCCCTTCCCCCGGCGCCGAGTCGCCCAGCCCCGAGCCGTCACCTGCGCCCGAGCCCACGCCGCGGCTGGGCTTCACGACGGGCGACCTCGGCGTACAGCACGTCCCCCATCCGCAGCCGATCACCTACGGCTTCTGCCCGCCGACGTCGGGTGCGCACTACTCCGGCGCCGGCGTCGGCCCCATCCGGCCCGCCTTCTACCCGCCGACCGAGGAGCGCGCGCCCGGCGGCTGGGTGCACAACCTCGAGCACGGCTACGTCGTCGCCCTGTACAGCTGCCCGGACGGCGAGTGCCCCACCGACGCGGAGCTCAACCAGCTGCGCCGCTTCACCGAGGAGGCGCCACTGTCGCGCGTCGCGCCGAGCTGCCCGAGCAAGGTGCTCGCCGCGCGCTTCGACGAGATGCAGACGCAGTTCGCTATGGTCGCCTGGGGCCGCGCCCTGTTGATGGACGAGTTCGATCTCGACACGGCGCTGACGTTCGCGGAACAATGGATCGACCATGAAGCCGTCCCTGAACGCGGCGCCTGCCCCTGACACAGCCACCGGCCGATGAGCGCTCGGCCGGCGCCCGCGCTCGACGTGCCCGCCGTCGGGACGACGATGCGCGCGCTGGTCAAGGAGAGCGATGGTCCGGGCGCGGCGGTGCGCGACGTGCCCATCCCCGAGCCCGGCCCGGGCGAGTTGCTGATCAGGATCGAGGCGGCCAGCGTCTGCGGCACGGACGTCCACATCGAGCAGTGGCACAACTGGGCGAAGGAGAACTTCGGTCCGCCGCCGATGATCTTCGGCCACGAGATGGCGGGCGTCGTGGTCGGCCACGGACCGGGCGCCGGGCGCATCCCGCTGGGCGAGACCGTCGCCGCCGAGACGCACATCGTCGACTGGACGTGCTACCAGTGCCGCACCGGCCGCGCCCACATCTGCCAGTCGCTGCGCATCCTCGGCGTGCACGTGCCGGGCACGTTCGCCGAGTACGCGGTGATCCCCGAGATCAACGCGTGGGTCTACGAGGGCCTGCCGGCTGAGATCGCCGCCCTTCAGGAGCCTCTCGGCAACGCCGTCCACGCCGCGTTCGTCGAGGAAATCGCCGGTGAGAACGTGGCCGTCCTGGGCTGCGGCCCGATCGGCCTGATGTCGATCGCCGTCGCGCGGATGGCCGGCGCGCGGCGTATCTTCGCCACCGACGTCAATCCCGAGCGGCTGGAGATGGCCGGCCGGATGGGCGCCGACGTGCTGCTCGATGCCCGCGACGACGTCGCCGGCAGGTTGCGCGCCGAGACCGACGGCAACGGCGTCGACGTCGTGCTCGAGATGTCGGGCGCCGAGGCCGCCCTCCACCAGGGCCTCGCCGCGCTGACCAACGGCGGGCGCATCTCGCTGCTCGGCACGCACGGCGACGCCGTCAGCCTCGACCTCAACGAGGAGGTCATCTTCAAGGGCATCCGCGTCTACGGCATCACCGGCCGGCGCATGTTCGACACGTGGTACCGCAGCACGGCGCTGCTCGAGGAGGGCCTCGACCTGAGCCCGATCATCACCCACCGCCTGCCGCTGGCCGACTACGCGACCGCCTTCGCGCTGGTCGCCTCCGGCCACGCCGGCAAGATCGTGCTCCTGCCACAGGAGGAGGAAGCCCGATGAAGACCGTCCGCCACGATTCGCTGGCCTACCTCGCCGACGAGCTCGAGGCGCTGAAGCGCGACAACCTCTACCGGCCGCTGCGCATCATGACCGGCGCGCAGGCGCCGCGGACGACGGTCGACGGCCGGCCGGTGATCAGCCTATCGTCGAACAACTACCTCGGCCTGACGACCCATCCGCGCCTTATACAGGCGGCGCTCGACGCCGTCCGCGATCTCGGCGTCGGGACCGGCGCGGTGCGCACGATCGCCGGCGCCACCGAGCTGCTCGAGGAGCTCGAGGGGCGGCTGGCCGCGTTCAAGCACGTCGAGGCGGTGCTGACGCTGCAGTCGGGGCTGACGGCCAACAGCGGCACGATCCCGGCGATCAGCGGCGAGCGCGACCTGATCGTCAGCGACGAGCTCAACCACGCCTCGATCATCGACGGCGTACGGCTGTCGAAGGCGGCGCGCGCCGTCTTCCCGCACCGCGACGTCGACGGCCTCGAGAAGGTCCTGCGCGACGCCCGCCAGAAGCCGGGTCCGAACGGCCGCTACGAGCACATCCTGGTCATCACCGACGGCGTCTTCTCGATGGACGGCGACATCGCGCCGCTGCCCGGCATCTGTGACGTGGCGGAGCGCTACGAGGCGGCGGTGATGGTCGACGACGCTCACGCGTCGGGCGTGCTCGGCCGTAACGGCCGTGGCACGATCGACCACTTTGGCCTGCATGGCCGAGTCGACATCCAGGTCGGCACGTTGTCGAAGGCGGTCGGTGTGATGGGCGGCTACATTGCCGGCCGCCAGCACCTCAAGGACTACCTCATACAGCGCTGCCGGCCGCTGCTCTTCTCGACCTCGCAGCCGCCGGCGGTGGCGGCCGCCTGCATCGCCGCCATCGACGTGCTCGAGCAGGAGCCGGAGCGCATCGAGCGGCTGTGGGACAACACGCGCTTCTTCAAGTCGGCG
Organism: uncultured Anaerolineaceae bacterium; assembly: GCA_964425305.1. Taxonomy (GTDB): domain Bacteria; phylum Chloroflexota; class Limnocylindria; order Limnocylindrales; family CSP1-4; genus JALYGJ01. The sequence continues at coordinate 15,762 of CAYRMQ010000027.1, read as the reverse complement.
CTGCGCGAGCTCGGCTTCGATACCGGCATCAGCGAGACACCGATCACACCGGTCATCACCGGCGCCGAGGCGAGTGCGCAGCAGCTCGCCGCGCGGCTGTTCGAGGAGGGCATCTTCGCCACCTCGGTCGTCTACCCGACGGTGCCGCTGGGCAGGGCGCGCGTGCGGACGATCGTCACCAGCGAACACACGCGTGACGATCTGCAGCTGTGCGTCGACGCCTTCGCCCGGATAGGCCGCGAGCTGGGCCTCATCTGAGCGGGCCCCGGCGGAGTGATGGAGCGGCGCTGGATCTGCCTCGACGTCGGCGAGACGCTGATCGACGAGACGCGCATCTGGAGCATCTGGGCCGACCTGCTGGGTGTGCCGCGACTGACGTTCATGGCCGCGCTGGGGGCGGCGGTGGCGGGCGGGGACGAGCACGTCGGCGTCTTCGACGTCGTCGGCCGGCCGGACTGGCGCGACCACCGCGCAGAGGTCGAGGCGGCCTACGGCGGCTTCCAACCGGTCGACCTGTACCCCGATGTGCTGCCGGCCATCGATCGACTGCGCGAGGCCGGCTACCGCATCGCCGTCCTGGCCAACCAGCCGGCCCGCCGAACGGCCGAGCTGCGCGCGCTGGGCGTCGAAGCGGAAGTCATCGCGATGAGCGACGAGCTCGAACTGCACAAGCCCGACCCGGCGTTCTTCCGGCGGGCGCTGGAGCTCATGGAAGGCCCCGACCCGGCGCAGGTCGCCTACGTCGGCGACCGCGTGGACAACGACGTCCGGCCGTCGGCGGCAGCCGGCATGCGCGCCGTCTGGCTGCGCCGCGGCCCGTGGGGCGTGATCGAGCGCAACGTGCCGCCCGAGGCGACACTGGTGGTGGGCTCGCTGGCCGAGCTGGCCGAGCGGGTGGAGGAGCTCTGGCTGGCCTCGGCCGTCCGATGACGGCGGCGCGGCAGACATGAAGCTGACGGTCGTCGGCTGCGCGTCGGCCTTCACGCGCCGACCGGGGGCGGCTTCGTCGTGCTACCTCGTCGAGCACGACGGGCGGGCGGTGCTGCTCGACATGGGCCAAGGCAGCTTCAGCGAGCTGGCCCGCTACCGGGCGGCCGAGGAGGTCGATGGCGTGGTGATCAGCCACCTTCACGCCGACCACCTCGTCGACCTGATCCCGCTGCGCCACTACCTGCTCTACGACGCCGGCGCGCCGGGGCGCGTTGCGCTCCACGGGCCGGCCGAGCTGCGCCGACGATTCGAGCGCTTCCAGGCGGAGGACGGCTTCATGGACCCGCTGCCCGGCGACGGCCTCGAGCCGGGCTACATCGAGCTCGCCGGCCTGCGCATCGAGGCACGCCACGTGACGCATATCGACGACTCGTATGCCTTCCGCCTGACGCCGGCGGACGCACCTGACGGCGCAGGTCTCATCTATTCGGGCGACTGCGCCCGGGCCGACGACCTGCTGCCGCTCCTGCGTGACGGCGACACGCTGCTGTGCGAGGCGGCGTTCGGCGCGGGACCGGGCGGTGGCGGCGGCCACATCACCGCCCAGGAGGCAGCGCGCGTGGCTGCCGAAGGCCGTGCCGGCCGGCTGGTGCTGACCCACATCCTCGACCGCTACGACTCCGACGATGCCCGCCGCGCCGCCAAGAACCAGTTCGGCGGCGAGGTCCTCCTCGCCCGGCCGGGGCTTGCCCTCGACATGGATTGAGCGCCGAATCAACTAACCTTGCTGCCGATGAGCCCCAGCCAGACGCAGTCCGCCCGGGATCTCGTGCGTGCCGCGATCTCGCGCGCGCTCGCCGAGGCGCAGACGGAAGGCGCGCTGCCCCACTTCGCCGGCGCCGAGGAGGCGCCGCCGGTGGCGGTCGTCCGCCCGGACAGGGCCGACCACGGCGACCTGGCGACCAACCTGGCCCTCCAGCTCGCCGGCCGGCTGAAGCGTCCGCCGCGGCAGATCGGCGAGGCGCTCGCCGAGCGGCTGCCGCGCTCGGCGGTGGACGGCACGATCGAGCGCGCCGAGGTCGCCGGCCCGGGCTTCGTCAACGTCTGGCTCGCGCCTGCCTACGTCGAGCGCGCCGTCGACGTCATCCGCGACGCCGGCATGGCCTACGGCCGCGTTCCCGCCACGACCACCCACACGATCAACGTCGAGTTCGTCAGCGCCAACCCGACCGGTCCGCTGACGATCGGCAACGCCCGCGGCGCGTTCGTCGGCGACCTGCTCTGCCGAGTGCTGGAGGCGGTCGGGCACCGCGTTACGCGCGAGTACTACTTCAACGACTTCGGCACGCAGGTCGAGAACCTCGGCAAGTCCGTCGTCGCCGCCCGGCGCGGCGAACCCATTCCCGACGACGGCTACCGCGGCGCGTACGTCAACGACCTGGCGGCGGCCCTCCCCGACGACGTCTGGCGGCAGGCACAGCAGGAGCCTGAGCGCGCCGGCTGGATCCTCGGTGAGTGGGCGTCGGAGCGCGTGCGCGAGGGCATCGAGGCCAGCCTCGAGCACCTCGGCGTCCACTTCGACGTCTGGAAGAGCGAGAGCTCGCTGCACCGCGGGGGTTGGGTCGAGCGGGCGGTCGAGCGGCTGCGCGAGTCCGACCACGCCTACGAGCAGGACGGCGCGCTGTGGTTCCGCTCGACCGACTTCGGCGACGACAAGGATCGCGTGGTCATCCGTTCCAACGGCCAGCCGACCTACCTCGCCGCCGACGTCGGCTACCTGGTCGACAAGTTCAGCCGCGACTTCGACCGGCTGATCTACATCTGGGGCGCCGACCACCACGGCACGGTGGCCCGCCTGCGCGGGGCAGCCGAGGCACTCGGCTTCGACCGCCAGCAGGTGCAGGTGCTGCTCATCGCGTGGGTCCGCTTCGTGCGCGAGGGCCGCGAGATCTCGATGTCCAAGCGCTCGGGCGAGTTCATCACGCTCGACGAGCTGCTGGCCGAGGTCGGCGTCGACGCCGCGCGCTGGTTCTTCGCCTCGCGCGCACCGTCGACGGGCATCGACTTCGACATCGAGCTGGCGCGCAGGCAGTCGAACGAGAACCCGGTCTACTACGTCCAGTACGCCCACGCCCGGATCAGCTCGATCCTGCGCCGGGCGGCGGCCGAGGGCCTCGCGCCGGCCGACTCATCGAGCGGCGCGCTCGCCGGCGACGAGGTGGCGCTCGGACTGGCCAAGGAACTGCTGCGCCTGCCCGACGTCGTGCGTGACGCGGCCGAGGCGCAGGAGACGCAGGGCATCACCGCCTACGCCACCGGCCTGGCGACGACGTTCCATGCCTTCTATCGCGACCGGCGCGTCGTCGACGCCGCCGATCCGCCGACCTCGTCTGCGCGGCTGGCGCTCGTCGACGCCGTCCGTTCCACGCTCGCGGCCAGCCTCGGCCTGCTCGGCATCTCGGCGCCGGAGTCGATGTAGTGGCTCGCTCGCACCGCGGGGCGCTCAGCTCACTCGCCGAACGCGCTCACCAATGTGTCCAGCGTCGGCTGGTCGTGGGCGATCAGGAGGCGCACGCGATCGTCGGCGGCAGTCAGGATCTCGGACACGCCGTCGAGCGTTGACTGCAACTCCTCGACCCTGACCAGGAACTCCTCGGCGTCGTCGGCGCTGTCCCAGGCGATCTCCCAGGCGATGGCCCAGCCGCCGGCATCCGACTCGTACATCGCCAGACGGTCGCCGCCCCAGCCCTCGGCCGCCGCAGCGTGCGGCTGCTGCGGCGGCATGCCGGGAAACGTCTCGATGGGTTCCTCGCCGCCGCCGACCCACACCTGGATGTTGAGCTCGCCCATCGTCTGCGTGTAGGCGCTCTGCCAGCCGCCGCCCAGCGCGCCGGCCAGGTCGGGCAGCTCGACGAGCACCGGCTCCTCGCCGGCGCGGTACTTCGCCGGGTGCAGGACCTGCTCGGTCGACAGCGGCGGGCTGGCCAGCGTCTCGTTGATCGGCTCCCAGCCGAAGCCCGCGGTGAACAGCTCGAGCGAGAAGAGGAAGCCCTCGAGGTAGGGGAACTCGAGCTGGCGGCGCAGGATCGGCGGCATCGACTCGAGCAGCTCGAGGTCGGCCGGGTTGAGCGCCTCGCCGATCGAGTTGAGCTCCTGCGGCGTCAGGTTCTCTTGCGCCCACAGCAACATCAGCAGCGTCGCGTCGCCCTCGATCGCCGCCAGCTGGGCCAGCGCCGCGTCGCCCTCCGACGGATCGGTGATGCGCGTCCCCTCCAGGTCGTAGTGGTGGTCCTGCAGCGCGTGCGTGTACTCGTGCGCGACGACCATCCGGTCGAACGGAGCGAGCGTCTGGCGCTGGCCGATGATGTAGAAGGCGCCGGTGTCTGGGCGGTAGAAGGCGGCCACCTGGCTGCCGTACAGCTCCAGGATCGCCTCGCGCAGGTCGAGGTCGGGCGGCAGCAGGCCCAATCGCTTGAGCAACCGCTCCTCGCGCGCCAGCTGCTCGGGCTCGGTCTCCTCGTCGATCAGGTCCTGCAGGTCGGCCTGGAACTGGGCGCGGCTGACGAACTCGTAGGGCACGTCACGCCGGGGCTCGAGCTGGCGCAGCTCTGGGATCTGGGCCACGATCTGGTCGATCTCGGCACGGACGCCGGCGGCGGGCGTGGCGTCGGGATCGGGGCTGGCCGTCGCCGGCGCGTCTGTCGCGGTGGCCGTTGGCGTCGGGGTGGCGGTCGCCGTCGGGCTGGGGGATGGCGCCGGTGTCGGCGAGGCGATGGCCGCCGGAGTCGGGCTCGGTGCCAGCGTCTGCTGCGAGAGTAGCGCCCAAACGCCGATGCCGGCGGCGACGACGATGAGGACGACGACCAGCGCCACCGGCCAGGCGGCGGAGCGCGACGCTTCGGGCGGCGGCGTGTGAACGGGCTCGAAGCCGGTCGGCCCGCTCATCGATGCGTCGGTCGGCACATGGGCCGCATTGTGCCAGCGAGGCGCCGTCGGCGGCCCGCGCCGGCCGCCGGATGGGCCCGATCGGCGAATGATGTGCGTTTCTTCACCTACTCCCGTCTGGTGCCTTCACGCACGCTGCCTAGTCTTGTAGCTGCGGAACCGTGAAGCATCGCTTCCTGTTCCCTCTCCCTCCCTCAGAACGGGGGGCGCCGATTGGGCAGGCGCCCCTCGTTCGTTTTTGTCTGCGCCGCGCTCCTACAATTGGCGGCGATGGAGATTTCCTCTTACGGCGAGACGTGCCTGCGCTTCCGCGGCCGCGAGGGCGTCGTCGCCGCCGACGCCTTCACCAGCGTCGTCGGGCCAACCGGCCGCGGGCTGACGGCCGACATCGCCACCTACAGCCGAAGCGACGACCGGCGCCCGACGCTCGGGCTCGACAAGGGCGCGCGCAAGGGCTCCCGCCGCCGGACGGACGGCTCCGCCGTGCCGACCAGCCTCGAGTCGGCCTTCGTGCTCGACTCGCCCGGCGAGTACGAGGTCCACCAGGTCCTGATCACCGGCGTGCGCACGTTCCGCGACGAGAGCCGCGGCGGCGAGCGCGGCGTCAACACCTGCTTCGTCTACGAGCTCGACGGGCTGCACGTCATCCATCTCGGCGACATCGGCCACCTGCTCAACGAGGAGGTGCTCGAGGAGGTGGGCACCATCGACGTCGCCTGCGTCCCTGTCGGCGGCTCGCTGCCGCCGGCGCGTGCCGCCGAGCTCGTCGCGCAGCTCGACGCCCGGCTCGTCGTGCCGATGCCGCTGGCGGGCAACGGCACCGCCGACGAGCTGAAGCGCTTCCTGCACGAGATGAGCGTCCAGCACGGCGAGCCGGCCCAGAAGCTGACCGTCAGCATCTCGTCGCTGCCGCAGGAGACGACGGTCGCCATCCTCGAGCCGCGCGCCCGAGCCTGAGCTGGTCAGGCAGCCGGCGCCGCGTCGTAGACGACCCGGCCGCGCTTGACGACGGTCCGCACCAGGTTGGCGCCGAGCCAGTAGGGCAGCTGCTCGTGCGACGGCACGTTCCAGACGACGAGATCGGCGTGCTTGCCGACTTCCAGCGAGCCGATCGTCTGCTGCATGCCGAGCGCCGCCGCCGCGTTGATCGTCACCGCCGCCAGCGCCTCGGACGGCGTCAGCGCCAGCTTCATACAGGCCAGCGACAGTACGACGTGGAGGTTCGGCGTCGGTGACGAGCCGGGATTGAAGTCGCTGCCCAGCGCCACCGGCACGCCCCGCTCGATCAGCGCCCGCGCCGGCGCGTAGCGCTCACCCAGCAGGTACAGCGTCGTCGCCGGCAGCAGCGTCGCGACCACCGGCCGATCCGTCTCCGCCGCCCGCGCGAGGGCGTCGATGCCCTTGTCGGTCACCGCCGCCAGGTGGTCCGCCGAGCGCGCGCCCACCTCTGCCGCCAGCTGCGCGCCGCCGGAGGGATAGATCTCGTCGGCGTGCAGCCGCGCCGCCAGCCCCAGCGCCTGCGCCGCCTCGAGCAGCCGCCGCGATCCGCGGACGTCGAAGACGCCTTCCTCGCAGAAGACGTCGCAGGCGCCGGCGATGCCCTGCTCGGCGACGGCCGGCAGCTGCTCGTCGATGACGCTCTCGAGATAGGCCTGCGCGCCGTTCGGCCGGTCCCCGAACTCGACAGGGACGGCATGGGCGCCGAGGAACGTCGGCACGACCTCCACCGGCCCCTCGGCGGCCAGCTCGCCGTAGAGCCGCAGCAGGCGCAGCTCGTCGTCGACGGTCAGGCCGTAGCCCGACTTCGCCTCGACTGTTGTCACGCCGTGGCTGAGCATCTCGCCCAGCCAGCGACGGCCGGCGGTGAGCAGCTCGTCGTCCGGGGCGGCGCGCGTCTGGCGGACGGTCTGCAGGATGCCGCCGCCGGCGGCCAGGATGTCGAGGTAGCCGAGGCCGCGCTGGCGCAGCTGCAGCTCGGCATGGCGCGTGCCGCCGAAGAGAAGGTGCGTGTGCGCGTCGACCAGCCCGGGCGTGACGGTCCCGCCGGCGGCGTCGAGCGTCGCCAGCTGGGCCACGGGAATGCCCAGCTCCGCCAGCTGCCACTCGACCTCGGCGCGCCTGCCGACGGCCACGACACGGCCCTCGTAGGCGGCGATCGCCGGCCCACCGGCGCCCGCTCCAGGACGCGTGCCCGGCTCGGGGCCGGCGCCGACTGGGTCGTCGGTGCGCACGATCGCCGGCTCTGCCTGCTGCGCGCCGCGGCGCAGCCCGCCGGCGAGAGTGGCGATCTCGCTCGCGCCGGTGACGAGGAGGCCCGGCCGCGAGCCGGCGGCGGCGGCGTGCGAGCCCGTCAGGACGAGCCTTTCGTCGCCGTCGAGCCGCCGGCGGCGCGCTCGCTCGCCTCAGCCGCGGCGAGGCGCAGCTCGAGTGCCATCGTCGGTTCGAAGTCGCGGATGCGCAGCCACTCCGCCGCGCGCGTGATGCGCTCCGTGTCGCCGGCAGCAGGGTCCACTTCGGCGTGGTCGGCGACCTCGAGCAGCGCGGCCAGCGGGCACAGCCCGATCAACTCCGACTCGCGCGGCTCGACGCCATCGGCGCGGGCCAGCTCGGCGACGGTCTCCCATACCACCCACAGCGGCGTGACCGAGTGGTCGAGCAGGTTCATCGAGACCTGCGCGCAGCGCAGGTCGTCGAGGTAGAGGCCGAGCGCCTGCACGCGCGGCAGGCCGCCCGAACGCTCGCGCACGCGCCGCGCGACGCGCCGCGCGAGCTCGACGTCGTCTGTCTCGAGGTTGACGTTGTAGGCGATCAGGAACGGCCGGGCGCCGACGGCGACCGCGCCGGCGGTCGGGTGCAGCCGCCCCGGGCCGAAGTCGGGCCGGTGGGCGGGCTGCCGGATGAGCTCGCGCAGGCCCTCGTACTGCGGCCGGCGGATGTCGGCCAGGACCTCGCGGTCGGGGCGTTGGGCGGCGCGCGCGTAGAGGTAGACGGGCAGGTCGAAGCGGCTGGCGACACGGCGGCCGAAGGAGCGCGCCAGCTCGACGCACTCGTCGATCGTCGTCTCGCCGAGAGGAACGAACGGGACCACGTCAACGGCCCCGATGCGCGGGTGCTGGCCCTCGTGCTGGTTCATGTCGATACGCTCGATGGCGACGCCGGCGGCGGCCTCCATCGCCTCCGCCACCGCCTCGGCCCGGCCGGCGAAGGTGAGGACGCTGCGGTTGTGATCGCCGTCGGAGGTCCGATCGAGGAGGTGGACGCCGGCGTGGCCGGCGATCGCCTCGGCCAGCGCGTCGACGACCTCGGGTCGCCGGCCTTCGCTGAAGTTGGGCACGCACTCGACCAGATCGCTCATCGGCTTGCCGGCCAGTCTAAAGGTGTGCGGGGGTTACGGTGGCGGGCCCACTGCGCGGTCGCTCGTGACGACGTCCGGCTCGTCTGGCGCAGCCGGGTCAGCGTCCGTGGCGCGCCCCTCGCGGCCTGCGCCGGCTGGTGCCTGCTGCTGCGCGCTCTCGCCCCGCGCGAAGGCGTGGCGCTGGCCGACACCGAAGGCGACGGTCTCGATGTCGCGCAGGTGGACCTCGACGACGTCGCCGATGGTCAGCCGGCGGACCTGCCGGCCGGCCTCGCACCACAGCCGCTGGCCGTCGGCCGCCTCCAGCTCGAGAAGCAGCTCGGCGCCGGCGAAGCGCCGGTCGATCACCCGCCAGCGGTCGCCGGTGGCCGGGCCGTCGGGCGCCTCGGTGACGTCGAAATGCTCCGGCCGGAGCACGACCAGCGCCCGCCCCTCCGGCCGCCTGTCGCGCGGCCCGACCAGTTGAGCGGCGCCGAAGCGCGTGCTCGCGACGCCGGCGCGGCAGTCGGCGTGGACGAGGTTGGCCGTGCCGACGAAGCCGGCGACGAACGGGTTGGCCGGCTCGGCGTAGACGATCTCGGGCGAAGCGCACTGCTCGACGCGCGCCCGCGACATGACGCAGACGTGGTCGGCGATGGTCAGCGCCTCGTCCTGGTCGTGAGTCACGAAGATCGCCGTCGCCTGCGCCTGGCGCAGGATCTGGCGCACCTCGCCGCGCAGCTGCGTGCGCAGCGCCTGGTCGAGGTTGGAGAACGGCTCGTCGAGCAGGATCACGTCCGGCCGCGGGGCGAGGGCGCGGGCAAGCGCGACGCGCTGCTGCATGCCGCCCGACAGCTGGTGCGGCATGCGCTCGGCGTCGGCGGTCAGCCCGACCAGCTCGAGCAGCTCGCTGACGCGCACCTCGCGGTCGGGATCGCGGCGGATGCCGTAGCCAACGTTCTGGCGCACCGTCATGTGCGGGAAGAGGGCGAAGTCCTGGAAGACCATACCCACGCGCCTGCGCTCGGGCGGCACGGATGCCTCGGGCGAGGCGACGCGCCGGCCCTGGATCTCGATGACGCCGCGGTCGGGCTGCTCGAAGCCACAGATCAGGCGCAGGGCCGTCGTCTTGCCGCAGCCCGACGGCCCGAGCAGGGCGAGGATCCCGCCGGCGTGCACCTCCAGATCGACGCTGTCGAGCGCGGCGACGGTCCCGAAGCGCTTGCTGATACCGACCATCCGGACGGCGACGGCGCGCTCGCGCGCTGGGGCGCTCATTGCGGCGGCTCCTCGGTTCGGAAGAGCACGCCGACGGTCGCCGCGGCGAGGATCATCAGCATCGCCGCCGGCGCCGCTGCGCGGGCGTAGAAGCCCTCGCTGGCGGCGCCCCAGATGGCGGTGGCGAGGGTGTCGAAACCGATCGGTGACAGCAGCAGCGTGATGGGCAGCTCCTTGACGGTGGTCAGGAAGACGAGGGCCATGCCGGCGGCGATGCCGGGCCTGAGCAGCGGCAAGGTTACGCTGCGGAAGGCGGCCAGCGGCGAATCGCCCAGCGTCCGCGCCGCCTCCATCACGCGCGGGCTGACCTGCGACAGCGAACTGCGTAGCGGCCCGACCGCCTGCGGCAGGAAGCGGACGGCGTAGGCAAGCACGAGCACGAGGATCGTCTGGTAGACGATCGGTGTGACGTTCAGCACGAAGACGACCGCGGCGAGGGCGATGACGATGCCCGGCACGGCATAGGCGCTGTAGAGGATTCGCTCGATCCACGTCGCGATCGCGCCCGGGTGGCGTACCGCCAGCACGGCCACGGGCAGCGCCAGCACCGCCGCGGTCAGCGCCGCCAGCGTGCCCGCGACGAGCGATCCGCCGGCGGCGCCGACCAGGATGCGCAGCGGCTCGCCCTGGGCCAGGCCGCGCAGCAGCCAGAACAGGACGGTCCCGGCGGGCACGACCAGCGCCAGCCCGACGACGGCCGCGCAGAAGCCGACCGCCGGCCAGCGCCAGCGGCCGAGGCCGACCGTCGTCGGCGGCCGGCGCGGAGCGAGCGGCAACGTCGCCAGCCGCCGGCGAGCGCGTGCCTCGAGCCACGCGACGGCCAGCGTCACGCCGACGAGGATCAGCGCCAGCACGGCCGCCAGCGAGCGATCGAACGAGGCGCGGTACTGGACGTAGATGGCGCGGGCGAAGCTGTCGAACTGGAGGATCGCGACCGCCCCGAAGTCGGCCAGCGCGTAGAGCACGGCGAGCAGCGCGCCGGCGGCGATCGCCGGCACGAGCAGCGGCAGCGTCACGCGCGCAAAGACGGTCAGCGGCCGGTCGCCCAGCGCCCGCCCGGCCTCCTCGATCGTCGGGTCCGAGCGCAGCAGCGCCGCCCGCGTGGCGAGCAGCACGTACGGATAGGTAGCGAGGGTCAGCACCAGGACGGCCCCGCCGAAGCCGTAGATCGTGGGCAATCCGGGTAGGCCAACGGAGCGCAGCAGCTCGCTCAGCGCGCCGCGCGGCCCGAGCGCCGCCACGAACGCGAAGGCCATCACGTACGACGGCACGGCCAGCGGCACGACCGTGAGCACCGTCCACAGCTGCCGCGCCGGCAGGTCGGTCCGCGTGGTCAGCCACGCCAGCGGCAGGCCGACGGCGATCGAGCCGAGACCGACGCCGACGCCGAGCAGGATGCTGGCGCCGAGTATCTCCGCCGTCCGCGGCCGGAAGACCAGCTCGAGCGCGGCGCCCTCGACGCCGACCGCCCGCAGCAGCAGGTAGCCGATGGGCAGCGCCGCCAGCGCGGCGACGGCGAGCGCCGGCAGCAGCAGCCACGCCGGCGGCGCAGCCGGCCGCGGCAGTCGAGCTGCCAGCGGCCGGCGGGTCAACGCACCGTGCGCCATCGGCTGTGCGGACCGGCTAGCAGCTGCGGCGCCGGCTCATGGCAGCGCGCCGACCTCGTTGAGCAGCTGGAGCGTCCCTTCGAGGTCCGACAGGTTCGATAGGTCGATGTCGGGCGTCGACAGCTGCTCGAGCGGCGGCGTGCCCGCCGGCGGATCGATGCCCTCGACGAGCGGGTACTCGAACGTGCGCTCGGCGAAGTAACGCTGGGCGGCGTCACTCAGCAGGTACTCGACGAAGCGCAGCGCGGCGGCCTGGTTGTCGCTCGTCTGGAGCAGGCCAACGCCGGCGACGTTGACGAGCGCGCCCGGATCGTTGCCGCTCAGGAAGTGGTTGCGCGCCGGGAAGTCATCGCCCTGCTCGGCGCGCTGGCGCAACGCGTAGTAGTGGTTGACGAGACCGACGTCGATCTCTCCGTCGGCGATGGCCTGCACGATCGGCGTGTTGCCCTCGTAGCGCACCGGCTCATTGGCGATGATGCCGTTCAGCCACTGGCGCGCCGCGTCCTCGCCGCGCAGCAGGCGGAAGGCGGTCACGAACGCCTGGAACGAGCCGTTGGTCGGCGCCCAGCCGATGCGCCCGCGCCACTCCTCGCCGGTCAGCTCGTCGATCGATTGCGGCAGCGTGTCGGGACCCAGCTCGCGCGAGTCGTAGGCGATGACGCGTGCCCGCCCGCTGATGCCGATCCACTCGCCGTCGGGCGACCGCAGCGGCGCCGGCACCTGGTTGAGCAGCTCCTCGGGGAGCGTCGCCAGCAGGCCCTCCTGGGCTACCGCGCCGAGCGCGCCGGCATCCTGCGCGAAGTAGACGTCCGCCGGCGTGTTCTGGCCCTCCTCGGTCAGCAGCACGGCCAGCTCGGCCGTGTCGCCGTAGCGCACCTCGGCGCTGATGCCGGTGTCGGCCTGGAACTGCTCGATCAGGTCACCGATCAGCTCCTGCGAGCGGCCGGAGTAGATCGTGATCGAGCCACCGGCCGTCACGGCCGGCGTGTTGCCGGGCGCCGGCGAGGTTGCGCCGGTCGGGCCGGGCGTCGGCTCGGACGCCGGGGTGCATGCGGCCGCGAGCGTGATGGCCAGCGCGGTCGCCGTCAGTGAGAGGGCTCTCGGCATCCGGACTACGTCCTCCTCTGTGCGATCGTCTCCAAATCCCGAGTCAGTGAGTCGGGATTGAGCAAGCGCATGCTACGCGGGCACGCAGAGTCAGTCAAGCAGCCTTGCCGAAAGCGGTCAGGTTGCCTTGACTCAGGCGCCTGCCGATCGCCCACGCCGGCTCGTCTACGATGTGCCGATGGGCAGGCAGCACGACCCCGACGCGCCTCTCTCCCAGGCGGCGCAGTCGTACCTGCTCACGCTGCGCTCGATGATCGGCGCTGGCCAGCAGCCGCGGACCGCCGCGCTGGCGCGGCGGATGGGAGTGTCGACGCAGGCAGCGTCCGAGATGATCGGGCGCCTCATCGCCGACGGCCTGGTCGCGATGGACGATGGCCGCTACCTGTTGCTGACCGCGGCCGGCAGGCAGGCGGCCGACGTCATCTTCCGCCGCCACTCACTGCTCGAGTGGCTGCTGACAAAGGTCATCGGCCTGGGCTGGGCCGAATCAGACGAGGAAGCCGCTCGCTTGCAGGGCGCGCTCTCCGCGCGGGTCGAGTCGCGCATCGCCGAGCTGCTCGGCAACCCGCCGACCTGCCCACACGGCAATCCGATCGACGAGCACGCCGCCCGCACGCGGCCGAAGGGCATCCCGCTGAGCGACGCCGAGCCACGCACCGAGATCACGATCTACCGCATCACCGAGGAGGCCGAGGAGGATATCGACCTGCTCTCCTACCTCGAGCAGGCCGGCCTCGTGCCGGGGAGCGTCGCGCGCGTCGAGGAGGTCTCGGCAGGGCGCGAGACGATCACCCTCGACGGGCCGCACGGGCGCAGCATGCTCGGCCTGCGCCCGGCCAGCCTCATCCGCGTCCTGCCCGGCCGCGCCGACCCGTCGCTCTTCCACCGTGTCCCCGACCTGCTCGCTCGACGGCCAACCGAGGAGGTCGCTCGGCCGGGCGCCTGACGCCCATAGCCCCAAGTCGATCACGCCACTTTTGGTCAGCGAGCCTGTCGTTCCTGAATGGCAGACTTGACAAATCGAAAGTGGACATTCACATTGTGCTCCATCACGCATCAAATGGAAGGCACATGCGAAGAGAAGTGATCTCCACCTGTCCCGTCTGCGAAGGCGAGCTGCAGGTGACCAGGCTGAGCTGCACGACCTGCGGCACGTCCATCGAAGGCCAGTTCAGCGTCGGCCGCTTCGGCCGCCTGAACCGCGAGCAGCTGGCCCTGCTCGAGAGCTTCCTGCGCGCGCGCGGGAACCTGCGCGAACTAGAGCGCGAGCTCGGCATCTCCTATCCCACCGTCCGCAATCGTGTCGAGGCGCTCGTCCGCGCGCTCGGCCTCTCCGATGGGCATGCGCCGCTGCCCAGCGCGCCGCAGCCGGCGACCGGCCTGGGCGGCGCGGCCCGCCGCGAGGTGCTGGAGCGGCTCGCTCGCCACGAGCTGACGGCCGAGCAGGCAGCCGCGGCGCTGCGCGGTGAGCCGGTCGCCGCCGAAGAAGAGGAGTCAGGAAGATGACAGCCAACCTGAAGAGCCAGGCAATCCGCCACCGCATCGGCGCCAACGGCACGCTCGTGCTGCGCAACGTCGCCGGCTCCGTCCGCCTGCGCGGCAGCGCCACCGACGAGGTCGTGGTCATCGCGCGCGACGCGTTGGGCCAGACGCCGGCGTTGAACGTCGGTCGTTCGGACGGCGCGCTGCACGTCGAGCCGGAGCGCCAGGGCCGCAACCTCTTCGGCGCGACCATCGGCATCGGCGTGCCCGACATCGACTTCGAGGTCGAGCTGCCGCACGGCGCGCGCGTCGAGGTGCAGTGCGTGAGCGCCGACATCCGCGGCAGCGAGCTGCACGGCGACCAGGCCTACAAGCTCGTCTCGGGCGATCTCGAGCTGACCGGCGCCGCCGGGCGCGTCGAGGCCAAGTCGGTCTCGGGCGACATGGCCTGCCGTGGCGAAAGGCCGATCGAGATCAGCGCGGTGACGACGTCGGGCGACGTCGAGGTCGACGCCGGCCGCCTCGAGCTGCTGCGCGTGCGCTCGGTCAGCGGCGACGTCGCGGTGGCCGGGATGTTCGCCGCCGGCCCGGAGCACCGCGTCGAGACGGTCAGCGGCGACCTCCGCCTCGAGCCGGCCGGCGGCCTGGCGATCGAAGCCTCCGGGCCCATCGTCGGCCTGCGCTCGACGATCGCCGGCAAGGTCTCGTCGCAGCGCGGGCAGCGCGGGCTGGTCGTCGGCGACGGCGCGGCGAGGCTGCGCTTCCGCTCGATGTCGGGCGAGGTCCGCGTCGACGCGCGAGTCGACGCGCGGGACGCCGCGGCACCGGTGGCTACTCCGGCCGCCGAGCGTGACGCGCTCGAGATCCTGCGCGCCGTCGAGCGCGGCGAGCTGGACGTCGACGAGGCCGCCCGGCTGCTGTCGGAGGACGAAACGGATGCCTGACCTGGAGAAGATCCTGCGCCTGGTGGCCGAGGGTGCGCTGACGGCGGAGGAGGCCGACGAGATCCTCGCCCGCCTGTCGGACGAGGAGTCCGCCGGCCGGCGGACGTCCGAAGCCGGCGGTCGGTCGGACGGGGTCGCGCCCGACGATCGGCCGCCGCGCCGGCTGCGCATCGAGGTTCGCGAGCAGGGGCGCCCGGTGGTGAACCTGAGCGTCCCGCTCAACATCGCCGGCCTGGCCAGCGCGTTCGTGCCCGGACTGTCCGACGAGGACAGCGAGCGCATCCAGTCGGCCGTCCGGTCGGGGCTGCGCGGCAGGATCGTCGACATCGGCACCGACGACGGCGACCGCGTGCTGATCGTCAGCGAGTAGACGCGAGGGAATCAGAGGAAGGAGCAGGAGCCGTGTACCCGAGGACCTGGTACGAACCACTGCTGGACGATCCTCCGCCGGAGCCACGCCACCGTCGCGACGAGCTACCGGAGAGCGGCGTGTCGCGCGCGAAGGCCTTCGCCGGCCTGCGACGGCGGCTGGGCGGCGCGCTCATCGCGCTCGGCCGGTACATCGCGCCAGAATTGCGCCCGCGGCCGGTGCGGCGCCAGGCTGCCAACCATCGGTGACCCTCACAAGGGCGGCCAAGACGGCGTCGCGAAGCCTCAGCGGCCGTCTTCGTCGAGCATCGGCAGGCGGACGCCACGCTCGCGGGCGACCTCGATCGCCCGCTCGTAGCCGGCGTCGGCGTGGCGCATCACGCCCGTCCCCGGATCGGTCGTCAGGACGCGCTGCAGCTTGTGCGCCGCGAGCGGAGAGCCGTCGGCGACGGCGACCATGCCGGCATGCTGGCTGTAGCCGATGCCCGTCCCGCCGCCATGGTGGATCGATACCCAGCTGGCGCCGGCCGCCGTGTTGACCAGCGCGTTGAGCAGCGGCCAATCGGCGATCGCGTCGGAGCCGTCGCGCATGCCCTCGGTCTCGCGATTGGGCGACGCCACCGAGCCGGCGTCGAGGTGGTCGCGGCCGATGACGATGGGCGCCTTCAGCTCGCCGCTGGCGACCATCTCGTTGAAGCGCAGGCCGGCCGCCGCGCGCTCGCCGTAGCCGAGCCAGCAGATGCGCGCCGGCAGGCCCTGGTGGGGC
>CAYRMQ010000026.1:0-29335 GCA_964425305.1 uncultured Anaerolineaceae bacterium | reverse complement strand
TGCTTCGCCGATTCCCGCTCGATTCAGAACGGCTCATTGAGCTCGCGCGGAGCCGGGTCACTCGAGGATTCACAGCCGAGGAGTGTGAGCGTTACCGGCTGAAATGCTGACGTGGCCACGAGTACCTTTGGTGATCTGCCACCACCACTGGTGGTCGCGAAGTCCTTCCTCGAGTTCGACGAACCGTCGCCGGCTGCGATCCGGCATCACACCCGGCTGGTGGCCACGCGTGGCGAGTGGACTCCCCGGCGCCACTGCCAACCCAGACCGATGAGCAACGGCACGGTCTCGACGAGGTTGTAGGCGAGATGGAGGTCGGGCCGGGCGAGCGGTAGCCCACCGCCCAGCAGCCCGCCGGTGGCCAGCAGGCCCGGGCTCCCCTCGACGCCCGTGGCGAGGTAGGTCGCCATGAGCACGACGTGCTCCGCCAGGTGCCAGGCGGCGAGGGGCAGGGTGATCCACAGCCAGGGGTTCGCCCGGAAACGGATGAGCAGGAGCGCCACTGCCACCAGGATCCAGGCATTCCAGACGAAGTGGACCCACTCGACGTCGAGCGCACCGAACACGCCGTGCGCGTGTTGGCTGCTGACGCCGATCACCCGCAACTGGACGATCTGGACGACATGTTCCCCTACATGACCGATCTGGGTCAGCGCCAGCGCCAGGTAGAACGCCAACCAACCGCCGGCCAGACGCCAGGTCAGGACCACGGCAGCGACCAGCAGCGGCAGCAACGGTCCCAAGCCGAAGATGCCCACTATCCAGAGCGGAACGCCGAAGGCGGCGGCCAGGGCAACGCCGGCCACGGCTCCCGCAACGGCTAGCGCCGCCCACGGAAGGATTCCTCTCCAGGGAGAGATCGCCTGCCTCAAGTCGGTTGCCATGCCAGTCCTCCGTCAGAGGTCGAGACCCGCCATCGACCTTGCGGCGGGAGGGCGTCCCAGGCTCGGTCCGCCCTCCGCGCGATGCACGCTGCTGTGGGCTCAGCCCCATCTCGGGGAGGGCCCTGCACGTCGTTGCTAGTCAGCCCAGACAGCGCAGAGAAAAGGTGTCGACATGCACCGTGTCGGTGTTCATGTCGACCACTAGCGTGCCTCTGGCGATGAAGGCCTCGCCAGACTCATGTCGCCACAGATCCTTGAAGCCCGCTGCGAAGACTTTCCCGGTGCCAACGATGTGTTCGGTCCCACTGGTCATGACGAAGCCGGAATCGGTCGTCCCCGTCCTCTTGCTGGTGAGCACAAAGTTGTTCTGATGGAAGTGGATCCTGTCTTTGAAGTGGATCGTGACCTCATGATCTAACCCCGTGCACGGATTCACATCAATGAACGTGACACTGAACGTCTCAGTCACCGGCGGGTCAGCAGATGCCGGGAGGGCAACGCCCAGCGACAGCAGCAACACCCCAGCCAGTACAAGAAGCTTTCTCAAAGCCGCCTCCCTTTCGCTCGTACCAACGATGCGAGCATTCGAGAATCCCGCGATTTGTAGCTGTCGCCGCCGTGCCGGCCGGGATCGACCCTCGACCGGCACGCGACGCGCGTCCATCAGTCGAAAAAGGCCAGCCACCAGCAGCCGCACGCACCGGAGCCGGTCGGGATGCGGAACTCATGGGGCAGCGTCGCCGGGTTCAGCCCGCCATGCGAGGTCACGGCGAGATGCACCGCCGCGCCGGCGGGGTTCGACAGGTCGTGCGGCGTGATCCCCGGCGGCGCCCCGGCCGTGTCACCGACACCGACGCGACCGCTCAGGGTCAGCTTGGCTCCGGCACCCACATGCCCTGCCGGGTTGTAGACGCCGAACTCGACATCGGGATTCGTCATGTCGTCGGGTCCGCACGGGGCCGTGCAGTGCTCGGGATGGTTGAACACGAACATCCACAGCGTGAACACCTCCGGATGCCCTGGCTCGGTGCCCGCCGGATACAGGTATGAACCAGGCTCCGGAGTGGGCATGGTGAGCGACACCGCGATACCGTTCGGTTGGCGCACCAACTGCGCGCCCTGTGGCGCGTACACCGCTCCACCCCCCTGGTCCAGCACGTCGGCTTTCTCGGGCGATGCCGCCGTCGCCGCCATGGTGGTTAGCAGCACCATGCTCAGCGCCAAGAGGCTGGCCGCAGCCATGGTGCGAGGTCGCCGGTTTGTGTACATGTCGGTCTCCTTGCTTGGTGCCGCCGGCCCTCGACGGCAAGATCCGTACCGTAAGGAGGCTCGCTTGAGATTCGCTCAAGAACCGCTTAGCCCGAGAAAGCGGTCAAGCGGCTTCGATGGGGAGGTCTGTGCACAGGTTGGTGCGTAAGGATCGCCGTCAGGCTCGAGTGGCTGCGCGGGTGGGTTGCCGAGTTGGCCCGCGCGTGGGAGCTACCAGACGCTGGCGGGAAGCCGGCACGCGTCTCAACTTCTCAACGCTCATGCTCGTCGCCAGCGGGGGAGTCAATTGCGGGGCTGCCGACGGATTCGCGCCATCGCCTGACGACTCCGAATCCGCTTCATGGCCGAGTTGCATTCAGGTCAGCGCCCTTTGGACTGGCGACCTGCGCTCAACGACCTGATGGCAGCACTCGGGTTCCAGCAGCACAGCTTTGAGCCACCCAGGAATGGACCGGCCGGGGAAGACGAATCTCCGGCGAAGTGCCGTCGCGTGCCGCGTACGTTTTCAGTACACGGCCGGCTCCGGCCCGCCGGAGCCACTTCGTTGTCCGTGTCAATGCCGGCCACAGCACCTGTGTGCGCAGACAACCTCGGCGCGGGGCAGTAGGTCAACGCGTGCGGGGGAGCTTCGGAAGTCCTGGTGTCGCAACGAGTCGCAGGCGCTCATTCAGCGTAGGTTCGATCATTCAGGCTGAACCGATGAACGACACCGACCGGCCGCCCATCGACTGGCTGCTCGACTCCGACCCGTCCATCCGCTGGCAGGTCATGCGTGACCTCATTGATGCGCCCGCCCATGAGGTGGCGGCCGAGCGCGCGCGCGTGGCGCGCGAAGGTTGGGGCGCACAGGTGCTCGCCGCGCAGGACCGCGACGGGAGGTGGGGCGGTGGCACGTTCTTCCCGCGCGGTATCGGCACCTTCGATACGCTGCACCTGCTCTACCTGTTCGGCCTCGACCCGCACAGCGACGAGGCGCGGCGGGCTATCGCGCCAGTCCACGACGCCGCCCGCTGGGACTACGACGCCAACCTTCGCTTCTGGGGGGGCGAGGTCGAGCCGTGCATCAACGGTCGGGTCGTCGCCATCGGGACGTACTTCGGCCAGGACGTCCGGGGCATCGTCGACCGGCTGCTGACCGAGCAGATGGCCGATGGCGGCTGGAACTGCGAGCAGGAGAGCGGGTCGACGCGCGGTTCGTTCGACACGACGATCAACGTCCTCGAGGGCCTGCTCGAGCATGAAGGGGTGGTGACCGGCGCGAACGGGGACGTGACGGCCGCCCGACATCGGGGCGAGGATTATCTGCTCGAGCGGCGCCTCCTCCAACGACTGTCGGACGGTCAGATCGCGCAGCGACGCTGGCTGTCGGCTGGGTTCCCCTACTCGTGGAACTACGACGTCGTGCGCGTGCTCGACTACTTCCGTAACGCGAGCCCCGCGCCCGACGAGCGGATGAGCGAGGCGCTCGCCATCATCGAGTCGAAGCGCGACGCGGCGGGCCGCTGGCCGCTCGAGCAGGCCTATCACGAGAAGCTGCTCGTCGACCTTGGGGAAGCCGAAGGGCAGCCGAGCAGGTGGATCACGCTGCGCGGGCTGCGCATCCTGCGTTGGGCCGGACGAGCCGGCTGACCGGCAGCGGGCCGTGAGTCATCGTACGCGGAAGTACTTCAGTTCGAAGTCGTGCTCGAGGGGCGCGCCCGGCTCGGTGCCCCGTTCCCAGTGGCCGGTGATCGTGTTGCCGTCATCGCTCAACTCGCCGACGTAGCGCTGCGGCCAATCGGGGCCCTCGCGGGAGAGTGTCCAGACACCGTCCTCGAGGGTAGTGTCGTAGACGCGCGCGACACCGCGTGAGTCGAAGTAGTGCTGCTGGAGCGCGCCGTCCGCCCCGGTCGCGCCGATCACACAGATCGCGTTGGGGAACTCGGGCAGATCGACGGTCGAGCGCTGGATCAGGAAGCCGCCTCCGTCGAGCCACTCGAACGTCGTCCGACCCCGCGCGCCTACGCCGGGGACGAACGTCTGCCACTCGCCGACGAGCACGTCGAGGCCGGCGAGCGAGTACCTGTGATCAGCTGCCATCGCGAATCCTCCTCATCCGGTTCCAGTGAACGAGACCAGGTCGGGCGGCCCAACTAATCGCACTTTCCGCGGAGGCGGGCGTGACAATCCACAGCTACGAGCTGGCGGGCGAGCCGACGTACGGCGCCGTCGGCTGGTAGCTCTTTCGTGGTCAGGAGACCGGCTGCCGGCGTTCGTCGATCCTGAGTCCCGATCAGGGCGAACGTCCACCTAATAGGACGTCGTCGGGAGCGCGCGCCGGCGCGATGATGGGGCAACGAGTCCGGCCGATCGGAGGGAGGAGCGGTGTTCCTGGCTGTGACCAGCCCCAGCCCGACGTGGCCGCTTCGGCGCGCGCTGGACGTGCCGATCGCCACCGCCCTCGTGGCAGGCGGCCTGTTCGGCGCTTTGCTTGTTCTCCTGGCTCACGCGGCGCTCGAGTGGGCTGGCCTGTCGGCCGTGTTCGAAACAATGTGCACAGGCTGCAACGCGCGCAACCAGGTGAACACGGCGGTCGTCGTCAACCTGTTCGGCTTCATCGGATCGGCCGCGGCGGGGGTGAAGTGGGGCCCGAAGTGGAAAGGGCCGACGACGACGAAGAAGGGCTACGACGTCGCTTCGCCGCCGACGCCCGAGGAGCAGCAGGAGGAGGCCTGGGACGCGTACCAGGACCTGATCCTGATCAAGAACGCACCTGAGGGCAGCCCGGGCGGCGACCTCAACGAGGCGATGGACAGAATCAAGAAGTTCTCCAGCGGCAAGCTCGGCCTGGGGTCGCCTCCGTGAGCGCTTCCGCCGGCAGCGCGCTCGTCGCGGGAGCCCGCTCGCTGGTAGCGAGGTTCGGCATCTTCCGGCTGGCGATGCTGGCCGCTGCAGTGGCCAGCGTCGTCTACCTGTGGTGGGAGACCGGCGGCCGGCTGATGGAGGCGACCGTCTGGCACATTCCGCTGCTGCTGTTGCTGCTCCTCGTCTCCACGCCCTGGCGGACGATCTCGGCGCGCATGGTCATCGCCTTCTTCTTCATCGGCGTGGGCCCCGTCTACCTGCTGACCATCCTCAGCCAGGCGGCCCTGATCGCAACGCCGCTGCACGACGCCGCGCGGCGACTCTCGGTTGACTTCGCGAACTCAGGCGTGGGCTTCTTGGGCGACATCCACGCTGTCCTGTGGGCGCCGATCACGGAGGAGGTCCTGAAGGTCGTGCCCCTGCTCATCCTGGTCGTGTGGCGTCGATCGGCGCTGCGCTCGATGGGCGGGCCGCTCGATCTTGGCATCATCGCTGCCGCCACCGGCGCAGGCATGGGCTTTGCCGAGGACGTCACAGTCCTCACCGGCCGCTTCGCGGGTTTCTTCGAAACGCCCGAGGCGGCGCCGCTTGGATTGGGCGTTGGGACGCTGTACATCGCGCTGGTAGTCAATCCACTGACGCCCGGACACATCGAGGCACTTCCCGACTTTCGGCTCACCTACGAGGGGATAGTGGGCATCCTGGCCCCATCGGTTGACGAGCGTCTGTTGCCAGGTGCAATCCGGGCCGGCCACGGCCTGTATCCGCTGGCCGTTGGCGTCGCGCTCGGTCTGGCCATCGTCGCCGCTCGCCGCTTCGGCTCCCGGCTGCCCTACGTCCTTCCCGTGGCGGTACTCGGCTACGCGATCTTCGAGCACTTTTTGGTCAACTGGTATCCCTCGACATGTCGCAGCAATCCGTCGCAGGTCCTCTGCCTCGCGGCCCAGCTCGACTTCCACGGCGCCATCTTCCCGCTGCTCGCGATCGGCGGCTGGATTCTCGCGACTGTCGTCTCGCAGCGCATTGTCCGTGCGCACCGGGCGGTCGATGCGAGAGCATACGTCGGGCTCGGCGACATCAAGCTCGCCGCCTATCGCGAGGCCGGCATCCGTGCACCCCTGCGACTGGCCGCCGACCTGCTGACCTACCTGCGCCTGCGCAATCGGACCGCGTTCGGACTGTACCTGCTCGCGCCCGATCCATCTCGCGCGCGTCGCCAGCACCCATTGCGTCTGTATGCCACCCGCGTGCGAGCGCTGCTGTTGGCCGAACGGCTGCGCGGCGGATCGTCGGTAGTCGGCGACGCCGCGGCTCAAGACTTGCTGGAGGCCTACGCGCCGACGCATTGAGGGTGCGAAAGCAGGCCGCCGACCAGGACGACCCCCGCGCAGCATGCGGTGCAGGCTGCCGCAGCAACGGCGCTACGCCGCGGGGGCTACTCTCGCCGCCTCCTCGGCACGCTCGACGATGAGCTGGGCCAGGCTCTCGTAGGGGTTGAAGCCGATGACGTTCGGGGCATCGGCCACGAAGTTGGACAGCGCGTTGACGTCATAGAAGTAGTGCTCGCCGTCGCGGGCGCTGACGAGGTACTCGACGCCGCCGACGTCCATGCCGGCGGCCGTCACCAGCCGCCTGGCTTCATCGACGATCTCGGCGGGCGGCTCATAGGCCTCGATCGGCAGACCGCGACCGGAGACACCGTCGGCCATGCCGGGCAGATCGCAGTAGTCGGCCGGGCAGAGGTTGAACGTCCCCGGCGTGAGGAGGAGCCTGATGGCGTACAGGTACACGCCGCCGAGGATCTCGATGCGCACGATCGCCTCGTCGGCGGTCGGGATGTGCTCCTGCAGCAAGCCCAGTCCATCGATGCCGAAGTCGAGCATGCCATCGCGTACAGCTGCCGCCAGCTCCTCCGGTGTGGCGAACGAGCGGATGCCCGCCCCGCTGCCGCCGATGTTCGGCTTGATCAGCACCGGGAAATGCAGCCCCTCGGCGGCGGCCGGCGCCTGCTCGGGCCTGCTCAGGACGCGCGTACGCGGATGGCGCAGCCCGAGCGTCGCCATCAGCGAGTACTGAGCGGCCTTCGAGACCTCGTAGCGGAAGGCACCGAGCCCATTGAGCACCGGCGCTCCGACCGTGTCCAGGTGCTCGAGGTAGCGCAGCGTGTTGAAGATCGCCTGTCGCTGTCCGCGCATCCACGCCGAGGGGCTCATGCGGTTGACGATCAGCGAGTAGGGGACCGTACGCTCGTCGGGGTCGTACACGAGCTCGCCGCCGTGAAGCCGGACGAAATCTACTGCGCGCCGCTCGAGTTCGGCGAACAGCGGCCTGAACCACTCCGGATGCTCGTACAGGATGGCGACGGGATGCATCACGCGGGCAGGTTAACCCAGTTCGGCCGCCGCGACACTCTCGTACAATTCGCTCGCCATCGCGGTCGCTTTCCGGAGCCGTCAGGTCGCCTTGAGCGCTCCGGCGGGGCGCAGGCCGCTCACGATGAGCCCCGCACGGCCAAGCGACTGGCCGGCGAGCTGCCTGTTCGCCGGGTCGCGGTAACCCACCCGCACCAGGCGTCGCCAGCGGTCGGTGCGGTTGATGCGCGAGCCGTGGACGGTGTAGATGCTGAAGGCGACGACGTCGCCGGCGCGGGCGGGCGCCGGCTCGGTGTCGTCGAGGCGCCAGCTGTCGGTCGGCAGGTGCGGCGAGACCTCCTTGCCGTCGACCCGCTCGATGTGCTCGATGTGGCCGTCCCTGTGGCTGCCCGGGACGAAGCGCAGGCAGCCGTTGTCGTCGTTGGTGTCGTCGAGATGGACGATCGCGTCGACGTAGGCCGGCTGCTCGTGGCGGTAGAAGGGCGAGTCCTGGTGCAGCGGGAAGGGCATGCCGGTCTCGGGCGGCTTCAGGTGGAGCGTGGTGTGGTGCAGCTCGACGTTGGGCGTGCCGAGCAGGTCGCCCATCGCCTCTGCCAGCAAAGGCTTGGTGACGGCGCGGCACCACGCCGCCGAGTAGAAGTGCAGGTCGTGCAGGTGGGTCAGCATCGAGCGCTGCTCGACGTCGGGGCTCATGTAGACCTCGCGCCACGGCCCCGACCAGCCGGCGTTCGTCGTCGCCCAGTCCTGGACCAGCTGGTCGAGCTCGCGGCGCAGATCCGGCCGCGCGACCTCGTGGCCGGGACACGGATTCGGATCAGCTTCCGCGGCGGGCAGCTGAGCGCGAATGCCGGCTGCAACCACCTGGGCGCGCAGTACGCCGTCGAGGACGGGCGGCTGGTCACCGGCCAGATGAGCACGACCGAGATCGGCTGTGATCCTGCGCGCCACGCGCAGGACGAGTGGCTCGCCGGGTTTCTCGGCTCGCGGCCGGCGGTCGGGCTCGACGGCGACACGCTGACCCTCGACAGCGACGGCACGGCCATCACGCTGCTTGACCGCGAGGTGGCCGAGCCGGACGTGGAGCTGGTCGGCCCGCTGTGGGTGCTCGACACGATCGTCACCGGCGAGGTCGCTTCGAGCCTGCCCGCCGGTGTCACGGCCAGCCTGCGCTTCGCTGCCGACGGCCGGGTCGAGCTGGACACGGGCTGCAACAGCGGCGGCGGCGCGTACACCGCCGACAACGGCAGCCTGCGCTTCGGCGAGCTGGTCGCCACCGAACGGGCCTGTGCCGGCGCGGCCGGCGATGTAGAGGCGATTACCCTCGAGGTCCTGGGCACCGACGAGCTGGCCTACGCCATCGAGGCGCGCAGCCTGACCATCGACGCCGGGAACGTCGGCCTTATCTTCCGCGCCACCGACTGACCGAAGCGCGTTCCGAGGCGAAAGGCGATAGTTGGCACATGCCCGCCACCGTCATCGAGGTCCGCGACCTGCACCGCCGCTTCGGCTCGCTCGAGGCCGTCGCCGGCGTCAGCTTCGAGGTGGGGGAGGGGGAGCTGTTCGGCTTCCTCGGGCCCAACGGCGCGGGTAAGACCACGACGATCAACATGCTCTGCACACTGCTGCGGCCGACGTCGGGCACGGCCACCGTCAACGGCTTCGACGTGGTCCGCCAGCGGAGCCAGGTGCGTCGCTCGATCGGCCTCGTCTTCCAGCAGCCGACGCTCGACGACTACCTCAGCGCCGAGCAGAACATGCGCTTCCACGCCTACGCCTACGGCGTGCCCGCCGACGCGCGCGAGGCGCGCATCCGCGAGCTCCTCGAGATGGTCGAGCTGTGGGACCGGCGGCGGGGCAGCGTGCGCACCTTCTCGGGCGGCATGCGCCGGCGGCTGGAGATCGCGCGCGGCCTGCTTCACTACCCGCGCGTGCTGTTCCTCGACGAGCCGACGCTCGGCCTCGACCCGCAGACGCGGCGCCACATCTGGGACTACCTGCGCCGGCTGCGCCGGCAGGAGGGCCTGACGATCTTCCTGACCACGCAGTACCTCGACGAGGCCGAATACTGCGGCCGCATCGCGATCGTCGACCGCGGCCAGATCGTCGCGCTCGACTCGCCCGACGGCCTGAAGCGCGGCGTGGGCGGCGACCTGATCACGTTCTCGACGGCCGACAACGAGGGTGCCGCCGCCGAGGTCACCGGCCGCTACGGCGCCGAGGCGAGCGTGCAGGATGGCGTCGTCCGTTTCCACGTACCCAACGGCGAGACCTTCCTGCCCGAGTTCGTGCGCAGCTTTCCGCAGCCGCTGCTGTCGGTCAGCCTGCGCCGGCCGTCGCTCGACGATGTCTTCCTGACACTGACCGGCCACGAGATCCGCGACGCCGAGGTCGACGAGCGCCAGCTGCTGGCGCGGCAGGGCATGCCCATGCGGCGGCGCTTCGGGTGAGGGCGGGCACATGACCGAGATCTGGCGCGGCACGTGGGTCGTCGCCTACCGCGAGCTGCTGCGCTTCGTCAACGAGCGCTCGCGGATCATCTCTACGTTCGCCTTCCCGCTGGGCTTCCTGGTCATCTTCGGCGCCGGCTTCGGGCGGGTCATCGGCTCCCTCGAACCGGGCGTCGATTTCATCCAGTTCATGTACCCCGGCATCGTTGCCATGACCGTCCTGACCAGCTCGCTCTTCGCCGGCGCTTCGGTCGTGTGGGACCGCGAGTTCGGCTTCCTGAAGGAGGTCCTCGTTGCGCCCGTCGGGCGCACCGGCATAGTCCTGGGCAAGGCGGCCGGCGCGACGCTCAACGCGCTGCTGCAGGTTGGGCTGATGCTGCTGCTGGCGCCGCTGGTCGGCGTATCGCTGTCGCCGGCTATCGTGCTCGGCCTGATCCCGATCGTCGCCATCCTGGCGATGGGCCTCGCCGGGCTCGGGTTGCTGATCGCCTCGTTCATGACCAGCCAGCAGGGCTTCCAGCTCATCCTGCAGCTGCTCGTCTTCCCGCTGATCTTCCTGGCCGGCGTCTTCTTCCCGGTCAATCAGGTGCCGCTGTGGCTGGAGATCATCTCCAAGCTCAACCCGCTGACCTATGGCGTGGACGCCATCAGGCAGGTCTTCCTGGGCAGCAGCGAGAGCCTCGGCGTGACCGTCCTCGGCCACACCATGACGCTGCTCGAAGAGGTGCTCATCGTGGGCGTCATGTCGACGCTGCTGCTCGCCGCGGCGACGCTCGCCTTCAGCCGCCGCGAGTAGCCGGGACCGGGACGTCGTCAGGCGCCGCGCATCGAGGGCGGCTCGGCCGGTAGCGGGTCGACAGTACTAGTGGGTGGTTGGGTGCGGTCGCCGGCTGTGGCTTGCTGGGCCGGTCGTCACACCCGCAGGACCTGGATCGTGAAGTCAACAGCGTGGGGCAGGGCCGTCCTGATCGCGCTGCTCGGCGCAGCGTGTGTGACGCAGGGCGCACCCATGCCCACCCCTTCACCGACTGCCGCTCCATCCGCCGCGCCGAGCGTCGCGCCGACCGCCACGCCGGCTCGGCCGCTGCCGACCGTTCCCGCCGACGAGCTGCTCTTCGAGGGCAGCCTGCTGATCTGCTCCGACCTGCCCTATCCGCCGCAGGAGTTCTTCGACGAGACGGGCAAGCCGATTGGCTCCGACATCGAGTTGGGCGAGGAGATCGCGCGCCGGCTCGGACTCGAGGCGCGGATCGTCAACTCCGTCTTCGACACGATCATCGAGGCCGTCCTCGGCGGCAAGTGCGACATCGTCATCTCGGCTCAGAGCATCACCGCCGACCGGCTGGCGCAGGTCGACATGATTCCCTACTTCCGGGCGGGGATGACCTTCGTCCGGCGTCACGGCAGCGCGGCCACCATCCACACCGAGCTCGACCTGTGCGGCCTGCGCGTTGCCGTCCAAAGCGGGACGATCCAGGTCCAGGTCGTCAACGGCAGCGGCGACTACGAGGGTCGCGGCCTGTCGGCCGCGTGCGCCCGCCACGACAAGCCGCCGATCGAGCTGCACGAGTTCGAGAAGGACGACGAGGCGCTGGCAGCGCTGCGCGACGATGAGGTTGACGCCTACTTCGTCGACAGCCCGGCCGCCGGCTACCACGTCGTCCAGGAGCCGGACACGTACAGCCTGACCGGGCTGACGCTGGAGGTCGCCGAGCAGGGCATCAGCGTCCCGCATGACAGGCGCGGGTTGCGTGCGGCGATCCGCGCCGCCCTCGCCTCGATGATGGCCGACGGAACCTACGTCGGCATCCTGGCCAGGTACGGCGTCCAGGATGGGAGCGTCGCACCGACAGTGCGCCCGTGAGCGGAGCGCAGGCGTCTCGTTCCGCCGGTAAAGGCTGGGCCAGCGTCGAGCGCTGGCGCAGCCGCCTGCCGCAGGTCTCATTCCGCGTCCTGAGCGTGCTCATCGTCGCGCTCGCCGTGGCCAGCGTCTCGACCGTGCTCATCGCGATCCAGGCGGCGAGCATCCGCCACCAGGTGCTGACCGAGCGCGAAGCGGGCATCCAGCGCGTCATCAGCAGCCTGCAGGAGAACGCCAACAACTTCGCCGTCTCGGGCGGGCGCGCCTTCCAGCAGGCCGAGCTCCAGCAGCGGCTGACCGACCTGGCACGCCAGATCGATGCCGACGAGGTCCTGATCACCGACTCCGACGGGGTGCCCTTCGCCGGCACGGACCGCCAGCGGACGGCGGCGATGGACCCGCTGGCGGCGGCCGAGGTGCTGAGCCGCGGTGAGCCGGTCAGCCGGCCGGCGTCGGCCGACACGCTCGTCTACGCGCTGCCGTTCCGGCTGGCCGGCGGCGAGATCGGCGTGCTCGAGACGCGGCTCTACTCGCAGCCGATGCTCGAGACCGTCGGCGCGGCGACGATGAGCAGCATCGTGCCGAGCATCGTCGTGCTGCTGCTGGCGATGCCCTTCGCCGCCTTCGTCTCGAACCGGATCCTGGCGCGGACGTACGAGCGCGAACAGCAGCTGCGCGTCGAGGCGCGCTTCGGGTCGCTCGTGCGCAATTCCTCCGACCTCGTGCTGATCGTCAACACGGACGGTCGGGTCGCCTACGCCAGCCCTTCCGTCCTGCGCGTGCTCGGCTTCGAGCAGCCCGACATCCAGGGCCACCGCCTGGCCGACTTCATCCACCTCGATGACCTCCTCGCGGCGGCCTCTTTGCTCGAGGCGGCGATGGGTGCCAGCGGTCCGCCGGCGCGGGTCGAGTGGCGCATGCGCCACAGGGACGGCTCGTGGCGCGACTTCGAGATGCTGTGCACGAACCTCGTCCGCGACCCGATCGTCGGCGGCCTCGTGCTCAACGGCCGCGACGTCAGCGAGCGCAAGGCGCTCGAGGGACAGCTCGCCCACCAGGCGTTCCATGACCCGTTGACCAACCTCGCCAACCGGGCGCTGTTCAGCGACCGCATCGACCAGGCGCTGGCGCGTGCCTCCCGCCACAACGAGGGCGTGGCCGTCCTCTTCCTCGATCTCGACGACTTCAAGGTCGTCAACGACAGCCTCGGCCACCAGGCGGGCGACGAACTGCTCGTCGACATCGCCGGCCGGTTGACAGAAGCCGTGCGAGCGAGCGACACCGTCGCGCGCCTCGGCGGCGACGAGTTCGCGGTGCTCCTCGAGGACATCGAGGATGGTGAGCTGATGCGCATCGCCGAGCGCATCGACCGCGCTCTGCGCCAGCCGTTCACCGTCAGCGGCCAGCCGGTCCACGTCACGGCGAGCATCGGCATGGCCGCGACGTCGAGCGGCCTTCACTCCTCGCAGGAGCTGTTACGCGGCGCCGACGTGGCCATGTACGCCGCCAAGAACCGTGGCAAGGGCCAACTGCAGGCGTTCCACCTGAGCATGCACGAGGCGATCCTGACCCGCCTCGAGCTGGATGCCGAGCTGCGCCGGGCGCTGGCCGAGGACGAGCTGCGCGTCCACTACCAGCCGCTGGTCCGGCTTCCGGGACGGCAGGTCGTCGGCCTCGAGGCGCTGGTGCGCTGGCAGCATCCGCAGCGCGGGCTGGTGGCGCCCGACCTGTTCATCCAGCTGGCCGAGGACACCGGCCTGATCCATCAGATCGGCAGCTTCGTCCTGGAGGCGGCGACGGTGCAGGCGAAGGCATGGCAGGAGACGTACCAGGCGCGGCCGCCGCTGACGATCAGCGTCAACCTGTCGGCGCGCCAGATCCAGCACGCCACGATCGTCGAGACGATCTCGCGGGCGCTGCGCCTCGCCGGCCTGCGCCCGGACAGCCTCGTCCTCGAGATCACCGAGAGCGCGCTGATGCACGACAGCGAAGCCAGCCTGCAGCGCCTGCGCCAGCTCAAGCGGCTCGGCGTGCGCCTGGCCATCGACGACTTTGGGACGGGCTACTCGTCGCTCAGCTACCTGCGCCGCTTCCCGGTCGACATCCTCAAGATCGACAAGTCGTTCATCGAGAACGTGGCCAGCCGCAGCGACGCGATGGCGTTGGTCCGCGCCATCATCGATCTCGGGCGCAGCCTGCAGCTGACGACGGTCGCCGAGGGCGTGGAGCAGCCCGAGCAGGCGGCCGAGCTGGAGGCGCTCGGCTGCGACGTGGCACAGGGTTACCTCTTCGCGCGGCCGCAGGACGCCGCGGCGATCGCCGCGTTGCTGGGCCAGCAGGCGCGGGCGCGCGGCGGCGTGGCGGCGCTGCCTGCCGAGGCGGCCGGCTGAGCCCACTGCCCCGCGCGCGAGCCTCTAGCGGATCTCCAGGACGCGGTACCTGACCTCACCGCGCGGCAGGCGCACGGCGGTCTCGTCGCCGACCCGCCGGCCGATGAGCGCCTGGCCGACGGGCGAGACGTACGAGATACGGCCCGCGGCCGGGTCGGCCTCGCTCGAGCCGACGAGGACGAAGGTGTGGCTCTCGCCGTCCGATTCGACGACGACCGTCGAGCCGACGCCGACCGTCTCGCCGGCTTCGCCCGCGGCGACCACGACGGCGCTGCGCAGCAGCGCCTCGAGCGCCTGGATGCGGCCCTCGACGAACGACTGCTCCTTGCGCGCGGACTCGTACTCGGCGTTCTCGCGCAGGTCGCCCAGCTCGCGCGCCGCCTTGACGCGCTCGATCACGCCCGGCCGGACGCCGTCGCGCAGCTCGTCGAGCTCGCGCTGGAGCTGCTCCACGCCCGCCGCCGAGAGATAGGTCGGCTCGGCCGGCGGGGGTTGCTGGCGGGCGCTGGCGGGTCTGGCTGTAGCGCGCCGCCGGCCGGAGGCTGGACCGGCTGCACCGCTTCGTCGGCCGGCGGCTGGCGGCTTCGGCCTGGCGGCCTGCGGTTGAGGCGCCATGCTGGGCTCGTCGGGCAAGGGCTCACGCAGGGCGTCTTCGATGCCGTGGGCCTTCGCGGTGCCGGCGCTGTCGGCCAGGTTGGCGAAGGGCAGCACGACCGTCGTTTCGGGCAGCCGCGCCAGGACGTCGGCTGGCTGGCGCGCGCCGATCTCAGACAGCAGCGCGTCCTCGTACTCTTCGTGAGCGTCGGTCTCGGCCCACCAGATGCGCAGACGGCCGGGGTTGGCCAGCGTCTTCAGCCAGTGGCCGCCGGCATGCGGCCGCGCGTCGCCGAGTGGCGTGGCGTAGAGCGCCGCCAGGCGCGGCCCGATGGCGCGTCCGGACCGCCCGACGTAGAGGATCGGCTCGGTGGGCAGCCAGAAGGACGCCAGCCGCCGGGCGAGCGCGGCGACCGTCGGCCGCTCGCCGTCGAGGCGCAGCGTCGGCACCCGCTCCAGCCAGCGGCGCACAGCGGTGTGGTCGACGGGCGCCTCGGCCAGCGGCTGGTCGAGCTCGACGACGAAGACGCCGGCCGCGCGCGAAGGCACCGGCGTCGCCCAGCGGACCGGGCCGTCGACGAGCAGGCCGAGTGAGCGCATGAGCTCGCTGGCCCCCGCCACAGGGGCCGCAGCGCGATCGGGACGGGACACCGGCCTCATCCTAGCGCGAGCCTGGCGAACGACTCCATGTCCGCAACCGCCAAGTCGGGTTCGGCGGTTGCGGGAGGCGTCGCGCCGAAGCCGCCGCGGCCGCGACGGCGGTCGATCCACGCCGTCCTGAGGCCGAGCCGGTGGGCAGGGACGTGGTCGTGGAAGAGGCTCTGGGCGACGTGCAGGATGCGCTCGCGGGGGAGACCGATCCGCTCCAGTGCGAGCTCGAAGTTGCGCAGGCTGGGCTTGTAGCTGCGCGCCTGCTCGGCGGTGAGGACCCACTCGAACTCGACGCCCAGCTGCCGGCGCGAGGCGTCGAAGATGTCGTCGTCGCAGTTGGTGATGACGCCGAGGCGGTAGCGGCGGGCGAGCCCGGCGAGGGCCGCCGAAGAGTCGGCAAAGGGTGGCCAGTCGGCGGCGGCGTCGGCGTAGGCGTGCGCCTGCTCCTCGTCCGCCACCACGCCGAAGTCGGCGGCGATGGCGAAGAGCGCCCGCGCCAGCACCTCACGGTAGGGCCGGTACGGGCCGGCCTCCAGCGCGGTCTCGTGGCGGGCGTGGGCTTCGAGCAGCTCGTCGTCGGGCACGGCCAGGCCGGGCAGCAGCTGCCGAAGGGCGCCGAGGATGCCCGTCTCCCAGTCGACGAGCGTGCCGTAGCAATCGAAGGTCAGCACCTCCGTTTGCCCGAAGTCGAACGCCGTTGCGTGCCCGTGCACCGCCAGAGCGCCTCCGCCGATCGAATGGAAGCTGTAATGCGCCTGCCTGTCCGCGCCGGCGCGTCGGTCGCCTGTGGAGCACCAAGCTACCTGCCGCGCGCAAGGTGCCGCACGGCGGCGTGCGCGTGGGGGCAAGGAGGAGAGCGCAAGATGACCTATGAAGAAGAGCGCGTCGTGACGCGCACCGAGGAGCCGGCGCCGGCCGCCCACTCGCATCACGTGTCGGAAACGACGGCCCACCGCGGGCCGGGACCGGTGGCGATGGTGGAGCGGCTGATCGTGTTCATCTTCGGGCTGATCCAGGCGCTGCTGCTGATGCGCATCATCCTGCTGCTGCTGGCAGCGCGCGAAGGCAACCCCATCGTCAGCTTCATCTATGACCTGAGCGAGATCTTCGTCGCGCCATTCCGCGGCATGTTCGCCATGGACACCGTGCCGGCCGGCGAGGCTGCCCTCGACGTGGCCGCGATCGTGGCGTTGATCGGCTGGACGATCATCGAGCTGCTGATCCTGGCGCTGGTGCGTGTCTTCCGCCCGACGGCGACCGCCTGACCGACCCACCGCCCCGGACCGACCGATGGGATAATCCCTTCCTTCGAAGACGGAGGCAGGGATGACCGCAACCGGCCTGTCGGCCACGCCGCAGGAGTATCGCGAGCGGCTGGAGGACCAGCCCGACGAGCGCATCGACGCATGGGTCGCCGAGCTCATGCGCGACACCTCGATCCGGCGCGGCGTGCTGCGCGTGCTGGGCGATTTCCGTGCGGCAAGCGGCGTCGACGACGAGGGCCTGGAGCGGCTCTACGCCGCCGGCGGCGGCCCGCCCGCGGCCTTTGGCCGGACCGACACCGGCGCGGTGATGGTGCCGGCCACCTCGCTCCACTACTTCGTCAGCGGCAGCCGGCGCCTGCTGCCGGACGCTCGTGAGCGGCTGATCCGCCTCCTCGTCGACAGCTTCCACGAGATCGTCTTCATCTGACGCCGGCGCCGTGCTGGCCCGGCGGCTGCGCGCCCTCGGCGTAGTCCACCCCTTCCCGTCGGCGCTCAACGCGCTGGTCGTGCTCGGGCTGGCCCTGCTCGCCGGCGGCGAGCCGATCGTCGCCGCCGGCCTGGCGCTGGCGATGCTGGCGCTCCAGTTCACCATCGGCGCCGCGAACGACTACTTCGATGCAGCTGCCGACGCCCTGACGAAGCCGGCCAAGCCCATCCCCAGCGGTCTACTGAGCCGGCGGCTGGCGGCGGCGATCGCCGTCGCCGGCGGTGCGCTGGCGCTGGGACTGGCGGCCCTGCACGGCCCGCTCGTCCTCGTGCTGGCGCTGGTGATGCTGGGTGCCGGCCTGGCCTATGACGCCTTCCTCAAGGGCAGCCGGTGGGCGTGGGCCTGCTTCTCTGTCGCCTTCCCGGCGTTGCCGATCTATGCCTGGTACGGCGCCAGCGGACAGCTGCCGCCACGCCTCGAGCTGCTGCTGCCGGTGGCCGCGCTGGCCGGGCCGGCGCTCCAACTGTCGAACGGGCTGGTCGACCTCGAGCGTGACCGCGCGGCCGGGTTGGACACGCTCGCCGGCCGGCTCGGCCACCGACGGGCGCTGGCCGTCGCCGGCGGCCAGCTCGCGCTGGTCCACGGGCTGGCCTGGCTGACGCTGGCCGGCGGGGGAGGGGCGCCACCGGCCGCGCTGGCCGCCGTCGGGCTGGCCAGCGCTCTGGCCGTCGCCGGCCTGCCCCTGTCGGCGAGTGCGCGCAGCGAGACGCGCGAGCGGGGCTGGCAGGCGCAGGCGGCGTCGCTGGCGGTTCTCGCCGTCGGCTGGCTGGCGGCGGTTCTCTAGGCGACGCGCCCCTGTCGGGGACGCTGCTAGCGGTTGCCGTCGCCCGCGCGGACGACGGCGATGACGTTCTCGAGCCGGATCTTGGCGATCATCAGGTACTTGGCCAGGTTTGCGCGGTCGATGTCGCCGATCTCGGCGAGCACCTCGCGCGAGCCGAGGAGACCGGCCAGCTCGTCGAGCGCTTCGGCCAGTGACTGCTTGGCGCTGACCAGCGAGTCCTCGCGCGGCGGGCCCTTCAGCGGCGGCGCCTCGAACGCCGGCTCATCGCCGATGTCGCCGTCGGCGGCGTCCGTCTCCGTGCCTTCGCCAGACGGGTACTCGCTGCCGTCGGGCTCGGCGGGTTGGCGCGGCACGCGCGGCCGGCCCTCGATCCTCTCGCGCAGCTTGACCAGGCTCAGCTCGCCGCTGGCGACCTGCTCCGCCAGCCGGCGACGCTTCTTGGGGTCCTCGACCTTGAGCAGCTCGTAGGCATGCGAGAGGGTGTCTTTGCGCAAAGACACCAGCTGCTTGATTTCGGTCGGCGCGCCGGCAAGGCGCAGGCGGTTCTCGATGTAGCCCTTGTCCTTGCCGATCTTCTGGGCCAGCCGGCGCACGCTGTAGCCATGCTCGCTGGTCATGCGCTCGTACATTATCGCCTCCTCCAGCGGCGACAGATCTTCGCGCTGGAGGTTCTCGATGATCGCGATCTCGAGCGCCGTGTCGTCGTCGATCTGCTCGATCAGCGCGGGCACGTCGTGCAGCCCGGCCTTCTTGGCGGCGCGCCAGCGGCGCTCCCCGGCGACGAGCTGATAGTGCTGCGGCCTGTCCGTCGGCCGGACGAGGATCGGCTGCAGGACGCCGTGCTCGCGAATCGAGGCGGCCAGCTCGTTGAGCGACTGCTCGTCGAAGGTCATCCGCGGCTGGTCGGGGTTGGGCGAGATCCGCTCGACGGGAACGTTGCGCACGCCCAGCGGGCGCTCGGCGCCCTCCGGCGCGAGCAGGCTGATGATCGCCGGCGACATCTCGCGCTCTTCGGCGAGGCGGCGCGCGGCGGTGCCGCGAAAGTCCGGTCTAGCCAAGTTCGATTACCTCCCGCGCCAGGCCGCGGTAGGTCCGCGCGGCCTCTGAGTTAGTCGCGTACGACGTTACCGGGCGTCCGACGAGAGGAGCCTCCCCCAGGCGAACGGTCTGCTTGATCATGTTCTCGAAGATATGGTGGTCGCCCAGCTCACGCATCTCGTGGAGCATGTCGCGGCCGAGCAGAGTTCGGCCATCGAAGAACGTCGGCAGCAGCCCGAGGATGCGCAGGTCCGAATTGAGTCCCTTCGAGCGGATCTGGTTGATGACGTTGACGAGCGCGGTGAAGCCCTTGAGCGCGTAGTACTGCGTCTGGACGGGGATGATCACGCCGT
Source organism: uncultured Anaerolineaceae bacterium (assembly GCA_964425305.1). Lineage (GTDB taxonomy): Bacteria > Chloroflexota > Limnocylindria > Limnocylindrales > CSP1-4 > JALYGJ01. The sequence goes on along the minus strand of CAYRMQ010000026.1, from coordinate 10,096 downwards.
CAGCGGCGACGAGGCCGTTCAGCGTCAGCAGGCCGAGCGTCGGCGGGCAGTCGACGAGGATGTAGTCGTAATGATCCATCGCCCATCCGCGGAGGACGTCGCGCAGCGCCTGCTCGCGGCCGATCGAGCTGAACAGCGTATTCTCGGTCGCCGACAGGTCGATGGTCGACGGAGCGACGTCGATGCCGCTCGTCTGGGTGGGCAGGACGATGTCCTCGAGGGTGGTGTCGGAGTCGACCAGCGCCTCGGCCATCGACCGCTCGATGGTGCGCAGGTTGATGCCCAGGCCGACGGTCAGGTTGGCCTGCGGATCCATGTCGACGCACAGCACGCGGTAGCCCTGCTCGGCCAGTGAGCCGGCCAGGTTGATGGCCGTGGTGGTCTTGCCGACACCGCCCTTCTGGTTGGCAATGGCGATGACTTTGGCCAAACGCAGATCCTCCTCCGCGAGCTTCGGGAGCGACTTGCCCGGGCGCCGAGGTCGGCTTCCGTGACGCCCGTGACGTGCCAGCGAATCTAGCAAGAATGGCGGCCTGCCCACAGTCTGGTTATCCACAGGATCGCGAAGTTGTTCACCGAATCTGTGGACATCTCGCCTTGCTACGATAAGTTCCACGCTCGGCCCCATCCACTGCCGCAGCGGGAGGAGGAGGCGCCGTTGAGTTCAAAGCAGGAGGAGATCGAGCGGCTGCGCGCGATGCGCGAGCAGGCGCTGCTCGGCGGCGGCGAAGAACGCATAAGCCAGCAGCACGAGCGCGGCAAGCTGACCGCGCGCGAGCGACTCGAGCTTCTGCTCGACGCCGAGTCGTTTGTCGAGTTCGACGCATTCGTCACGCATCGCGCCACCGACTTCGGGCTGGACAAGCAACGCTATCTCGGGGACGGCGTCGTCACCGGCCACGGCACCATCGACGGCCGGCTGGTCTTCGTCTTCAGCCAGGACTTCACCGTCTTCGGCGGCTCGCTGTCCGAGGCGCATGCCGAGAAGATCTGCAAGATCATGGATCTGGCGGTGCGTGTCGGTGCGCCGATAATCGGCCTCAACGATTCGGGCGGTGCGCGCATCCAGGAGGGCGTCGTCTCGCTCGGCGGCTACGCCGACATCTTCCTGCGCAACACGCTGACGTCGGGCGTCGTGCCGCAGATCTCGCTGATCATGGGACCGTGCGCCGGCGGCGCCGTCTACTCGCCGGCGATCACCGACGTGACGATCATGGTCGAGGGCACGAGCTACATGTTCGTCACCGGCCCCGACGTCGTCCGCGCCGTGACGCACGAGGATGTCGACCGTGAGCGCCTCGGCGGCGCGTCGGTGCACACGACCATCAGCGGCGTCGCGCACCTCGCCGCGCCCGACGAGGCGCAGGCGCTGGCGCTGTGCCGTCGCGTTCTGTCGCACCTGCCGCAGAACAACCTGTCGCAGCCGCCGGCGCGCGAGACGAGCGACCCTGCCGACCGTCGCGACGCGGCGCTCGACGACGTCGTGCCGGAGGAGCCGACGCAGCCCTACGACATGCACGACGTCATCACGCGCATCGTCGACGACGGCGAATTCCTCGAGCTGCAGCCGGCGTGGGCGGCGAACATCATCGTCGGCTTCTGCCACATGGGCGGCCGCAGCGTCGGCATCGTCGCCCAGCAGCCGGCGGTGCTGGCTGGCTCACTCGACATCGACGCGTCCGACAAGGCTGCCCGTTTCGTGCGCATGTGCGACGCCTTCAACGTGCCGCTGCTGACGCTCGTCGACGTGCCCGGCTTCCTGCCCGGCGTGACGCAGGAGCACGGCGGCATCATCCGCCACGGCGCGAAGCTGCTGTACGCCTACGCCGAGGCGACGGTGCCGAAGCTGACGGTCATCACACGCAAAGCCTACGGCGGCGCGTACGACGTCATGAGCAGCCGCCACATCCGCGGCGACGTGAACCTGGCGTGGCCGTCGGCGCGCGTCGCGGTGATGGGCATCGAGGGCGCCGTCAACATCATCTTCCGCGACCGGTTGCAGGCGGCGGACGACCCGGACGCCGAACGCGAGCGCCTGACGCGCGAGTACGAGGAGCGATTCGCGAACCCATACATCGCCGCCGCGCGCGGCTACGTCGATGACGTGATCCTGCCGTCGGAGACGCGGCCGCGTGTCATATCGGCACTCGAGATGTTGGCCGGCAAGCGCCAGCAGAATCTGCCGCGCAAGCACGGCAACATCCCGCTGTGACGATGCGCTGCCGTGACCGTGGCTACGCTGCCGTGACCGTGGTTACGCTGCCGTGACGATGGTTGTGCGGCCGTGACGATGGCTGTGCTGCCGTGACGAGGGCTTCGCGGAGCGACGCGAAAGTGTCTTTGCGCAAAGACACCTTCCGCACACGACGGCCCTTCGAGCGCGTCCTCGTCGCCAACCGCGGCGAGATTGCTCTGCGCGTCATCCGCGCCTGTCGTGAGCTGGGCTGCGAGACGGTCGCCGTCTACAGCGATGCCGACGTCGGCGCACGCTATGTCCGCGCCGCCGACTCGGCCAGGCGTATCGGACGGCCACCGGCGACCGACAGCTACCTGCGTGTCGACGCCATCGTCGACGCCGCCCTGGCCAGCGGCGCGCAGGCGATTCATCCCGGTTACGGGTTCCTGTCGGAACGCGCAGAGCTGGCCGAAGCATGCGAGTCCGCCGGGGTCGTCTTCGTCGGACCGGCGCCGGCGGCACTTCGCGCGCTGGGCGACAAGCTCGCGGCGCGGGCGACCGCGATGGCGAGTGGCGTGCCCGTCGTGCCCGGGACGCTCGAACCGGTGGCCGTCGACCCCGCCGGTTCGGGTGATGGTCCGCTGGCCGAGGCGGAGCGCATCGGCTGGCCGTTGCTCGTCAAGGCCGCCGGCGGCGGGGGAGGGCGGGGCATGCGCCGTGTGTCGTCGGCGGACGAGTTGCGTGAGACATTGGCGGCGGCGTCGCGCGAGGCGGCGGCTGCATTTGGCGACGGCGCGGTCTACCTCGAGCGCTATGTCGAGGGCGCGCGCCACGTCGAGGTGCAGCTGCTCGGCGACGGCGAGGGCCGCGTCGTCGCCCTCGGCGAGCGCGACTGCTCGGTCCAGCGCCGTCACCAGAAGCTCGTCGAGGAGGCGCCCGCGCCCGGGCTGAACGCCGCGCAGCGGGAGCATCTCCACCAGCTGGCGGTGCGCGTCGCGCAGGCCGTCGGGCTGCGCAACGCGGCGACGGCAGAGTTCCTACTCACGCCGAGCGGCGAGTTCTGGTTTCTCGAGGTCAACGCGCGCTTACAGGTGGAGCACGGCGTGACCGAGCTGGTGACCGGCATCGATCTGGTCCACGAGCAGCTCTGGCTGGCCGCCGGCCGCCCGATAGGTGAACACGTGCTGGCCGCCGCCGCGACCGCCTCCCGGCCGACACGCCATGCCATCGAGGTCCGGCTGAGCGCCGAGGATCCGGCCGCCGGCTTCGCCCCGTCGCCGGGTCGAGTGACGCGCTGGCGGGAGCCGGGCGGAGCCGGCGTGCGCGTCGACTCCGGCGTCGAGGAGGGCAGCATCGTGACGGCCGACTACGACCCGCTGCTGGCCAAGCTGCTGGTGGTGTCACACGACCGGCCGACCGCCATCGCCCGTCTGGCCCGTGCGCTGGACGAGTTCGAGGTGGGCGGCGTCCAGACTACGCTGCCCTTCCATCGCTGGCTGCTCGGCCAGCCCGGCTTCGCCTCGGTCGAAGGCCTGTCGACGGAGCTCGTCGAGCGCTCGTGGGATCCGGCGCCGCTTGTGTCGGAGGCGGCACTGCGCGCGGCCGAGCTGGCCGCCGTCGCGGCCGGCCAGCAGCCAGTGGCGGGCGCAAGGCCGGCTGACAGGGCGCTCACCGACGCCGAGCGGTGGTGGCAGGCCGGCATCGTCGAGGCGACCGAGGCCAGGCCATGACCGCCGACGGGACGCGGCCCATGCCCGGCGGCGCGGGACCGGGGGGCAGCAGCCGGCTGCGCGTCAGTGTCGGCGGCGGCGCGCCGCTAGTCATCCAGCCCGGCCCCGAGGAGATCGCCCGCTTCGCGCCGGCGGGGCGCGGCGAGCTGGTCGCCGAGCTGCCGCGCTCCCCATCGGACGCCGCCCTCGGCATCCGCCGCTTCGAGGCCGTCGTCGGCGGCTGGCGCTTCGAGGTCAGCGTGGAGTCGGCCGTCCGGGCGGCGCTGCGCGAGAAGGCGGCCCGCGCCGGAGAGTCGCACCAGGCGCACGTCGAGATGACGCTTCGTGCCCAGATCCCGGGGCGCGTCGTGCGCGTCTGGGTCGCCGAGGGCGACGAAGTGGAGCAGGGCCAGCGGCTGCTGGCCATCGAGGCGATGAAGATGGAGAACGAGATCCATGCCCCTCACGCCGGTGTCGTCCGCGGGTTGCGCGTGGGCGAGGGCCAGACCGTCGAGCGCGGCGACGAGCTGCTGGCCATCGGCTAGGGCAGGTGCGCATGGCTGGCGCGGCCCATCGGCTGGCGCGCGGCCCGTATAGTCAGCCGCGATGAGCAGGGAAGAGTGGCGCCGCCGAACGCGCGAGCGTGCCATCGCCGAGCAGCCCGAGCGGCGGGAGCGTTTCGCGACCACGAGCGACGTCGAGATCGCCGACCTCTACACCGCCGAGGACCTCGCCGGCTGGGACGCCGAGGTCGCCCTCGGCTACCCCGGCGAGTACCCCTTCACGCGCGGCGTCCAGCCCACGATGTATCGCGGCCGTCTGTGGACGATGCGCCAGTACGCCGGCTTTGCCACGGCCGCCGAGACCAACCGCCGCTTCCGCTACCTGCTCGAGCACGGCCAGACCGGCCTGAGCGTCGCCTTCGACCTGCCGACCCAGATGGGCTACGACCCCGATGCCCAGCAGGCGGCGGGCGAGGTCGGACGGGTCGGGGTGCCGATCAGCTCGATCGAGGACATGGCGATCCTCCTCGACGGGCTGCCGCTCGACGAGATCACGACGTCGATGACGATCAACGCCACGGCCGCCATCCTGCTCTGTTTCTACGTCGCCGTCGCCGACGAGCGCGGCATCCCGCGCGAGCGCCTCGGCGGCACGGTCCAGAACGACATCCTGAAGGAGTACATCGCGCGCGGTACCTATATCTATCCGACCGACGCGTCGATGCGGCTGGTGACCGACCTCTTCGAGTTCTGCGCCCGTGAGCTGCCCCGCTGGAACACGATCTCGATCAGCGGCTACCACATGCGCGAGGCCGGCGCGACCGCCGCCCAGGAGCTGGCCTTCACGCTCGCGGACGGGATCGCCTACGTCGAGGCTGCCAGCTCGCGCGGGCTCGACGTCGACCGCTTCGCCGGCCGGCTCTCGTTCTTCTTCGCCGCCTGGAGTGAGCTGTTCGAGGAGGTGGCCAAATTCCGCGCCGCGCGGCGGATGTGGGCACGCATCATGCGCGAGCGCTTCGGCGCCCGCCAGCCGCGCTCGATGATGTGCCGCTTCCACGTCCAGACGGCGGGCTCGAGCCTGACCGCCCAGTCGGTCGACAACAACGTCGTGCGGACGACGATCCAGGCGCTGTCGGCGGTCCTCGGCGGGGCGCAGAGCCTGCACACCAACGCCCGCGACGAGGCGCTGGCGCTGCCGACCGAGGCGGCCGCCCGCCTCGCCCTGCGCACGCAGCAGATCATCGCCCACGAGGCGGGTGTGACCGAGACGCCCGACCCGCTGGCCGGCTCGTACTTCATCGAGACGCTGACCAACCGGCTGGAGGCGGCGGCGCAGGAGTACCTCGACGAGATCGAGGCGATGGGTGGCGCGCTCGGCGCGATCGAGGCCGGCTACCAGCAGCGCCAGATCCAGGAGGCGGCCTACCGCGTCCAGCGCGAGATCGAGGCCGGCGAGCGCATCGTCGTCGGCGTCAACCGCTTCCGCGACGATCCCGTGCCGTCGCCCGACCTCCAGCGGATTGACCCGGCCGGTGAGCGGGAGCAGATCGAGCGCGTGCGCGGGCTGCGGGCCGAGCGCGACCAGGAGGCATGGTCGGCCGCGCTGGAGAGGCTCGAACGGGCGGCCGCGGGCGACGACAACCTGCTGCCGCCGATCATCGAGGCGGTCAAGGCGAAGGCGACGCTGGGCGAGATCAGCGATCGCCTGCGCGTGGCGTGGGGCGAGCACCGCGAGCTGATCACCGTCTGATGCACCCAGAACGCCCGTTCGGTTTGCCGCTGTCGCGACCAAGCCGCCTGCACCATGTGGCCGTCGTGGTGCGCGACCTGGAGGCCGCGCTTGGCTTCTATCGTGACGGGCTCCATCTGCCCCTCGAGCTCGTCCTGCCCATCGAATCCGACGGCGTGCGGATCGGCTTCCTGGGCGTGGGGCAGTCGAAGATCGAGCTGGTCGAGCCGACCGATCCCTCGACCGGCGTCGCCCGTCTCCTGGAGAGCCGCGGGGAGGGTTTCCATCACGTCTGCCTCGAGGTCGGCGACGTCAGCGCCGAGCTGGACCGGCTGGCGCGGCAGGGCATCGAGCTTATCGACACGGCACCCCGGCGCGGCGCCGAGGGACCGGTCGCCTTCATCCACCCGCGCAGTTGCCACGGCGTGCTGGTCGAGCTGATCGAGGCGCCCGGCGGCCCGGCGTGGGCCTCGCTCGGCTACGACGACCAGCCGCCGGCGGCGTGATCCGCACCGAGCGGCTGTTGCTCCGCCGCTGGCGGGATGACGACTGTGACCCCTTCGCCGCGCTCAACGCCGATCCGATCGTGCGCGAGTTTCTCCAGGGCCCGATCTGGCCCGAGAAGTCAGACCAGTTTGTCGACGCCATCGAGGCGCACTGGCGCGATCACGGCTGGGGGCTGTGGGCGGTCGAGGTGCCCGGCGTCACGGCGTTCATCGGCTACGTCGGCCTGTGGCCGGCCGACTACCTGCCCACCGGGCCGGCGGTCGAGGTCGGCTGGCGGCTCGCCCGCGCGCACTGGGGCCGCGGCTACGCAACCGAGGCGGCGCGCGAGGCGCTGCGCTTTGGCTTCGAACAGGTCGAGCTAGAGGAGATCGTCTCCTTCACCGTGCCGGCCAACGTGCGCTCGATCGCGGTGATGGAGCGCATCGGCCTGCGCCGGGACCCGCGACGTGACTTCGACCATCCACACGTCGATCGGGACGTCCATCCCGAGCTGGTGCGCCACGTCTTGTACTCGATCGGCCGCCAGGAGTGGCAGTCCTTCAGTCCGCCCTGATGCCGGCTTCCTTCAGGAGCCCCGGTATCTGGCTGGGTGTCTCGGCGACGCGCACGCCGGCTTCCTCGAGCGCCCGGATCTTGCTCTCGGCGGTGCCGCTGTTGCCGCTGATGATCGCGCCGGCGTGGCCCATCCGGCGGCCGGGCGGCGCGGTCCGGCCGGCGATGAAGGCGACCATCGGCACGCCCTGCATGTTGTCGGCGATCCAGGCCGCGGCGCGCTCCTCGGCGTCGCCGCCGATCTCGCCCATCAGCACCACCGCCTCGGTCTCGGGGTCGTCCCGGAAGAGCGTCAGGATGTCGACGAAGTTGGAGCCGGTGATCGGGTCGCCGCCGATGCCGACGCACGTCGACTGGCCGATGCCCGCCTCGGTCAGCGCCTCAACGACCTCGTAGGTCAGCGTCCCCGAGCGGCTGACCAGCCCGACCCCGCCCTCGCGATGGATGTTGCCCGGGATGATGCCGACCTTAGCCTGGCCGGGCGTCGTCGCGCCGGGGCAGTTCGGCCCGACGAGCCGCGCTCCGGCCGCATCGACGACGTGAACGACCTTCAGCATGTCGTGCGCGGGAATGTGCTCGGTGATGCAGAAAATGGTCGCGATGCCCGCGTCGACCGCCTCCAGCACGGCATCGGCCGCGCCCGCCGCCGGCACGTAGATGACGCTGGTGTTGGCGTCCGTCTCGGCGACCGCCTCGGCGCACGTGTCGAACACCGGCACCGGCCGCTCGAGCGCCGTCTGGCCGCCCTTGCCGGGGGTCACGCCAGAGACCACCTTGGTGCCGTAGTCCTGCATCTGCTGGGCGTGGAACTGGCCCTCGCGGCCGGTGATGCCCTGGACCAGCAGGCGCGTGTCGCGCCCGACTAGGATGCTCACGCCGGCGCGCCCGTCCCCGCCGCGACGGCGACCACCCGCTCGACCGCCTCGTCAAGCGACTCGGCCGTCTGAAGGTCCGGGTCGCCCGCCTCCTCCAGGATCTGAGCGGCCAGTTCGGCGTTGGTGCCGACGATACGCACGACCATCGGCACGTGGCGCTCCTGCTGGGCACGCGCCTCGACCAAACCGTGGGCCACTTCGTCGCCGCGCGCGATGCCGCCGAAGATGTTGACCAGGATCGCGCGCACGTGCGGGTCGGCCAGGATCAGCCGCATCGCGGCGGCCACCCTGTCGGCCTTCGCGCCGCCGCCGATGTCGAGGAAGTTGGCCGGCTCGCCGCCGGCGCGCTTGATCAGGTCCATCGTCGTCATCGCCAGACCAGCGCCGTTGACCATGCAACCGATCGTGCCGTCGAGGCGGATGAACGACAACCCCTGCTCGCGGGCGGCGACATCGACGGAATCCTCCTCGTCCAGGTCGCGCATCTGTTCGAGGCGCGGGTGGCGGGCCAGCGCCGAGTCGTCGATGGTGATCTTGGCGTCGAGGCACTGTAGCGACTCGCGGGCGGTGGCGTCGGGGAAGTGGTCCAGGACGATGGCCAGCGGGTTGATCTCGACGAGGTCGGCGTCGTTGGCGACCGCCGTCCTGTAGAGGCCCTTGGCGATTGCCACGAACTCACGCAGGTGGGTGCCGCCGAGGTCCAGCGCGAAGGCGAGTCCGCGCGCCTGGTAGTCGAGCAGCCCGAGATGGGGATGGGCGTGGACGTAGTGGATGGCGTCGGGCTTCTCCTCGGCCACCTGCTCGATCTCGACGCCGCCCTCGGCCGAGCCCATGAACAGCACCTTCCGCGCGCCGCGGTCGAGCACGCACGACAGGTAGTACTCGCGCGCGATCTCGGCCGCCGGCGCGACCAGTACGCGCCGGACGGTGATGCCCTTGATGTCCATGCCGAGGATCTGGCCGGCGACCTCCTCGACCTCTTCCGGGCTGTCTGCGAGCTTCACGCCGCCTGCCTTGCCGCGGCCACCGACGAGCACCTGCGCTTTGACGACGACACGGCCGGCGCCCGTCGCGAGATATGGTTCCGCGGCCGCGCGTGCCTCGGCCGGCGTCCGGGCGACGGTGTACTCGGGCACGGGCAGCCCCTGCTCGAGCAGCAGCGACTTGGCTCGGTATTCCTGCAGCTTCACTGGGCACTCGAACTGCTGGGGAGGGAGCGCTCAGGATAGCGCAGGCCAAGTCTTGAACGCCCACGATCGCGGACAGCCGAGGGGTGGGGGACGGGATGACGGCGCTCGGCTTGCGCTTCGTCGAACGCCGAGCTCGAGCAGCGTTAGCAGACGGGCTTCCACACGCGGCCAGCCGTCGGCCCTACACTTGAAGCGTGAGTTACGCCGTCACGCTCATCCCCGGCGATGGCATCGGGCCCGAGCTGGCCGAGGCCGCCGTGACGGTCCTCGACGCCACCGGCATCGACTTCGACTGGCAGCGCGTCGAGGCCGGCGAATCGCAACTGGTCGCCCACGGCACGCCGCTGCCCGACCACGTCCTCGACTCGATCCGGCGCACGCGCGTCGCGCTCAAGGGCCCGATCACGACGCCCGTCGGCGAGGGCTTCCGCTCGGTCAACGTGACGCTGCGCCAGGCGCTCGACCTGTACGCCAACCTGCGCCCGGCCCGCTCGATCAGCGGCATCCCCAGCCGCTACGAGGACGTCGACCTGGTCGTCGTGCGTGAGAACACGGAAGACCTCTACGCCGGCATCGAGCATCGTGTCGGGCCGGACGCCGCCGAGAGCATCAAGATCATCACCCGCGCGGCGTCGGAGCGGATCGCGCGCTTCGCCTTCGAGTACGCGCTGGCCAACGGCCGGCGGAAGGTGACCGCCGTCCACAAGGCCAACATCATGAAGCTGTCCGACGGCCTGTTCCTGGAAGCGTGCCGGACGGTCGCCGCCGAGTACGACGGCCGCGTCGAGTTCGAGGACCGCATCGTCGACAACATGTGCATGCAGCTGGTCCAGAAGCCGGAGCTGTACGACGTGC
>CAYRMQ010000025.1:6917-30827 GCA_964425305.1 uncultured Anaerolineaceae bacterium | reverse complement strand
GGTGCCGCCGTCCACCATCTGCGCGTCGGTCGCTCAGCTCCCGCTTACGGGCGCTTGACGCGTGTGCCATACTTGTGACCTAAGTGACATAGCTATGACAGCACTTTCAGCCGCGGCCCGCCACACGGAAGCGACTCGTCAAGCCATTGTTGAGGCTGGTGCGGAGTTGCTGCTCAACCGAAGGGGCGATGGGTTCAGCGTCCAGGAAGTGGCTGACCGCGCAGGAGTCACTCACCGCACCATCTATCGGCACTTCCCTAGCAGGCAGGAGCTGATGGCGGCGATAGCCCGTTCGCTTGCGCCGGAGGTGAGCGATGACTTCTTCCGTGACGTATCGAGTGTCGAGGAGTGGGTCGAGGCGCTGGGACCGCACCTCGCCAGGACCGAGGCGAATTTCGAGCTCATCCGCAACCTGCTTGCGGCGGTTCTTGCCACCGACGACCTGCTTCTCTTTGGCAAACGCATGCAGGAACGCGACATACACCGCTGGGAGGTGTTCCGTAGCCAGTTCCAACATCTGCCCGACGACGACGCCCGGCGAACGTTCGCCACGCTCCGCCACCTCACCTCGTCGGCTTCGTATGTCCTCTACCGCCTCCGCTTCGGAATGTCGCCAAGTGAAGCGGTCGAGACGATCCAAGCGACAGCCTTGCAGATCGTCGAGCAGGCCGCCAGCAGAGACCGGGCCGCTGCGGCGGAGGGCTGACTGAATGAGCGGCGCGATGAGCCCAACGACGCCTCTCACCACTCCCCTGCTGAGCCTCGACGACCCCGCCTGCCAGATTCCAGCACAAGCGGGCAACAAGGCCGCCAACCTGGCAAGACTCCGCCGAGCCGGCTTCAACGTGCCACCTGGCCTGGTCGTGCCTGCTCCGGCTCTCGCCGGCACGGGTGCGGAGCTGCCAGAGTCGGTCCGCGCCGCATTGGCAACGGTAGCGCCGCAGCTTGGTGCCGGACCATGGGCAGTGCGGTCGTCCGCCACCGCCGAGGACAGCGAGCAGGCGTCTTTCGCCGGCCAGTTCGAGACGATCCTCAACGTCGAACTCGCTGGCCTTGCCGAGGCGGTGCTCCGCTGCTGGCGATCACGGTGGTCGGAGCGAGTGGCGGCCTACGGTGGCGGCCGGGAGGGTGGCGCGATGGCCGTGCTCATCCAGCCGATGATCGGCGCAGATGCGGCGGGCGTGGCCTTCACCGCCGATCCAGTCTCTGGCCGCCCTGCAGTAGTCATCGAATCCGTCGCCGGGCTCGGTGAGCGACTCGTCTCCGGGGTGGCCACCCCCGAGCGCTGGACCGTCGAGCTGGACTCTTCGGTGCGCGCGCCCTCAGAGGCCAGCGTGCTCGATGAGCGGCAGGCGCGTACGATCGGCGACCTTGGCCGGCAGGTCGAGCAGCACTTCGGTTGCCCGCAGGACATCGAGTGGGCCATTGAGGGTGGCGTGCTGTGGCTCCTCCAGGCGCGCCCGATCACCACGCTCCCGCGGACGCGTTCGGCACACCTCCCGATTCCAATTGAGGTGCCGCCAGGCTACTGGGAAAGAGACACCCTCCACCAGCCGGCTCCCTTCACTCCGTTCTCGATGGCGTACTGGAGCGAGGGCCGAAAGGCGTTCGAGTCCGTCCTGGCCGACTTTGGCGTCCTGATCGCGCGAGTCGAGCACGCTTTCATCGGCGGCTGGCTCTACGGGCAGGTCATCCCGGTCGGGGCGCCACCTCCTCGCCGAGGCGGCCCGCCGACAGCGCCTCCCCGCTGGCTCCTTGGAACCCTCATGCGCCTGCACCCGGCCATCCGCCGCCGTAGCCGCGCCGCACGAGAAGCGATCGAGGCCGACCTGCCGATGACGACCATCCGTCGTTGGTTCGACGAGTGGCGACCCGCGTACCAGCAGGACGCCGAGCGCACATTGGCGGTCGACCTCACGTCGCTGTCGGACGATGAATTGGCCGCCCGGCTCGAGCACCGCCTCAGTTTCGCGGCTCACCCCGCGCACTTCACAGTCGCTATCGCCTACTTTGTCCTGGTCCATGAGCTTGCGCTGGTCTGCCGAGAGGTGCTCGGCTGGAACACGCGCCGGATGCTGACCCTGCTCGAGGGCTTGTCGACCGCCTCCAGCGAGCCGGCCAGGCAGCTCGCCCACCTCGCTGCTCTGGCCCGAGCGACGCCGCGCATCAGTGAGCTTCTCGCTGAAGTTGATGGAACCACGCCCGGGAGGTTGGCCGAGGCCGACCCTGAGTTCGCCGACGCCTTCTCCCGCTATGTCGAGGCCAGCGCTCACCGCGTAGTGGGATATGACGTCATCGATCCGACGCTCGCGGAGACACCTCACCTCCTGCTGCGCGTGGTTGCCGATCATCTCGAGCGTGCATCGTCCCCGAGCGAGCTGGCGGACCAGGCGGCCAAGCGCCGCAACGAGGCGGAGGGCGTAGCCCATCGGCTCCTGGCGTCGCGTCCGGAAGCTGATCGCGCGAGATTCGAGGGTGCCCTCGCTCGCGCCCGCGAAGCCTACCCGGCATGGGAGGATAGGGTCTGGTGGACCCAAAGCGTCCAGCTCGCCCTCCTCCGTTATGACGGTCTTGAGATCGGTCGTCGGCTTATCGAGCGCGAGCAGCTGGCGAGCGCTGGCGACGTATTCTTCCTAGACGCCGACGATGCCCGTGCGGCGCTCTTCGACGGACGCGACCGGCGCCACATTGCATCGGTACGCAAGGCCCAGCACGTATGGGCCAGCGCGAACCCTGGGCCCGGCAGCTACGGAACGCGGCCGTCCGGCGACCCACCTTTTGAGCTCCTGCCCTTGCACGCTCGCATTGTCAACCAGGCTGTGATGTGGGGACTCGGCGAGTTCTACGGTGCACCGGCGGCGGAGACTGGAGGCGGTGCCGTCGCCATCGGCACGGCGGCGTCCGCCGGCCGCTACAGCGGGACGGTGCGGGTCGTCATGGGAGAGCACGAGTTCCACAAGATCGTCCCGGGTGATGTGGTCGTGTGCCCGTCCACCTCGCCGGTCTGGTCGATCGTGTTCCCGAGCATCGGCGCGCTTGTAACGGATAACGGTGGGGTGCTCTCGCACCCGGCCATCATCGCCCGAGAGCACGGCATACCGGCGGTGGTCGGCACGGGCAACGCCACCGATGTGCTCGAGGATGGACAGTGCGTCACCGTCGACGGCGACGCCGGCGTGGTGGAGCTGGTCGACGGCGGGGGTGACACGCATGACACACCGGAGCGAAGTCCTGAGGAATCTATCCCCATCCCGATCGAGGTACCAGCCGGCCTCTGGATGCGCGATGCGTTTCACGAGCCGGTCCCGCTGTCGCCCTTCGGCAAGGTGCTCCTGACCGAGCAGGTCCTGAAGGTGCTGCCCGGCGTCTTCGCCGAGTTCGGCATCCTGCTCGAACGTGCCGAGGCAACCTTCATCGGAGGATGGATCTACAACCGCTTGGTTCCGCTGGGAGCACCACCGCCTCAACCAGGTAAACCGCCACCGAGCCCGCCGCCCCGCTGGATGATGGCGATCTTGATGCGACTGCACCCAGCCGTCCGCCGCCGAGCCCGCGCCGCCGACGAGGCGATCAGATCGGATCTTGCCTACCAGACAATTCGACGCTGGACCGATGAATGGCGGCCGGCCCACCAGGACGATGTTGACCGGGCGCTGGCACTTGACCTCGGCTCGCTCTCCGATGAAGAGCTGGTCGCCGAGCTCGAGCACCGCATCGCGATGGTCGCTCAGCCGGCGCATGCCAGGGTAGGGATGGCCTATTTCGTTCTCGTCTACCAGCTGGCCGAGGCCTGCCGCGAGCTGTTGGGCTGGGATCTTGCCAGCACACTGACCCTCGTGGAGGGTTTGTCGACAACGTCGACCGAGCCGGCCCGCCGCCTTGCCCAGCTTGCCGACATAGCTCGAACAAAGCCTGCCGTGCGAGAGCTGCTGAAGAAGGTCGACGAGAAGACACCCCGCCGGCTGACCGCCATCGATCCCGAGTTCGCCGAAGCGTTCTCCGACTACGTCAGGGCCACCGGGCATCGTGCCGTCCGCTACGACGTGATCGAGCCCACCCTCGCCGAGGTGCCGCATGTGCTGCTCGGCCTGGTCGCCGATCAGCTGGAGGTCGAGTTCTCTGCCGAGGGGGTGGCCGCGGCGGCGAAGGAGCGTCGCACGCGGGCTGCGGAGGAGGCGCGGGCGCTCCTGGCGACGCGCTCGACGACCGAACGGGGGCGGTTCGAGTCTGCTCTGGCTCGAGCGCGCGAGGCCTACCCAGCCTGGGAGGACCGGGTGTGGTGGACGCAGAGCGTGCAGACCGCGCTCCTGCGCTACCTCGCGCTGGAGATCGGGCGCCGCCTCGCCGACCGCGCCCAGCTCGTCACCGCCGACGGTGTCTTCTTCCTGGAGGTGCACGAGGCGCGATCGGCTCTGCTCAGCGGTAAGACTGTCCACGAGACGGCTCGCATCCGCCGGGGCCAGCGCGCCTGGGCGATCGGCAATCCGGGGCCGCTCACGTACGGTGATCCACTCACGGACTCGCCTCCATTCGACCTCCTCCCACCGGCCGCCCGCCTGGTGAACGAGGCGGTGATGTGGGGCTTCAGCCAATTCTTCGGCGCGGCCGCAAACAACTCTGACGGTGCTCAAATAGTGGGCACGGCGGCCTCCGGCGGCCGCTACACGGGTTCGGTGCGAGTCGTGATGGACGAGAGTGAGTTCGCGAAGATCCAGCCGGGGGATGTGGTCGTCTGCCCTACCACCTCACCTGCCTGGTCGGTAGTCTTTCCCAGCATCGGAGCGCTCATTGCGGACAGTGGCGGTATCCTGTCGCATCCAGCAATCATCGCCCGCGAGCATGGCATTCCGGCAGTGGTTGGGGCGGGAAGTGCGACGGCGCTTCTTCGGGACGGGCAGTACGTTGACGTTGATGGAGACGCGGGCACCGTGAAGCTGTCAACGAGTCTTGGAGAGCAGCAAGCGCCTGAGAGGCGATCGCACTTACGGAGGTCCAACCCGGTGCCGCCTTCGTAGTTGTGCAACAGGATGGCGGATTCGGTCGGCCACGTCGCCTCACCGACGAGGTCGCCCAGGGCGTGACGCATCGACTTCCATTTCTCCCGCTGTTGTAGAGGGAGTTTCAAGCACCGGGAGTTGGATGTGCGGAGAAGATCGCGAGGGGCACATCGTCAGTGGCGCCTCTGCTGCCTTCTACGGTCAGGAGGGGGGACGCATAGAGTCCTGCGAGCGGGAGACGCGTGCGGCGCGTCTCCCATGCATGCGTGATGGGAGCGTAGGATGAGAGGTCTTCGACTTGCCGGCGCACTCTGGATTATGGCCGGCCTGACCTGTGCGGGACTCCTGATCTTCGTCCTCGTTGCGGAGAACGTGGAGAACCTGCGAGTCCTGCTGCAGAACCCCGCTCTGCCCGCCTTGGTCCTGGGTGGCGCGATAGCGGCGCTGCTCATCGGCGTTCTGCTGGTTGCCCGGCCTGGGTCGGCCGTCGTGCGTTGGTCCACCGTCACAGGCGTCGCGTGGCTAATTGTCTTCGGATCCCTCGCACTCACACGGCTCGACAGACCTGGACCCCTACTGTCGACTGGCTTGATCACCGGCTTCGGCGTCGCCGGCGCGCTAACCGCCTACTGGTCTCGAATGGCGGGCCGGCGGCTCGACTGATGTCACCCGTTGCCGGGATTCCGGGCCCCCTCTCCGAGGATGCCGAGAGGCCACGAGCACACGATCGAAGCAGACCGGGCGCCGAAGCAGATGCCGGCTGAGCGGCTACGTTGTCATGCCAGCGCGGCGAGCCAGACGGACTTCGTCGGTCAGTCACGAAGCGGCGTAGTCGACTGGCGCGGTCCAGGCGGACGGCCGGCGGATCCAGCGGCGGACCTTACCGCGCACTTACTCGAAGGGACGAGGAGCACGGCCAGAGCCGGTGGGTCGCCGTCGGCACACGCCGGCACCCTGAGCGATGGGATGATGGGAGCCATGGAGGGAATCGGAAGTTATGGCGGCCGGCGGCTGGCCCAGCTGCTCGGCCCGGTGGGGGTGTGGAGCTTCGCCCTTCAGCGGCTGGCGGCAAGCGAAGAGACAGCCGCCGCACGCGAGATGGAGGATCTCGGCTTCCCGGCTATCTGGATGCCCGAGAGCCTGGGCAGCAAGGACATCTACGCCCACTCCGCCATCCTGCTCGGTGGTACGCAGCGGGCGATCATAGCGCCGGGCATTGCCAGCATCCATGCCCGCGACCCGATGGCGATGGCCAACGGCGCACGCGCCCTCGGCGAGGCCTTCCCGGGCCGCTTCGTGCTGGGCATGGGCGTCAGCCACGCCCCGTCGGTCAAGATGCGCGGCGGCGACTACGGCAGTCCATTGGCGCGTATGCGCGAGTACCTGGACATCATGACCGAGGTGCAGTACGCCGCCCCGCAACCGGACCCGCCGGTGCCGCTCGTCCTCGCCGCACTCGGCCCGCGCATGCTCGAGCTGGCCGCCGAGCGGGCCGACGGCGCGCATCCGTACTTCGTGCCCCTCGAGCACACGCCCATCGCCCGCCGCAACCTTGGCCCGGAGCCGTGCCTCGCCGTCGAGGTGACCGCCGTCCTGACCACCGACCGACAGACCGGCCTGGCCATCGCGCGCGCCTTCGCCAGGCACTACCTGGCGCTGCCCAACTACGCCAACAACCTGCGCCGCCTGGGCTGGGGCGAAAGCGACCTGGCCGGAGATGGCAGCGAGGCGCTGATCGAGGCGGTCGTGGCGATCGGCGACGTAGAGGCGATCGTGCGGCGCGTGCGCGACCACCTCGACGCGGGCGCCGATCACGTCTGCGTCCAGCTTCGCGAGGAGCGCTCGACCGACCCCGCGCTGGGCGCCTACCGCGAGCTGGCGGCGGCCCTTTTGTAACCAGCGGCGGGCGGCAATTGCCCAGACGAGGTCACCGTCGCTACGCCGGTGGCGTGTGCTGCCTGACGAACTGCAGCGTCCTGCGCCAGGCGTCGGCCGATTCGACCGCGAACCGCTCGGCCTTGCGGTCGAAGAAGCTGTGCGGCGCGCCGGGATAGGTGACGAGGTCGTGCCCGACGCCGGCCTCGTTCAGCGCCTGCTCGAAGCGCTCGACGGACTCGACCGGGATAGCCGGGTCGTCGCCGCCGAACAGGCCGAGGACCGGCGCGCGCATGTCACCGGCGACATCGGCCGGTGCCGGCATCTCGGCCCGGCCCTGACCGACGGGCACGCCGTAGAAGCCGATGGCGCCGGCGAGCCCGAGCTCGGGGCGGGTGGCAGTCAGGAAGGCCAGCCGGCCGCCGAAGCAGAAGCCGATGGTGAAGAGTCCGCGAAGTCCCGCGTGGCGATCGCGCAGCGCCTGCGCTGCGGCCCCGATGTCGGCGATCAGGCTCGGGTAGCGGCACTGGCCGACGTGCTCCACGAAGTCGAACTCCTCGGGGCGCGACGCCGTGCCGGCGGTGCGCCCGAAGTAGTCGATCGACAGCGCGTCGACGCCGGCCTCGGCGAAGCGCAGGGCGAGCTCCCGATAGAAGGTATGCAGGCCGCGCACGTCGGGCAGGATGAGCATGCCCGCGCCGGTCGGCTGGGGAGCGATGGCGGCGAAGGCGAGGAAGGGCGTTCCGTCGGCCGACTTCAGCTCGATCGCCTGGCCGTCGACGGCCGCGCCGGCGATCGGGGCGATGGGTGGTCGGCTGTCGAGGTCGAAGCACATACCCGCCCGATGTTACACTCGCCGCTCACGGCAAAGACCGGGAGGAGTAACGCCGCAGCGGCCCTCCAGAGAGCTCCGGCCGGAGGCTGCAAGCCGGGGCGGGTACGACGGCGCGAACGTCGCCCGCGAGTCGTGGCGGGAGGCGCCTGTTAGCGCGCCGAGAGGGTGACCGGCGAGCACGGCACGGGGATGACCCGCCGCCGGCCGGCACCGAACCAGCAGGTGGTACCACGACCCCGTTCGTCCGCTGGACGAGCGGGGTTCTGTTTTCACCGGGGAGCTGCAACAGATGGCGACGAGGACGAAGCCTCCGGCGGCGGGCGAAATGCCCACGGCATACCGCCCGGCCGAGGTCGAGCCGAAGATCTACGAACGCTGGCTGGCGGCCGATGTCTTCGCGCCCGACGGCCGCGGTAGCCGGGCCGATTGGTCGAAGCCGCCGTACGTCATCATCCAGCCGCCGCCCAACGTCACCGGCGCGCTGCACCTCGGCCACGCGGCGCGGGCGGCGACCGAGGATGTCCTGACGCGGCGGGCGCGGATGCAGGGCCGGCCGACGCTGTGGCTGCCCGGCGTCGACCACTCCGGCATCGCCGCCCAGTACGTCCTCGACGGCATCCTCGCCCGGGAAGGAGAGAGCCGCCAGTCGCTCGGCCGCGAGCGCTACCTCGAGCGGATGTGGCGGTTCATGGAGGAAACGCGGCCGATCATCGGCGGCCAGCATCGCCGGCTGGGCGTGTCCGTCGACTGGGGCCGCGAACGCTTCACGATGGACGAGGGCTCGGCGCGTGCGGTGCACGTCGCCTTCAAGCGCCTCCACGACGACGGCCTCGCCTACCGCACCGAAGCGTTGATCAACTGGTGTCCGGGCTGCCGCACGAGCCTCTCCGACCTCGAGGTCATCGCCACGCCGACCAAGGGCACGCTCTGGCACGTCCGCTACCACCTGCTGCGCGAGGACGGATCGCCTGACCCGGACGAGACGACCACCGTCGCGACGACGCGGCCCGAGACGATCCTCGGCGACGTCGCAGTCGCCGTCCATCCTGACGACGAGCGCTACCGCGCGCTGGTCGGACGGACGGCGCTGATCCCGTTCGTCGACCGGCCGGTGCCGATCATCGCCGACCCGGTCGTCCAGCGCGAGTTCGGCACGGGGGCGGTCAAGATCACGCCGGCCCATGACCAGGAGGACCACCGGACCGGGCTGCGCCACGGCCTGCCGATGATCGACGTGCTCGACGACCAGGCGCGGGTGACCGACGCCGGCGGCCGGTTCGCCGGTCTCGACCGTTACGAGGCGCGCCAGCGCATCGTCACCGATCTCGAGGCGCGCGGCGATCTCGCCGCGGCTGTCGAGCACGAGATGATCGTCGGTCACTGCCAGCGCAGCGGCGACATCGTCGAGCCGAAGCTCAAGACGCAGTGGTTCATCAACGTCAAGCCAATGGCCGAGCGGGCGATGGCGGCCGTCCACGAGGGACGCACGCGGATCGTGCCGGCGCGCTTCGAGAAGGTGTTCTTCGAGTGGATGGAGAACATCCACGACTGGAACGTCAGTCGCCAGCTGTGGTGGGGCCACCGCATCCCGGCGTGGTACTGCCCCGACGGGCACGTGACGGTGTCGGCCGACGAGGACGGCCCGGATGCCTGCGCAGCCTGCGGCCGGCCGGCGGCCGAGCTACGGCCGGACGAGGACATCTTCGACACCTGGTTCTCATCCGGGCTGTGGCCGTTCTCGACGCTCGGTTGGCCCGCCGAGACCGACGACCTGCGGCGCTTCTATCCGGGCACGGTCATGGAGACGGCCTATGACATCCTCTTCTTCTGGGTTGCCCGCATGATGATGCTGGGCGAGTGGCTGATGGGCCGCCAGCCATTCGAGGTCGTCCTGCTGGCCGGGCTGGTGCGTGATCCGTACGGCAAGAAGATGTCCAAGACGCTGGGCAACGTGATCGATCCGCTTGCCGTAATCGACGAGTTGGGTGCGGACAGCCTGCGCTTCGCGCTGACCAACGCGACCAGTCCGGGCAACGACCAGCGACTCGGACGAACGAAGCTGGAGGGCGCGCGCAACTTCGGCAACAAGATCTGGAACGCCGCCCGCTTCGTGCTCGGGGCGCGGCCCGCGAACATACCAGCCGATGCGCCGCTCGCGTTACCCACCGCCGAGCTGCTCGGGCCGGCCGAGCACTGGATCCTGGCCCGCTGCCAGGCGACCGTCGAGCAGGTCGAGCGTGCCTACGCCGAGTTCCACCTCGGCGAGGCCACACGCCTGCTCTACGACGCCATCTGGAGCGAGTACTGCGACTGGTATCTCGAGATCGCCAAGGTCACGCTGGCCGGCTCGGGCACGGACGGCGCGTCGAGCGAGCGCCGGGCGGCGACGTGGTGGGTGCTGGTGTGGGTACTCGACCGCTACCTGCGCCTGCTACATCCGGTCATGCCGCACTTGACGGAGGAGATCTGGGGCCGCCTGCCACGCCAGCCGGACGACCCGCAGCTGCTGATCGTCGCGCCGTGGCCTGCGCCGTCAGACGCGGCGACGGCACCCGACGAGCGGCAGGCGGCCGCAGTCGACGAGCTGCTCGCGCTGGTCGGCCAGGTCCGCACCGCCCGCGCCGAAGCCGGTATCGAGCCGGGCGAGTGGCTGCCCGCGCGGATCGCGCTCCCCGATGGTCCTGCTCGCGCCGTCTACGGCGAGCTGGCAGAGGCGATCGGGCGGCTGGCCCGCATCCGCCCGACGCTCGCCGACGACGGGCCGGCAGCCGGCCCTGCCGGGGACGCGCCGAGTGGCGCCCTGTCCGTCATCGCCGGCTCGCTGGAGGCACGCCTCGAGCGCTCCGGCGCCGACCTCGAGCGCGAGCGCGCCCGCCTGCGCAAGGAGCTCGGGCAAGCCCAGGCACAGCTCGCCCAGGCAGAGGCTCGACTGGCCGACGAGGCTTTTCGCAGCCGCGCACCGGAGTCGGTCGTCGCGGCAACGGCCGCCCGCGCGGCAGAGCTGCGCGCACTCGTCGAGCGCCTGAACGAGCGCCTCGGCGCCGAAAAGGGCTGACCTACCCCCAGCCGATGGCCCTACCCGATCGGCCATCCCGCATGTGACCGCCAGGCCAGGGCGCAGCCTGCGCGACTTGCTACGATGCGGCGTGTCCGTCACGTCGTCACGCAGCATGGAGCCTCAGTGCGCCTACCTTTTCTGAAGCGCCGTCAGGCCGCGGAGCCGACCGGCCCGCGGCGGCCCGCCGTCGCCCCCGACGATGTCGAGTCGCAGGAGCAGACCCTTCGGCTGCAGTTCCGCACCCGCTCCAGCCACGGTGTTCGGCTGCCGGCAGATCCGCAGGGGCCGAGGATGCTGCCGGGGATGCTCGACGGGCTGGCGCTGGCGGAGGTCGAGCTGATCGAGCCGCTGGCGTCCGAGTTCCAGGACGCCGCGCCGCGGATCACGAACCCCAAGCAGGCACGCCTGTGGCTCGACGCGCACGCGCACCGCAGCCCGATCGCGCGTCACGCCCTGTACGTCCTCGAGTCCGTCGACGCCATCGACCTCGCCTACGAAACGTTCGCCGTGACGCTGCTGCACGGGTCGCTCGACGCGTCGGGCTATCCGCGCTTTGATGCCGTCGTCGGCGGGCTGACCAGCTACTGGGACGAGACCAGCGGCGAGCTGATCGTGCGCGCCTCGCTGGCCTGGGGTGGGGAGGGCGTGCGCGGGGACACCGAGCGCATCGGCCAGCGCCTGCTCGCCCGCATGATGTCCAACCTGCTGGCCAGCCAGGGCGCGACCGAGCTCGGCCCGAGCGAGAAACCGGTGGCCGTCGCCGGCGGCCGTCGCGCGCCGTGCCCGCACTGCGGCTTTGGATCGATCGATACGCGCTCGGTCTTCTGCCCCAAGTGCGGCATGCGCCTCGCCGGCTGAGGTTGTAACGGTGCCGATCTACGACTACGTCTGCACGAACTGCGGCGAGCGCACCGAGGTGATGCATGCTGTCGACGCGCTCGGGCCGAGCGAGTGCCGCATCTGCGGCGGTCCGATGCGCAAGGCGCTCTCGCCCCCGGCCATCGTCTTCAAGGGCTCCGGCTGGGCCAAGAAGGACGCCCGATCCGCCACCTCCAGCTCGACCAGAGATGACACTGACAAGCCCACGCCGGCTGCCAAGTCCGACGCCGCCGGCAAGTCCACGACCAAGGAAGCGGCAGGCTCGCCCAGCGACTGAGGCGCACGCTTGAGCGCGGAGCAGCCGACTCAGCCGTCGGCGTCGGGCTGGCGCGGGCGCCTGGCGGACGTCGGGAGGTCGGTCACCAACTTCTGGGTTGTCCGGCGCGTGCTGGCCGTGATGGAGGCGGCCAATGCCGCCGGCGCGCCGCTGCTCGCGGCGGCCCTTGCCTTCACAACGATGTTCGCGATCATCCCGGTGCTGCTGCTGCTCGCCGGCGTGCTCGGCTGGGTGGTCGACGACCCACAGGTCAGAAGCGAGCTGCTGGCCCAGCTGGTCGCCGCCGTGCCGCCGCTGGAGGAGGCGATGGCCGGCTCGCTCGAAACCGCCGTCCAGGCGCGCGGCGCGCTGTCGATCGTCGGCCTGGTCGGGCTGCTGTGGGGCGCCAGCAACTTCTACCAGGCGCTCGACGAGGTCATGCGCCGCCTCTTTCCCGGAGGCGGGGTCCGCGGCTTCGTTGAACGGCGCCTGCGGGGCGTCCTCGCCATCGTGTTGCTGGTCGCGCTCGTCGTCGGGATGGTGCTGCTCGGCGGACTGTGGGCGTTCCTCGAGTCGATCGTCGGCCAGGTCGACCTGGTCCTGTCGCTCGTCGGACCGGCGATCTCGCTGCTGGTGATGATCCTCGTCGTCCTGGTCGTCTACAGGTTCGTGCCGACCGCCCCGCCGAGCATTCGGGCGGCGCTGCCGCCGGCGATCGTCGCCGGCATCGGCATCGCCCTGCTGACGAACCTATTCACGCTGCTTGCGCCGCTGCTCATCGGCGGGCTGGCGGCGTTCGGCATCCTGGCGACCATCTTCGGCGCCTTCATCTGGCTCAACTTCTGCTTCCAGATGCTCCTCTTCGGTGCCGCCTGGGCGCGCTATCGCAGGGACCGGCTACGGCTGAGCGAGGCATAAGCGCCGGGTCCGGTGCTGCGCCGGCGGGGCCACCGTTCTCGTCAGCTGACACGCTGGGTAGGCATTACCGGCGCCGGCCTGTGGTCATTCTCGACAGCTGACGCGGTGGCGGGCGTTACGGCGCCGGCGGCGCGCAAGTCCCGTCGACTGCTCACGGGCTGAGCACTACGCAGACGAGACGCCGTCTGCGGCCAGCGGATGGCCGTCGCCGAGCGTGAGAGGGTGACGGAAGCGCTGCCTACGGCAGGTCCACCGCTGACCGAAGTCGCGTAGCGCTCACCACGGCGACACATGACGGACCGCGTCGCTGAGAGCCGGGCGCTGGCTTATCCGTAGAGGCGGCGCCAGCCCAGGCCAGCAGGTGCCTGGACGCTGGGTTGGAGGTCAGTGCGGCTGAGGCGACTGCTGGCTCCCGCAACGGCGGCAGAAGCGGGAGCGGGCGGACAGCGGCAGCTGGCAGGAGTTGCACTCGCGCGTCTGCGGCGGCGGGCGGTCGAACAGGTCGGGCGGCAGCGGCACGCGGCCGCTCGCACGAGCCGCCTGCAGCGCGGCAAGATGCGGCAGGTTCGCGCTGGGCGGCAGCTGCCCGGCGAACGGGGCCGGCGGCGTCGTCGGCTGGCCGGTGGCCGGGCCGTTCGGCGCGGAGAGGCGAGCGGCGGGCGGCATCGCCGGCGGCGGCACTGGCGCAGGCGCCGACGGGGGCGTGGGCAGCGAGATCGGCCAGGGTCGGGGTTCGGCCGCGGGAGCCGCCGGCGGCGGCGGAGAAACGGGCGGTGCGGGCGCAATTTCGTGCTCGGGCTCCGGCTCGAGTACGACCGGCTCGGGCTCTGGCTCCGGTACGACCGGCTCGGGCTCCGCCACGACGGGCTCCGGCTCGGGCTCCGCCACGACGGGCTCCGGCTCGGCGGCGACCGGCTCGGGCTCCGGCTCGGCGGCGACAGGCTCGGGCTCTGGCTCCGGTACGACCGGCTCGGGCTCTGGCTCCGCTTCGGCCCCTGCGACAACGGGCTCTGGCGCTGGTTCAGGCTCGAAGTCGGCGAGCAGATCCGAGACCGCGGGCAGCTTGAGGATGACCGCGATGTCGACGTCGGGCGCGACCGGCTTCGCAGCGGCGGTGGGCTCGGCGGTGGGCTCGACCTCGGCGACGGCGGCGGGCTCGACTGGTTCGGGCAGGGTGGTGGGCTTGACCTGGGCCACCGGCTCGACCTCGGCCACCGGCTCGACCTCGGCGACGGCCTCCGCAACTGGTTCGACCGCCGCCGGCTCCGCCGACACGGGCTCGGCCGGCTGTGGCGGCAGGTCGCCTTCGGGCCAGGCGAGCGCGTCGACGTCCTCCTTGCCGGGCTCCTGCTCGGAGTTGGCGGCCTCTACCGGAGCGTCCGCCGGCGCGGCGGCGGCCAAGGCGGCTTCGGGGAGCGGCACGCACTCCTGGCAGAAGCCCGCCTCCTCGTTCCAGCACGCCGGGCAGTTGTAGCCACGGCAGGCGAGGCACAGGCGAAGGAATGGCTCACCATCGCCGTGCAGGCCGACGTGCTTCTCGTCCAGATCGGAGCGGCTGCTGCCGAGGAGGGTACGCAGGATCCTCCCCGCCGCCGACGGTGTCGGCTCTGGCTGGTGCACCTGGCGAGTGCCGCAGCGCTCGCAGAAGTTGTCGAAGATTTCGGCCACGTGGCCCGTGCCTCCTCCTGTCCACGCTGGGATGGCGGGCAAGCCGCACGATCAGGTTAGGGTCGCCGCTGCCGGGACGGGACTTACAGATGAGTACCGCACGCAGCCGAAGATGGTCCCCTCGCGACGGCAGCCGTTCGGCGGGTCGGCGCGGACGCCTCTGCTAGACTCGCCCACCGGATGGCTGGGCCTCTCGCCGCAATTGAACGGTTTTTCGAGCGACTCCTCGAGCGGCCGGCCGCACGCCTTTTCCAGGCGCGGCTCGAGCCGATCCACCTGCAGCGCCAGCTCGAGCGGACGATGGAAGCCGAGCGGCGGCTCGGCGCCCGACGCACATACGTCCCGAGCAACTATCGAGTGATGCTCAATCCGACCGACATGACCGTCTTCGAAGGCTTCCGCGACTCCCTGGCCGCCGACCTGGCCGAGGCCCTGCACGGCCACGCGCGCAGCCGAGCTTACACGCTGACGGCACGCCCGACCGTCGAGATCGTCGCCTCGGCGGACATCCCTGCCGGCGACGTGATCGTGGTTGCGCAAGCGGTGTCGCCGCCGCGTGACCGGCGCGGCGCGATAGACCGCGTCACGCAGCGGCCGCCGCGCGACAACGCTGCACCGGCTGCTGCCGCCGGGACGGCGGAACATGCATCGGCGACGGTCGACGACAGACCGGCGACGGCCGACGAGAGACGCGCCGCTGCCGACGAAAGACAGGCCACGGCCGACGAAAGACAGGCAACCGCCGACGAGAGACAGGCCACTGCCGACGAAAGACAGGCCACGGCCGACGAAAGACAGGCCACGGCGGACGAGGCGCCGGCCACCCCGCCACGGCCGCCGGCCACCCCGCCGCCGGTCCCGGAAACGGCCGACGAAGCTCGGGCGCCCGCCGCGCCGACGGAGGCGGGCAGGGCGAGTGGACCCCGCACGTCGGTCTACGCGGCGCCCCAGACGAGCCTGCCCAATGCGGTGCTGGCGGTGCGCGTGGCCGGCCAGCCGGTCTCGCGCGTCAGGATGAGCAGCGGCAACCTGCGTGTAGGGCGATCGCTCGACAACGACATCGTCCTCGCCGATGACCGCGTCTCGCGCCACCACGGCCAGTTCAGCGTTCGCTTCGGCACGCTCGTCTACAGCGACCTCAACAGCACCAACGGCTCGTACCTGAACGGCACCCGCGTCACGGAGATCGCCCTCGGCCCGGGTGACGTGCTCCAGCTGGGCGGTTCGACGCTGGCGGTCGAGCAGGGCGACTGAGCGCCCACCGGGGTGGACGCCTTCACCATCAGCCTGTGGGTCCTGCGCATCGCGTTCGTGGTGCTGAT
This sequence comes from uncultured Anaerolineaceae bacterium, assembly GCA_964425305.1. GTDB lineage: Bacteria > Chloroflexota > Limnocylindria > Limnocylindrales > CSP1-4 > JALYGJ01. Next base: position 15,019 of record CAYRMQ010000025.1, on the reverse strand, counting down.
CTACGTGTTCCTGTTCTTCGTTGCCCGCGCCCTCTGGCGTGACCTCCGTACGACGGTCGCCGGTGCCGGCCAGGCGCTCGGCCGGCTCGTCGTCGTCGCCGCGCCCGAGGGCCAGCCGGCGTCCGGCGCCTCGATCCCGCTCGATGCGGTCAACACGATCGGGCGCGACGTGAACAACTCGGTCGTCATCGACGACTCGTTCGCGTCGGCCGAGCATGCCGTGCTGACATTCCGCGGTCGTGCCTGGTACGTCGAGGACCGCGGCAGCACGAACGGCACGTGGCTCAACGGACAACGCGTCGAGACGTACCTGCCGATGGGCTACGGCGACGAGCTGCAGGTCGGCCAGGTGCGGCTCCGCCTCGAGCGGGCGCAGGTCTGATGACAGTCGTTGCGCGGGCGCTGCACGACATCGGGATCAGGCCGCGCCTCCGCTGGCGCGAGACGATCGGCCTGGCGCTCGTCGCCGTCATCCTGCTCGTCGGCTGGGCCAGCCTCCAATCGCAGCGGGCCGGTGCGCTCGACGTCGGTGACCTCAGCCTGCTCGCGATCTATCTCGGGTTGCTGGCGGCGATCCACCTCGCCTTCATCATCACCGGCCGGCGGATGGACCAACTGCTGTTCCCGACTGCCGCGCTGCTCACCGGCCTGTCGCTGCTGCTCATGGAACGGCTGCCGCAGGACCTCGCCGAGCAGAGCTTCTTCGGCACGCTGCTACCGCTCGCGCCGCTGCAGCTGCTGTGGATAGGCATCGGCTTCAGCCTGCTCGGCGCGATCGCGATCGTCGTCCGCAACGACGGCTGGCTGCGCCGCTACAAGTACACGTGGGCGGCGCTGGGCATCGTCCTGCTGCTGCTCGTCTTCTTCTTCGGCGGCGAGGTCGGCGGGCAGCGCCTGACCCTGCGCATCGGGCCGATCGCCGGCCAGCCGTCGGAGCTGCTGAAGGTGATCCTCGTCGTGTTCCTCGCCGGCTACCTGGCCGAGAACCGGGCGCTGCTGACGATGGCCAGCACGCGGCTGGGCCCGATCAGCCTGCCGCCGCTGCCGTACCTGCTGCCGATGCTCGTGATGTGGGGCGTCGCGCTGGCGATAGTCATCGTCCAGCGCGACCTTGGCGCCGCGCTGCTCCTCTTCCTCGTCTTCCTGGCGCTGCTCTACGTCGCCACGCAACGCGCCTCCTACGTCGTCCTCGGCCTGCTGCTCTTCGCCGGCGGCGGGCTGGTGCTGTACGAGCTGTTCCCGCATGTGCACGTGCGCATCGACGTCTGGTTGGACCCCTTCGCCGACCCGCTCGGCGCCGGCTACCAGGTCATCCGCGGGCTGTACGCCTTCGGCCGTGGAGGGATCCTGGGCACCGGCCTGGGCGCCGGCCTGCCGCAGGTCGGTTCGACGCCGTCGATCCCGGCGATCCACACCGACTTCGTCTTCGCCGCCCTCGCCGAGGAGCTGGGCATGCTCGGTGGGCTGGCCATCCTGGCGCTGTACGCCGTCGTCGCCCAGCGCGGCTTCCGCATCGCCGCGACGGCGGCCGACGACTACCGAGCCCTGCTGGCGGTGGGACTGACGCTGGTCATCGTCATCCAGGCGGCGATCATCGTCGGCGGCAACCTGCGGCTCGTGCCGCTGACCGGCATCACGCTGCCGCTGGTCAGCTACGGCGGGTCATCGCTGGTCGTCAACTCGATCGTCATCGGGCTGCTCCTGGCACTCAGCGACAGGGGCGTCGAGCCGCCGCCACCACCGGGCCGGCGTGAAGGCCTGGCGGCGCGGTTCGGACGGCGGGCGCGGGCGGCCGGCGGCAGGTTCGAGGAGGCCGTCTCGTGAGCGGCGGCAGCCAGCCGGCGGGGCGCCGGTTCCGGCTGCCCCGCATCCGCCCGGTGGCGGCTCGCGGGGCACCGCCCCTACGCGGTGTCGGCGCGGCCGGCCCGCCGCAGATCGGCACCAGCCTGCTGCGCGTCGCGCTGGCGCTGATGCTCGGCTACGGAGCGCTGGCCGGCGGCCTGGCCTACTGGCAGGTCGTCGAAGCCCAGCAGCTGTCGACCGATCCGGGCAATCCGCTCGTCCTGTCGGCGGTGCGCCAGGCGCCGCGCGGCAGCATCCTCGACGTCAACGGCACGGTCCTGGCGCGCAACGTGCGCGGCAGCGGCAGCGAGCCGCTGCGCGACTACCCCGTGCCCGAGGCGGCGCCCGTCGTCGGCTACCGCAGCGTGATCTTCGGCTCGGCCGGCCTCGAGCGCGCGTACGACGCGCAGCTGACCGGCCTGCTCACGCTGCGGCCGGGCGACGAGTTCTTCCGCAAGTTCCGCGCCGAGCCGTACCACCCCAGCGACCTCATGCTGTCGCTCGACGCGCGCCTGCAGCGCGCCGCCGCGCGGGCCCTCGGCGATCGGCGTGGCGCGGTCGTCGCGATCGAGCCGTCCAGCGGACGCGTGCTGGCGATGGTCAGCAGCCCGACGTTCGATCCCAACCGCATCGTCGACCCCGACCGCGGCCGGCGCTACGTCGGCCGCCTGCGCGAGCGCGACGACTCGCCGCTGCTCAACCGCGCGACGCAGGGCCTGTACGTGCCCGGCTCGGTCTTCAAGATCGTGACCGCCGCCGCCGGCCTCGGTTCCGGCGCCATCTCACCCGATACGACGTACGAGAGCCAGCCCGACGAGTACGAGACGGGCTTCCTCGTCAGCGGCTTCCGCATTCGCGACTTCCCGCGCAACTTCCAGACCGACCAGCCGCTCGACTTCTACGAGGCGACCGAGGTCTCGAGCAACATCTGGTTCGCCCATGCCGGCCTGGACGTCGGTTCGGCGACTCTCGTCGAGTGGGCGCAGCGCTTCGGTTTCGGCGAGCGGCTGCCCTTCGACCTGGCGACCCAGCCCAGCCAGGTGACCGGCGGCCGCGGCCCGATGGACGGCTTCCTCGACCGCGTCGAGCTGGCCAACGCCGCCTACGGCCAGGGTCAGGTGCTCGTCACGCCGCTGCAGATGGCGCTCGTCGCGGCGACGATCGCCAACGACGGGCTGCTGATGCGGCCCAAGCTCGTCGACGCACTGCGCTCGCCGAACGGCAACCTGAGCGAGGTCCGGCCCGAGGGCTGGCGGCAGGTCCTCTCCTCGGCCGACGCGCGCATCATCGGCGACGCCATGCAGCTCGCCGTCGAGGGCCGCTTCGGCCAGCGGCTGGCCGGCGCCGCCAAGGTGCCCGGCGTGCCGACGGCGGGCAAGAGCGGCACGGCCCAGCTGGCCGGGGAGCAGGACCCGCACAGCTGGTTCATCGGCTACACGCCGGCCGACGACCCGCGCATCGCCATCGCCGTCATCGTCGAGCATGGCGGCGCCGGCGCCCAGCGGGCAGTGCCGATGGCCGGTGGCCTGATGGAGCTCTACCTGGACCTGCCGCGCTGACCGTTCAGCGCCAGTCGGGCTCCATCCGCTCGTAGAGGCTGAGCCGGCGCTCGAGCAGCTCGGCGTAGCGCGCGCCGCGCTCGGGGTCGGGCTCGACCACTCGTGACTCTGTCGGGGGCGGTTGTTCGAGCGCCGCGCCTTCGGCGTAGTGGAGCGCGAGCAGCGCGGCGCCACGGGCCGACGGCTGGTCGGCCGCCGCCGGCAGCTCGATCGGGCGGGCGAGGACGTCGGCGATGATCTGCGGCCACAGGCGTGAGTGCGCCACGCCGCCGCCGGCGGCGACGACGTGCGGCGGGCTGCCGATCGCCTGGCCGAGCAACCGGTATACCTGACCCAGGCCGAGGGCTACCGATTCGAGGGCCGCGCGGAAGAGCTCACCCGCGCCGCTGCCCAGCGACAGGCCGTCGACGACGGCCCTGGCGCGGGCGTGATAGCCGGGACCGCGCTCGCCGCTGAGGTAGGGCAGCATTACCAGCCCGTGCGCGATCGGCGGGATTTCGGCGGCGAGGCGGTCCAGCTCCGCCAGCGGCCGGTTCGTCAGGCGGCCGACCCACGCCGCCGTGCCGCCGCCCTCGCTCAGCTGCCCGCCGAGCAGCGACCCGCGATCGCCCAACCGGAAGCAGAAGAGCCCGGGCGGAGGCTCCACGTCGCGGCGGTCGAGGAGCACGCGCATCGCCGACGAGGTGCCGATCATCAGGGCCGCCCGTTCCGGCCCGCGACAGCCGAGGCCGACGTTGCCGCAGGCGGCATCCGTCCACGCCGGAAACCAGGTCACGCCGGCGAGAGCCGGCCAGCGGGCGCCGTGCTCGCTGCGCAGCCGACCCAGCGGTTCGTCGTCGGCGACGAGCTCGGGCAGGCTCGCGCGCGGCACCTCGAGCGCCGCCCTCAGCTCCTCGTCCCAGTCGTCGCTTGCCCGGTCGAGGAGGCCCGTCGACGAGGCCATCGAGATGCTTGCCGCGCGACGGCCGGTCAGCCACTCCCCGAGCAGCTCGCCAAAGCCGGACCAGCGCCGCACGTCCGGCCGGACGGCGCGCTGGCGGTGGATGCGCGCCGGCCAGTAGCTGGCGTGCAGCGGCGCGCCCGTGCGGCGCCAGACCGCACCTCCGTCGAGGCTCCCGCGGAGCGCATCGGCGGCGGCGGCGCTCGTCGTGTCGGCCCACGACAGGACCGGCGTGACGGGCTGACCGTCGCCGTCGAGCCCGACGAGGCTGTGCGAGAAGCAGGTCAGGCCGGCCGCGGCGAGCTCGCCCAGCCGGTCGCCGGCGCGCCCGACGAGCTCGTCGAGCGCCTGCCCGACGAGGTCGAGCAGCCGGTCGACGGCGACGAAGACGCCACCCTCCGCCGTCGAGTGCATGCTGTAGCCGAGCTGCACCGAGCAGCCGTCGACGACCCATCCACGGCGGTCGTAGAGGATGGCGCGGACGGACGAGCTGCCGACGTCGACGGCGAGCGCCAGCGGCGCGCGCTCGCCGGCGCGGCCTGGATGGCGGCTCGGCCGCGGGCTGGGCATCGGTTGAGGGTATCCACTCCGGCGCCCGCCGTCTGCGCCGGGGCGGGCGGCTCAGGGAAACCCGATTTGGGCTTCGGACGTACTATCTCCAAGCGCCATCCGCCGGACCGAACGGGTTAGGGGTAGAGCCGTTTCGTAACGAGGGAAGCGACCAAGTGGCAAAGATCCAGGAATCCGGCGAGAAGGTCGTCGCCAACGTCGAGCGCGTCATCGTCGGCAAGCACAACGAGGTCCGCCTCGCGCTCGTCGGCCTGCTGTGCCAGGGCCACCTGCTCATCGAGGACGTGCCGGGCACCGGCAAGACCGTCCTCGCCAAGGCCATCGCCAAGAGCCTCGGCTGCACGTTCCGCCGCATCCAGTTCACGCCCGACCTGCTGCCGTCGGACGTCACCGGCCTGTCGATCTACAACCAGAAGACGCAGGAGTTCGAGTTCCGGCCCGGGCCGATCATGGCCCAGATCGTGCTCGCCGACGAGATCAACCGGGCCACGCCCAAGACGCAGTCGGCGCTGCTCGAGTGCATGGAGGAGCGGCAAGCGACGATCGACGGCGTGACCCACAAGATGCCCGAGCCATTCCTCGTCATCGGCACTCAGAACCCGATCGAGTACGAGGGCACCTTCGCCCTGCCCGAGGCCCAGCTCGACCGCTTCATGCTCCGCCTGCGCCTCGGCTACCCCGAGCCGCTGGAGGAGATCGTCATCCTCGACGAGCAGAAGCGGACGCATCCGCTGGACGAGATCTCCGAGGTGGCGACCGTCGACGAGGTCCGCCAGATGCAGAGCGGTATCCGCGAGATCTACGTCGACTCGGCGGTCAGCGACTACATCGTCCGGCTGGTCAACGAGAGCCGCACCCATCCCGACGTCTACCTCGGCGCATCGCCGCGCGGCTCGCTGGCGCTGTACCGCGCCGGCCAGGCGTATGCCGCGCTCGCCGGCCGTGACTACGTCATCCCCGACGACATCAAGGCGCTGGCCGTGCCCGCGCTCGCCCACCGGCTGATCGTCAAGACGGCCGCGACGGTGCGCGACGTCAGCGCCGAGCGGATCGTCCAGGAGATGCTCGAGAGCGTACCGATCGAGGCGCCGCGCAGCAGGCCCGAGCGATCCGGCGTGCCCTCCGCCTAGCGCACGGGATGATGGTCCGCCGGCTGCAGATCATCACCGTCGCCGCCGTCCTCGTCGTGACGGCGTTCTCGACGGGTGCGGAGTTCCTCTTCTTCCTGCTGTACCTGGGCATCGTCGTTGCCGGCGGCTCGTACGTCATGACGCGCTTCGGGCTGGCCGACCTGGAGGCCGGCTATGTCCTCGATCGCCTGCACGCCGAGGTCGGTGACCGGTTGCGCGCGACGTACACCGTGCGCAACACCAGCCGCCTGCCCAAGCCGTGGCTGGAGGTGCACAACCCGAGCACGCTGCCCAATCCGCTGCCCGGCCGGGCAATCTCGCTCGGGCCGCGCGGCGAGAAGTCGTGGAGCGCCAGCGTCGGCCTGACGCGCCGCGGCCACTACCGCGTCGAGCAGCTCGTCATCCGCACCGGTGACCCGTTCGGCTTCTTCGAGTCGTATGCGTCGGTCGGCAAGACCTCGACGGTCATCGTCTACCCGCGCGTCGAGTCGCTGCCCGGCTGGCGCCTGCCGCCGGCGCAGATCGAGGGGCCGCACGCCCATCCCGTCCGGACGGCCCAGACGACGCCGCACGTGACGACGATCCGGCCGTACGCGCCGGGCGACGCCTACAACCGCATCCACTGGCGCAGCAGCGCCCGCCAGGCCGAGCTGCAGGTCAAGGAGTTCGACCTCGAGCAGACCGCCGATGTGTGGATCTTCCTGGACCTCGACGCGACGGTGCACGTCGGCAGCGGTGACGAGTCGACGCTGGAGTACGCCGTCCGGGCGGCGGCCTCGATCGCCGCCCGCGCGCTACTCGAGAACCGCTCCCTGGGCATGAGCGCGTCGGGCGGCCGGACGATGATCCTGCCCGCCGACCGCGGGCCGCGCCAGCACCAGAAGGTGCTGCAGCTGCTGGCGGCAGTCCAGGCCGACGGCAACCGGCGCCTGGGCGACGTGCTGATCGAGGGCGCCGCCCGCCTGCGCCGCGGCATGACCGCCGTCGTCATCACGCCGTCGACCGACCGCGAGTGGGTGCGACCCTTGACGACGCTTCGCTCGCGCGGCGTGACCAGCCTCGTCGTGGTGCCCGACGCCGTTGCCTTCCTCGGACACGGCCTGCGCAGGCATCCGCCGGAGGCGGACCAGACGGCACTCGACAGCCTGCGCGTCAACTCGCGCGCCCTTGCCCACGCCCTTGCCGAGCATGACCTGCTGCCGACTCTGCTCGTGCCCGGCCCGTCGCTGGCCGAGCAGATGGTCACACGTTCGCCCGCCGCCGAGGTAGTGCCCCGATGAGCGGCACTTCGCCGCTGTTCGGGCAGGCCGCCCAGCGCGCCAGCCGCACCTCGGCCGAGGAGGTCGAGCGCTCGCGTTTCCTGCCGCAGGAGGGCTGGACGGCCATCCTCGCGCTGGCGGTCATGCTCGCCGTCGTCGCCGTCGCCATCGACGACGCGGTATGGGTCGGCTACATAAGGGACACGCGCACGACGCAGACGGCCTTCCTGCCGCTCGGTGCATTGCTCGCCGTGCTCGTCGGGCTGGTCCTTGCCAAGAGCAACATCGGCACGATCCGCGCGCACGCCCTCGGTGCGGCGGTCGGCGCCATGTTCCTGCTGCAGGCGATCGGCTCGTCGATCTCGCCCGAGGCCGGGCTGCTCGATCGGATGCGCGCGGTCAGCCTGTCGGTTGGGACCTTCGTCGATGACGTCGTCGTTCTCCAGATCCGCTCGTCGGAGACGTCGGTGTTCCTGCTGACGATCGGCGCGGTGCTGTGGGCCGCCGGCCAGTTCGGCGCGATGTCCGTCTTCCGCCGCCAGCGGCCCCTGCCGGCCATCGCCGTCGCCGCCGTGCCGCTGATGGTCAACGTCGCGCTGACCGTGCGCGAGCAGTACCTTCACATCGTCGTCTTCGCCGCCGCCGCGCTGCTGCTGCTGGTCCGGCTGAACCTGCTGCACCAGGTCCACAGCTGGCGGGCGCGGGCGATCGGCGACAGCTCGAGCGTCGCCGGCGCGTTCCTGCGCACCGGCGCCGTCTTCATCGCCTTCTCGATGGTCGGCTCGATCGCGCTGGCGGCCAA
>CAYRMQ010000025.1:0-6817 GCA_964425305.1 uncultured Anaerolineaceae bacterium | reverse complement strand
TCGTTCGACGGGCGCAGCTGGCAGCAGACCAATCGCGAGACGCGCGTCGTCGAGCCCGGCGAGGACCTCCTCGGCCCGACAGCCGAGTCGCTGGTCGAGGCCGACGGCCGCAGCCAGGTCATCGTCGAGGTCGTGCCCGAGGAGATCGGCGGGCACGTCTTCGTCGCGCCCGACGGGCCGATCGAGATGAGCCATCGCGCCGAGGTGCAGCTCCACGTCGAGGAGGACGGCGGCGCCGGCGGCTTCGTCGCCGGCCGGCTGCCCGGTGGCATGACGCAGGGCGTGCCCTACACCGTCCGCGCAGCGGTCCGCGTGACCGACGGCGACGGCGCGCTGACCGGCAACCAGCTGGCCGCCGCCGGCGTCGGCTATCCGACGTGGGTCGAGCGCTACGTCGAGATCAGGGAAGGCTCGATCGGCGAGCCGACGTACCGCGTGGCGGAGGAGATCCTCAACAACCTGCCGCAGGACAAGCGCGATCCGTACCACTTCGCCAAGGCCGTCCAGGACTACCTGCGCAGCAGCCGCTTCTCGTACCAGACCGACGTGACCGGCTACTGCACCGGCCGCAACGTGGTCGACTGCTTCCTGAGTCCGGGCATGCGCCGCGGGTTCTGCGAGTACTTCGCCTCGTCGATGGTGATGCTCCTGCGCACGCAGCAGATCCCGTCGCGTTACGTGCTCGGCTACCTGCCCGGCCGGCTCAACGCCGAGGGCATGTGGGAGGTGCCGCGCAGCGCGGCGCACGCGTGGGTCGAGGTCTACTTCCCCGGCTACGGCTGGGTCACCTTCGACCCGACGCCGGGCAACAGCGAGAACCTCAACCGGCCGACCGAGCTCGAGGCCGGCCCGCCGGTGGCGACGCCGCGCCCCGCCGGGCTCGTCCCGCCGACGCCCTTCTTCATCGACGAAGAAGGGATACTCGGGCCTGATCGCCCGGGCCAGCTGCCGCTCGTGCCGGGCGGCGGGGAAGGCGGCACCAACAACCTCGCCGCGCTGATGGTCGCCATCGTGATCGGGCTGGCCGCGATCGGCCTGTTCGTTCTCGCCCGGCTGCGGCGCCTGCCGGCAACCGAGCCCGAGCTCGCCTACCGCAGCGTGGCCCGCATCGCCGCCCGCTTCGGCCACGGCCCGCGCCCGACGCAGACGGTCTACGAGTACGCCGACAGCCTCGGCCAGGTGGTGCCGGCGGTGCGGCCCGAGTTACAGGTCGTCGCCGCGGCCAAGGTCGAAACGACCTACGGCGCGCGACAGCTGCAGAGTGACGCGCTGGAGAGCCTGCGCCGCGCCTACGCGCGCGTCCGCGTCGGGCTGCTGCGCCTGCTCTGGCGGCGGCCGCGCCTGCCGCGAATGCGCGGTCCGCGCTCCATCGAGTAACGCCTCCGTCGCTTCCGTAACGCCTCCGTCGCCTCCGCCGCGCTATGGTCGCGCCCAAATCGGGCACGCGGCGGGAGGATAGAGATGGCAAACGACAACGACCTGAAGCTGGCTGAACAGTCAGAGCGCTGGCAGACGCTGCGCTGGCTGGACCGCATGCTGGCCGGCCCGCTGGCGATGCTCGCCTTCGTCTGGCTGGGCCTGCTCGTGCTCGAGTTCGTCGTCGGCACCGACGCTCGCCTCGATGCGCTCATCTACCTGATCTGGGCCGTCTTCGTGCTGGAGGTGGCGATCGAGCTGGTGATCGCGCCCGATCGGGCGGCCTACCTGCGCGGCAATTGGCTGAAGGTCGCGGCGCTGCTCCTGCCCGCGCTGCGCGCGCTGCGCGCGCTGACGGCGCTGCGCTTCCTGCGCGCCGCGGGCGCCGTCCGCTCGGCAACCCTGCTGCGCCTGCTGACCTCGTTCAACCGCGGCATGGGCGCGCTGTCGCGGACGCTCGACCGGACGCGCTTCGTCTACGTCGTGGCGCTGACGCTGCTCGTCGTCGTCGTCGGCTCGACCGGGCTACTCTTCTTCGAGGCGGCCGCCGGTGCGCCCGATGGCGCGGGCATCGTCAACTACGGCGAGGCGCTGTGGTGGACGGCGATGACGATGACGACGATCGGCACCGAGACGTCGCCCGTCACGCCCGAGGGCCGCATCGTGGGCTGGCTGCTGTCGGCCTACGCCATCGGCGTCTTCGGCTACGTGACGGCGACGATCGCCAGCCACTTTCTGGGCCTCGGTCGCGAGCTGCCCTTCGGCGACGCGCATGAGCGGCGGCTGGCGGAGGAGGTGCAGGCCATGCGCCAGGAGATCGCGCGGCTGACGGTCCGGCTCGAAGGCCGCCAGCTGGGCAGCTGAGCCTCGCGTGCTCGAGCCTCAGGCGGCGCTCGGCTGGCGCCGGCGGTCGTCCATCATCGCCAGCGCCTCGCGCTGAGCCTCGCGCAAGGCGGCGAGGTCGGCCGCCGCCACGTCGGTGGCGGCTTCGTCGATCAGGCGGCGGCAGGCCTCGCGCAGCGCCTCGAGATCCTCCACGCGCCGAGCCCGCGAGCCGATCATGCCCAGCGCCGACAGGAGCCGCCAGCTGACCGTGACGTTGCCGCGCGCCGAGCGGCGGATCTCGGCGAAGGCCGTTTCGAGCATCGAGACGAGCGTCACGGGTCGGGCGATGACGCGCAGGACGCCATCCTCGTCGGCGCGCAGCCGGTTGGGCATGTCGCGCTCGGCGAGGCGCGCCAGCGCGGCGGCCATGCGGTCGATGCACATGACCGCCGTCAGCGCGTCGTTGACCGCCGGTGAGAGGGCGCGCAGGCAGATCTGCTGGAGCTGGTCGAAGGCGAAGCCGAGGTCCTGCGCTTCGGTCCGCTGCTCGCCGATGGCGAAGGCGCCGCGAATCCTGTCGGCCAGCTCGTCGTCGAAGCGCTCGCCAGGGACGACCCTCGCCAGTGCGGTGCCCTCGATGACGAAGTCTCCCGGCACGAGCAGCAGCTCGACGACCACGTCGTCGTTCGCGGCGGTGCGCATGAGGTCGCGCGCGCTGATCAGCTGAACATAGCCGCTGGTGGTGCTCTCGACGACGGCCGCGTCCGCGGCCTCGGGCGCGCTGACCGCGCCGGAGGCGGCGTCCTCGCCGATCTGCTCGGGGTAGAGGTCGTCGATCGCCCGGTCCAGGTCCTTGCCGACCGCGTGGATGATCTGGCTGACCTGGATCGAGCGCGCCGAGTGGTGGATGAAGTAGATGAACACGACGAGGCTGGCGACGGTGAGCAGGATCGCCACCGTCACCGATAGGTGCGGCACGAACTCGCCGGCGGCCGTGCCGTCGTCGCTGCGCACCGTGCGCAGCACGAGCACGCTGAACAGGAATGTCGCGACGAAGGTCCCGAGCGTGATTTGGTTGCCCGCGTCGCGCATGAAGGTGCGCAGCAGGCGCGGTCCGAATTGGGACGAGGCGAGGGTCATGACGACGATCGCGATCGAGAAGGCGACGCCGGCGACGGTGATCATCGAGCCGGCGACCGTCTCCAGTGTCGAGCGCGTGCCCTCTGCGCCGCCGGCGTAGAGCCCGAACTGCGCGAAGGTGTCGGCGAAGCGCGCGTCGAGGGTCGTCGTGACGAACGACAGGACGACGGCGCCGGCGGCCATCACCAGCGGCACGAACCACCAGCTCGAGCGGATGTCCTGCCACAGCTCCTGCGTGCGGGCCAGCATGTCGGTCAGCCGTGCGTGTCAGAGCGCGCCGCGCCGGTCTCCGCGCGCCTCCTCGGCCGCCCGCTCGGCGGCGGCCAGCGGGGCGAGGTGGTCGGAGAGGTTGTGGGCACGCAGCACGGCGACTCCCTCGCTCAACGACACGACGCTGATCGCGCAGAGGTTGAACGGGAACGACCAGAAGCGCTCGTACGGTACGCCGAGCAGCGTCATCAGCACAAGGCGGAAGATGCCGTCGTGGGCGACGAGCACCGCCCACCGCGCGGGCGTTGCGTCGTCCGGCGGTGCCGGGTAGCCGGGCATCCTGCCGGGCGGCGGCGGCGGTCCCGGCGCGCGACGCGCCGGGGCTCGCTCCGGTGCAAGGGCGCCGCTGAGCTCGGCCAGCGCCCGGCGCACTCGCTCGGCCGCCGCCAGCAGCGGCTCGCCGCCGGGGGCGTGATCGGTCGTCGGGCTGCGCCGCCACGCCGCCAGCTCGGACACCCAGCGCGCGCTGACCTCGCTGTGCAGCAGGCCCTCCCACTCGCCCTGCGCGATCTCGGTCAGGTCATCACACGGCCTGGCCGCCGTCCCGGGCAGCGCAGCGGCAATCAGCCGCGCCGTCTCGGCCGCCCGGCTGAGCGGGGAGTGCCACACGCCGACGGGCGTGCCGGCCGGGATGGGCAGCGCCGCGCCGGCGGCGGGGTCGGCAAGGCGCCGTGCGACAAGTTCCGCCTGGCGCCGGCCCAGCTCGGACAGCGGCGGGTCGCGCCGGCCCTGGAAGCGGCCCTCGGCGACCCACACCGACTCACCGTGGCGGACGAGCACCAGCGACGCGGCCAGCGCCGCTGGGACGAGCGGCGACGCCGAGCTCACGCCGGCAGCCGGATCAGCCACAGGTCGAGGACCGCCTCGTGGGCGCGGATCCTGTCGGCGACCGCCACGGGCACCGGGTCGTCGAGGGCGAGGATCATCAGCGCGTCGGCGCGCGGGCCGCGCCGCCCGAGGTGCATCGCGCTGATATTGACGTCGGCCTCGCCGAGCATCAGCCCGATGCGGCCCATCGTGCCCGGCCGGTCCTGGTGGCGCGTGACGAGCATCCAGCGCGCGGGCGGCATGTCGACCCAGTAGTCGCCCAGGCGCACCAGGCGCGCCTCGCTGCCGCTGACCGTGCCGGCGACGGTCGTCGCGCCCGAGACCGTCAGCAGCGACTGGTAGCGCGGGCTCTCGCTCGTCCTGCGCTCGGCGAGGTGGAGACCGCGCTCGCGGGCGAGCAGCGGCGCGTTGATCGCGTTGACCCGCTCGTCGGTGGCCGTCTCGAGCAGGCCGGCCAGCAGGGCGGCGGCAACGGGTGCGCTGTCGTAGTCGGCGATCTCGCCGGCCAGCTCGAGCGTCAGGTTCTCGAGTGTCGGCGCGAACTGGGCGTAGAACTGGCCCAGCGTGCGGGCCAGCGGCAGGTACGGCACGAGCGCCTGCTCGGTCTCGGGCGTGACCAGCGGGGCGTTGACGGCGTAGCGCGCCGAGCGGCCGGCGAGCACGTCGAGGATCTGTTGGGCGGTCTCGACGGCGACGCGTGCCTGGGCCTCCTCGGTCGAGGCGCCGAGGTGCGGCGTCAGGACGGTGTTGGGCGCGCCGAGCAGCGGCGAGCCGGCCGGCGGCTCGTTCTCGAAGACGTCGACGGCGGCGCCGGCCAGCCTGCCCTGGTGCAGCGCGGCGGAGAGCGCGGCCTCGTCGACCACGCCGCCGCGGGCGACGTTGACGAGCAGGGCGGTCGGCTTCATGCAGGCCAGCTGGTCGGCGCCGATCAGCCCGCGCGTGGCATGGGTCAGCGGCACGTGAACGGTCAGCACGTCGGCGCGCTCGAGCAGCTCCGGCAGGGGCAGCAGGCGGATGCCGTGCTGGGCGGCCGCCTCCTCCGTCACGAACGGGTCGTTGCCGAGCAGCTCCATCTCCATTGCCCGCGCCCGCTGGGCGACGGCCATGCCGATCTTGCCCAGCCCGACGATGCCCAGCGTCTTGCCGCGCAGCTCCTGGCCGAGGAAGCGCGAGCGCTCCCACTTGCCCGCCCGCAGCGACGCGTCGGCGGCGGGGATGCGGCGGGCGAGGGCATAGAGCAGCCCAAGCGTGTGCTCGGCGGCGGCGACGGTGTTCGCCGTCGGCGCGTTGACGACGGTCACGCCGGCGCGCGTGGCGGCGTCGAGGTCGATGTTGTCGACGCCCACGCCCGCCCGGCCGACGACGACCAGCCGCCTGCCGGCGGCGAAGGCCTCGGCGTCGACGTCGACCTGGCTGCGCACGACGAGCGCCTCGTAGCCGGGCAGCCGGCGCAGGAAGTCGGCGCGGCTCTCGCGGGCGGCGACGTCGACCTCGTGCTCGGCGCGCAGCAGCGCCAGGCCTTCCTCGGCCAGTGGCTCGGCGACGAGGATCCTCACGCCGGCGTGGGCACCGCTCCCTGGGCGGCTCCCGGCGCGGCGTCGCGTGCAGCCGCGCGCGCGGCCTCGCGCGCGGCGTGCGGGCCGGCGCCCTGCTCGACGGGCAGGCCCAGCGCGAGGGCGCCGCGCTCGATCGTCTCGATGGCGGCGACGACGTCGTCGGCGTCGACCGACCCGAGGTGGCCGATGCGCAGGATCTTGCCGGCCAGCTTGCCCTGGCCGCCGGCGAGCACCAGCCCGCGGTCGAGCAGCTGGCGGTTGAAGGCCTTCCACTCGACGCCGTCGGGCAGCCAGGCGGCGGTGACGGTGTCCGATGCATGGGCCGGGTCGGCCAGCAGGCGAAAGCCCAGCGCGGTCAGGCCGGCGCGGGCGGCCGCGCCGCAGGCGGCGTGGCGGGCAAAGACGCGCTCGTAGCCCTCGTCCTCGAGCAGGCCCAGCGCGACGTCGATCTGGAGCAGCACACCGACGGCCGGCGTCCACGGCGTCTCGCCGTTGTCGCGGTAGCGGCGCGCCTCGGCCAGGTCGAAGTAGAAGCGCGGCATGCGCGCCTGCTCGGCGGCGCGCCAGGCGCGCTCCGAGACGCTGACCATGGCCAGTCCGGGCGGCACCATCCAGCTCTTCTGGGAGCCGGTGGCGACGACGTCGAGGTCCCACGCATCGGTCTCGAAAGGCACGGCGCCGAGGCCGCTGACGCCGTCGACGATGATCAGCGCTTCGGGCTCCGTGGCGCGGACGGCGGCGGCCAGCTCGGCCAGCGGGTTGGTCACGCCGGTCGACGTCTC
>CAYRMQ010000024.1:10119-30844 GCA_964425305.1 uncultured Anaerolineaceae bacterium | reverse complement strand
GGCGACCTGCTGCCGGAGGTGGCCTCCAGCCTGGGCATCCAGGACGAGCTCCAGTGTTCGCGCCAGATGGCCGCCTGGCAGCGCCTCGCCGCCGAGCGCGTGCTCGGCGGCGCGGGTGAGACGTGGCTGCTCGCGATCCAGCCGCCGGCATTGATCGTCGCCGCCGCCACGCCGGTGATGGCCCAGGAGTTGCGCCTCCGCCAGCGCGAGCTGCTCGACGCCT
The DNA here is from genome assembly GCA_964425305.1 of uncultured Anaerolineaceae bacterium. Lineage (GTDB taxonomy): Bacteria > Chloroflexota > Limnocylindria > Limnocylindrales > CSP1-4 > JALYGJ01. Next base: position 30,621 of record CAYRMQ010000024.1, on the reverse strand, counting down.
TCGCGCGCGCGCCCGACGGCGCGCGCCTCGTCGAGCTGCGCGTCGTCGTGCGCAACAGGCGATCCGGGAACGGCCCGGACGCCCGTGTAGACTAGGCCGCCCTATGGCTTCCCGGCTGCAGCTCAAGTACGGGTTGGTGTCCGAGCAGGAGCGGTTATCCAACTCGGCCGACGCCGTGCTCGTGAGCGAACCTACGACTGGCTCGAAGGCGCGCACGAAGGGCAGCCTCTACCTCATCGTCACCTCGCGCACGCAGGGCAGCCGTGCGCGCGACGCCTGCCAGCTGGTGGCCGACGTCATCCGCCGCGAGTACTACTACGACGAGTCGGCGGGCATTGCGATCTGCCTCGAGAAGGCGATCCGCAGCGCCAGCCGGCGGCTGCGCCACGCCCGCGAGGGAAGCGGCCTGCCGCCCGGCTCGCTCGGCGTGGCGGCGGCCGTCGTGCGCGGCACCGAGCTCTACGTCGCGACGACCGGCGACGCCGAGACCTTCCTCGTCCGCGCCGCCCGGCTGCTGATGCCCGAGCACGAGGCGGGTGACGGGCTGCCCGCCTCCGACACGCTGCGCATCGACGTCTGGCGCGGCGACTTCGGCGTCGGCGACTCGCTGGTGCTGTGCTCGCGCAACCTGGTCGACGTCGTCGGCACGGAAGAGCTTAAGAACGCCGTCGTGACGCTCCATCCGCAGTCGGCGGTGGAGCACCTGCACCACCTCTTCGTGGCCGCCGGCGGCGAGGGCTCGGACGCGGTGCTGGCCATCGAGGCGACGGAGGTTTCGCTGTCGCGCGTCGAGCACCGCCTTGTGCCGGTCAGCCCGTCGGAGCCGCTGGCCGGCGCGCCAATGCGCTCGCCGATCCCGCTGGCCGACCAGTTCGCCGACGCCGCGTCGGCGGTGCAGGACCGCGCCGTGGCGGCGCGCAGCTTGCTGCGCGACGCGTTCAGCCAGGGCGTCACCGCGCTGCTCGACCTGATGCCCCAGCGGCGGACGTCGTACCGGCGGATCAAGCCCGAGGCGTCACGCCGCGAGACGCAGCGGCGCGCAGCGACGGCGCTGTTCACGTTCATCCTCGTCATCGGTGCGCTGGGCGTCGGCCTGTGGTGGTGGGGCGGGCCCGGCCGGGCGCAGGAGAACCCCATCCTGCAGGTGTCGGTCGGCGAGGCGGCCTATCGCTCGGCGCAGCAGCGCGTGGCGCAGGTCTTCGGGCCGGCGAACCTGCTCGTCAACGACCGCAGCGCAGCGCGCCGCGAGCTGCAGGGGGCGTGGGCCGACCTGGACCGCGCCGCCGGCGCGGGCGTCGACCAGGCCGCGCTGGACGAGCTGCGCGCGCAGGTCGCCGGCGGCCTCGACCGGCTGTACGGCACCCATCGCGTCAGCTCCGAGGAGCTGTACAGCGTGCCCGAGGGCGCCGAGATCAGCCGACTGGTGGTCGGCCCGGACGAGGCGTACTACGTCATCGCCGACCGCTCCGTCATCCGGGTCGATCCGGAGACCGGCGATTCGATCACCGTCGTGGCCGCCGGCGAGGGGCCGGAGGCGGGCATCGGCGCACCGATGCTGCTCGCCCGCGGCGGGCTCGACCTGGTCATCGTCGACGTCCGCGGCTCGCTCTGGCGCTGGCGATCGAGCGGCGGCGGCACGCTCGGCCAGATACGCGTCAGCGGCGACCAGCAGTGGGGGCCCGACGTCGTCGACATCGCGACCTTCCTGATCGACGCCGAGCAGAGCCAGTACCGGCTGTACGTGCCTCATCCCACGTCGCGCCAGATCCTGCGCTACGAGCCGGTCGCCGACGGCAGCGGCTTCCGCCCGCCGACGCCCTACTTCGTGAGCGAGGGCGAGAACGTCGCCGCCTTCCGCCAGCTACACATCGACGGCGACATCTACGCCGTCACGTCGAACGCGCTGCTGCGCTACTTCAACGGCCGGCGCACGACGTTCGAGCTCGACACGCCGCCCGACGCCGCCGACCTGCGGCCCGGCTTCGACCTGGCGCGGATGGCCGCCACCGGCACCCGCGGCGTCGGCCGGCTGTACGTCTGGGACGCGTCACACGAGCGGATCATCGCCTACAACAAGGCCGACGGCGCCTACCTCGAACAGTTCGTCGCGGCCGACGGCTCGCCCGCCTTCCGCGGCGTGCGCGACATCGTCATCATCGAGCGTGGTGAGCTCGAGCCGCCGCTGTTGGTGTGGGCCAACGGCGGATCGATCCTGACGACGGTGCTCGAGGCGCCCGAGCAGCCCGAGCCGTCGCCGTCGCCCGGCCTCGGCTCGCCGCCGCCGCAGGCCAGTCCGAGCGCGCCGACGACCGAGCCGACCGAGCGGCCGCGCCGGACGCCGCGCACGACGCCCGAGCCGTAGTCGGCCGGCCCGGTATTAGAATCGACGCGATGTCGTCCGGACTCAACGAGATGGTCGTCGAGAGCGTGCGTGTCCATATGCTCTCCTCGCAGCACGTCGTCATCCTGCGTGACACCGGCCGCGAGCGGTACCTGCCGATCTGGATCGGGCCGTGGGAGGCGAACGCGATCGCGATGCGCCTGCAGGGCGTCACGCCCGAGCGGCCGATGACCCACGACCTCTTCTCGCAGACGCTCGACGAGCTGGGCGTCGTGCTCAAGCAGATCATCGTCTCCGACCTCGCCGACGACACCTTCCGCGCCCGGCTCCACCTCGAGCTCGACGGGCGGTCGGTCGATGTCGACGCGCGGCCCAGCGACGCGATCGCCCTCGCCGTCCGGGCGGGCGTGCCGATCTTCGCCACGGACGCCGTTCTCGATCGCGCCGGGGTGGTGCCCGAGAGCGAGGAAGAGGAGAAGCTGTCGGTCTTCCGCGACTTCGTCAACTCGCTCAACATCGACCTGCCCGGCGAGGAGCCGGAGGAGCGGCGCCGGCTCGACTAGGGAGCAGGCCGGGCCGCCGCTTCGGGCAGCACCGGCCGGCCGCGTTCGAGGGCGGGCGCGCGGCGCAGCCAGAGGCGCAGGCGCAGCAGCCAGAAGTCCTTTACCGCCCGCAATACGACGCTCGGCCTGGCGCCGGTCGGGCTGCCGGCCGTCCGCGGGTAGTGGGGCACGCCGGTCTCGACGACGCTCCGCCCGCGCTCACGCAGCTTGATCAGCAGCTCGGCGCTCATGAACGCGCCACCAGACTCGATGCGGATGCCGTCGAGCGCCTCGCGGCGGAAGAGCTTGCAGGCGCAGTCCGGGTCGCGTACGCGCAGGCCGAAGAAGATGCGCAGGGCCAGGCGGTAGGCGCGCGCGTAGAGCAGCCGGACGATCGGGTCGGCGCGGCGCAGGCGGTAGCCGACGACGACGTCGGGATGATCGTCGTCGGCGAGCCGGTCGAGCAGCGGCCCGAGATCGGCGACCCTGAACTGGCGATCGCCGTCCTGGAAGCAGATCAGCGGGTGGCGCGCGGCGGCGAAGCCGGAGAGGAGCGCCGCGCCGTAGCCGCGGTTGACCTCGTGGTGGACGACGCGCACCGCCTCGTGGGCGCCGGCCAGGCGGTCGGCGATGTGCGGCGTCTCGTCGCGGCTGCCGTCGTCGACGGCGATGATCTCGAAGCTGTCGGCGAGGGTGGGCAGGACGGCCAGCGCCTCGTCGACGAGGCCCTCGAGGTTGGCCGACTCGTTGTGCGCCGGGAAGAAGAAGGAGAGGGCGGGGACGCGTGACCGGCCGGCGGGCTGGTCGGGATGGTCGGTCACGCGGCCGATTATAGGTGCGGCCCTAGCGACGCCGGCCGTCGACGCGGTAGACCGGGCCCCACGCCGGCGCGTCGAGCGGGGTCAGCAGGTAGCGCTCGCGGAAGGCCGGCATGTCGTGCGCCAGCCGGATCAGGTACAGCGGCCGTCGGCCGAGGTTGTCGTCGATGTAGGCCATCGCGTCACCGAGATCCCGGTCGAGGCGGACGCGGTCGTCGGCGACGAAGACGTCGGGCCGCGCGCCCTCGACGAACTGGGCGTACCACAGCGGCGTCGAGAAGCCCCACCAGCTGACGACGGCGGCGTCCTGCTCGAGCTGGGGCAGGACGGCGTCGAGCCACTCGCGGGCGAAGTGCCAGTCGGACTGGTCGACCTCGTCGAAGCGGTCGGGCACGACCTGCATGACCGGCGCCAGCAGCAGGACGGCCAGCAGCAGCGCGGTCGCGACGCGCGCCGGGTTCGAGGCAGGCCAGTTGCGCGCGACGGGCGCCCACCGGGGCCAGGCGCGGGCCAGCCCGTCGAGGATGCCGCCGACGCCGACGCCGGCCAGCACGGCGACGGCCACGAAGGGCGCCAGCCGGTAGCGCTCGATGTCGGCGTTGATGTAGCCGAGGGCGAAGACCCAGCTGATGACGAACCAGGCGCCCAGCATCAGCAGCAGCCGCGGCCGGCGGAAGACCGCCACGACGAGGCCGGCGAGGGCCAGCACCGCCGCCGCGCCGAAATCCTCCAGCGTCTCGCGCCCGATCGTCGCGAGCGCCTCGTCGAGCGGCGGCAGCGGCCGGAAGCTGCCGCGGAACTGCTCGGCCAGGACGAGGTAGCGGAAGCCTTCCCAAGTCTGCGGGTTGGCGTAGTCGAGCGGTGGGTCCATCGCCGAGCGCAACGGCAGGTAGCCGTACAGCGCGAGCGTCGTCAGGCCGAGGGCAAGCGCGCCCGCCAGCACCAGCCGCGGCCGGTCGAGCAGCAGGCGCGGCGCGATCGTCAGCAGGAACAGGGCAATGCCCGGGGCAAGGAGCACGGTCAGCGCGTGGTTGCCCAGCGACACGCCGAAGACGACGGCCGCGCCGAGCAGCAGGCCGTCCGCGCGCAGGCCGCTGCGCTCGCGCTCGGCCCACGCCACGAGCAGCAGCAGCACCAGCGCCACCAGCGCGAGATGGAGGGCGTGGGCGTCGGCGCGCGTGGCGATCGCCCACGCCGCCGTGCTGACGGCGAGCGCGCCGCCGGCCGCGACGCCGATGACGGCACGGCGCGTCAGGATGGTCGTTGCCGCCGCGACCAGGCCGCCGCCGGCGGCAGCCAGCAGCGCCGACAGCAGGTTGGCGCGCAGCGCCGGCTCGCCGAACGGCTGCAGCACGACCGACGCGACCCAGCCGAGAAGGGTGTAGCTCGGGTAACCGGTGGGGTGGGCGATGCCGAGGACGATGCCGACCGTCTGGAACTCGGCCGTGTCCCACACGCCGACGTCGGGCAGCAGCGTGCGCACGTAGAGCGCGAGGGCCGGAAAGAACACCAGCAGCCCGGCCAGCAGCGGAGCGCCGCGCAGCAGCGGACGCGCCGTTACCACCGGAACGCGATGCCCCAGTAGACGCCCCACGCGTTGATCAGGACGGAAGCAGCCACCAGCCCGACGGTCAGCGGCCGGACGCCGAGGCGGGCGATGGCCAGCGCGACGAGGACGAGCGCGAACGGCGCAAAGTCGTTGCTGAAGCGGTACCCGAACTGGACCCAGCCCTGGCTGAAGTGCATCAGGTTGAAGACCGCGATCGCCAGCACGGCCAGGCCGGTCCCCTGGACGAGCCGTCGCCGCCACTGGCGCAGCAGCACGGGCACGGCCAGCAGGTAGGCGGGGCTGGTCAGGATCAGGCTCATTCCGAGCGGGTCGGGAGCGATCGTCGGGCAGGCCGGATCGAGGAGCGCGGCGAGCCCGCACTCGGGCCGCACGACGGGCGGCCAGGCGAGCATGATCACCGTGTTCTGCGGCAGGTAGCGCGGGTCCTGGATCATCCAATCGCGGTTGATCAGGTCGGGCCGGGGGGTGTACTCGAACCGGTACAGGAAGTCGTACGCCGGATGGATCAGCTGGCCGGTCGTCACCATGTTGTAGGCGAGCAGCAGACTCACCGGGATGAGCGCGCCGAGGCCGGCCATCAGGCCACGCCGCAGGAAGCTCCCACCGCCGACGTAGAGCAGGAACGGCGCACCGAAGATGACGGGCAGGCGGGCGAGGGCGGCCAGACCGAGCAGCAAGCCGGCGACGAACTGGCGGCCGTCGAGCAGCCGGCGCCAAATCTGGGCGCGCTCGTTGCCAGAGTGGGAGAGATGTCCGCCGACGCTCTCCCCGCCGAGGGCGACGATGATCGCCAGCAGCGCGAACGTGATGGCGACGACGTGGGCGTAGTACCAGGTGCTGCCCAGCATCGCCGCGTACCAGTGGACCGTGCCGAAGCCGAAGAACAGCGTTGCCAGCAGGGCCGCCCTGCCGTTGCCGGTGATGCGCCGGGCGACGACCCATGCCAGCCCGACGTTGAGCCCGCCGATCAGCGACGCCACGATCGACTGGTCGACGCTGACGCCCCAGATCGCGACCAGCGGCATGAGCAGGATCGCCGGCAGCGGCGGAAAGGGGATCAGCCCGAAGCCCGGCCGGCCGAAGAGCGGCATCACGTCGTGGAGGTAGAAGTTGCCGCCCTCGCCGAGGACCGGCCAGCGGATGGCGTGGCGGCCTTCGAGGAACGCCTCGGCCTGCCAGACGAAGTGATCGAAAAGGGTCGGCCGGAAGGGGTTCGAGGCGAAGTAGACGGCGGCCGCGACGACGGCCAGTGTCACCGGCGTGAGCCACGGCCGGCCGCGTCGCCGAACCCGTTCGAGAATCCCGGCGCGCGCGACCGTTCCCCCCGCTGCCGCCGTCACGGGGTGGCTCGCCGGCCGCCGGCCGCCGCCGCGTTTCACACTTCGCTGGCGCATCGGGCGAAGGGTAACGAGAGTCGGCCGGGCCGGCACGGCGGGCCCAGCCGGAGTCCCTTGTTATACTCGGCGCGCTCTCGTCACCTTTTCACGGGAGACCTGATCCTTTGACCACAGCGCCCGGTCAGACCAACCGCGGCCCGGGCGTCGAGCAGCCACGACCGGCGCGGGCGATCGGACCGCTTCCCACACTTCTCGGCATCGGTCTGCTGCTGCGTCTGGGGCTGGCCTACGTGCTTCTGCCGGGCTCCGGATTCCGGACCGACATCGGCACGTTCGCCGCCTGGGCGCTGACGCTGGCCGAGCATGGCCCCGGCCGCTTCTACGACGTCGCCGGCTTCGCCGACTACCCGCCCGGCTACCTCTACGTGCTGTGGCTCGTCGGCGGCCTCGCCAATCTGCTGGCCGACGTCACCGGCACGGCGTCGGGCACGATCGCCAGTGCCCTGATCAAGCTGCCGCCGATGCTCGCCGACGTCGCCATCGCGGCCGTGCTCTTCGCGCTCGTCCGTCAGTGGGCGCAGGCCCGCCCCGACGGCCAGCGCCTGGCGCTGCTCGCCGCGGCCCTCTACCTGTTCAACCCGGTGACCTGGTATGACTCGGCGATCTGGGGCCAGACCGACGCGGTCGGCGCGCTGGTCATGCTGCTGGGGGTCGCCGCACTCGTCCGCGGCAACTCGGAGGGTGCCGCCGGGCTGGCCGTCCTGGCGGCGCTGGTCAAGCCGCAGTTCGGGGTCGTCCTCGCGCCGCTCGTCGGCGTCGTGCTGTTGCGGCGTCACCTGCTGGCGCCGGGCTCGGGACCGCGCTACCGCCCGCTGGTGCCGGAGTCGCTGCGCACGTGGTTCGAGGAGGAGCGCGGCGCGTGGCGCCTGCTCTCGTCGGCGGTCGTCGGCATGATCGTGCTCTACGCGCTGATCACCCCCTTCTCGCTCGATCTGCCCGGCTTCATCCGGCGCATGGCCGAGACGGCCGGCGGTTACTCGTACCTGACCGTCAACGCCTACAACCCGTGGGCGCTCGTCGGCGCCGATGGCCGGCCACCCTTCGCCTTCGGCGGCGTCTGGTCGGCGGACACCGTGCCGCTGCTCGGTCCGCTGTCCGGCGTCGTCATCGGCGCGGCGCTGCTGGTGGGCGGCTTCCTGCTCGGGCTCGCCCGCGTCGCCTGGCGCGACGACCGGCGCTCGGTGGTCCTCGTCGCGATCCTGCTCAGCGTCGCGTTCTTCGTCTTGCCCACGCGGGTGCACGAGCGGTACCTGTTCCCGGCCTTCGCGCTGCTGCCGCTGGTCGCCGTCGTCGACCGCCGCTGGCTGTGGGCGACGGTGATCCTGGCCATCGCCTCGTTCATCAACCTCCACGGCGTGCTGACCAACCCGCTGTACGCGACGCCCAACCTCGAGAACCTCTTCTTCGGCGCGGCGTTTCGCGAGCCGCTGGCGATAGTCGCCAGCGCGCTGCTGCACGCCGGCGTGCTGGGCTTCGTCGCCTGGCGCCTGCGGCCGGGTGCGGCCGGTGCGACGGACTTCTATGCCGCCGAGACCGGTCCCCACGCTGACGCCTCCGTCGTCCAGTCGGCGCCGGACCCGGGGCATGCGCTCGCCAGCGAGCCGGCCGACCTGCGCCGGCGGCTGGCGCGCTGGACCGACGTCGTGCCGCTGCGCCGCGACCGCAGCGCCGAGCTGGCCGCTGAGCGCGGCGGCCGCATCGATCGGCGCGACGTGCTCCTGCTGCTGCTCGTCTTCATCAGCGCGCTGGCCCTGCGCACTCTGCGCCTCGACGAGCCGCGCTCGATGCACTTCGACGAGGTCTACCACGCGCGCACGGGCATCGAGTTCCTGCAGCACTGGCAGTACGGCATGCCGCACTCGATCTACGAGTACACCCACCCGCACCTCGCCAAGTACGCGATGGCCGGCGGCATCGTCCTCCTTGGCAACAACCGCGTCACCGACGTCGACGAGCTGAGCGTGCCGGTCAGCGGCGCGGCCATCGAGCGGCGCTGGAGCCCGCCCGAGGCGCCCGACCAACGCAACGGCGACCGGCTCTACGTCGCCACCGGCAGCGAGGTACTGGCCTACGACCTGGCCACGCTGGCCGAGATGCCGCCGCCGCTGCGCATTCCTGTGGCTGCCACCGAGCTGGCTGTTGACGAGGACGGGCGTGCGCTCTATCTCGGTGACTCGGCGGGCGGGCTATGGCGCTTGGCGACGGGTCACCTCGACCTGCTGCGCCATGCCGGCGACGCCGTCGGGCCGCCCGCGATCGAAGAGCTGGGCAGCGTCGGCGGGCTCGACGGGCCGGTGGAGCGGCTGGCGCATGCCGGCGGGCGGCTGGTCGTCGTCTCGGGCGGGGGGGACGTCGTCGCGCTCGACGCGGCGACCGGCGCGGAGCTCGGTCGAACCGTCGTCGCCGGCGCGAGCGCGGTCGTGGCGGCGCGCAGCGACGGCGGCGACAGCCTCGTCGTTGGTGGCGCCGAGGGTTTCGTCTTCCTCGATCGCGAGACGCTGGAGGAGACCCACGCCGTCAGCACGACCGCGCCGATCGGCGGCATGGCCCTCGTCACCGACGGCGTCGACGATCCGACGATCTATGCCGCCTCGCGCAGCATCCTGCAGACGCTCCAGCTGCCGTCCGACGAGAGCCCGCGCCTCGGCCCGCGCCTCGACATGCCCAACGAGGTCAGCGACGTGGCGTGGAACTCGGCGACGACGCTGGTTCACGCCGTCGGCCGCAGGCCCGACGACGGCGGCTGGACCGTCTACGTTGCCGAGCCGCGCTCGAACGCCGTCTTCGTCGACGCGGCGCTGCCCTTCGAGCCGCAGGCCGTCGTCCTTGACACGCAGCGGGCGCGGCCGGCCGTCGATCGCGGCGATCTGCTGGCCCTCGACGCGGGCGGCACGCTGGCGCGCGTCGACGTCAACAACAACGCGTTTGCCTGGCGCTTCCCGGGCGTCCTCGCCGGTGCGCTGATGGCCGCCCTCATCTACCTCCTCGGCCGTCTACTGTTCGAGCGCCGCAGTGTCGCCGTCATCGCCGCGCTGCTCGTGCTCGCGGACGGCATGTTCTTCTCGAACGCGCGCATCGCGATGAACGACACCTACGTCGCGCTCTTTATCGTCGCCGCGCTGACGGTGTTCGCGCCGCTGTGGCTGCGACGCTGGCGCAGCGCGCCGGCCGTCGGGCTGGGGTTCGTGGCTGTGGGCGTGCTGCTCGGGCTGGCGCTCGCCTCGAAGTGGGTGGCGGCCTACGCTATCGGGGCCATCGGCCTGCTGATCCTGCTCCGCTCGGCGCTCGGGCGGCTGCTCGCGCTGGCCGGCATGATCGCGCTGACGGCGCTGCTTGGCTACATCGCCATCACGCCCGCCGCCGGCGTCGCCGACCCGCAGACGAACTACCTCTTCCTGCTGCTGATGGTCGGCCTGACGCTGGCCCTCGCCGCCGGTATGGTCCTGCGGCCGGTGCGCATGACGCCCGACGAGATGCGCCTCGTCGTCCTCGGGCCGGCCGTCGCCGGCGTGGTCGCGCTCGGCGGCGGCCTGCTGCTGAGCCTTGTCGGTGGCGCAGCCGCGGACGAGGGCCTGCTGCGGCCGGCGACGTTGCTCAACGGCGGCGTCGCGCTGATCGCCGTCGGCGTCGTTGTCTACGCCGCGTTCCGCTACCTCGGCCGGCAGGGCTACGGGCCGCTGGCGGCGCAGCGCCCGCTCGAGCCGGGCACGGAACGTGCCGCGCCGCCCCCGCCGCGCGGCTGGCTGCGCCCGGGATCGGGACGGCTGGGCGTGTCGTGGCTGCTGGCGCTGGCGGCGGTGACCATCCTGCCGCTGGCCATCTACAGCGCCAGCTACGTGCCCTGGATCGAGCTGGGCAACCGCTGGACGACCGACCTGCCGCCGGGCCACACCGGCCAGACCTTCCTCGACCTCCAGCGGTCGATGTACGACTACCACAACTACCTGCGCGCGACGCACCCCGCGTCGTCGCCGTGGTGGGCCTGGCCGCTCAATCTCAAGCCGGTCTGGTTCGAGCAGGAGGGCTACGCCAACGACACGACGGCGGTCATCTACAACTCCGGCAACCTGGTCCTCTTCTGGCTGGCCATCCCGGCCGTCGCGTTCGTCGCCTACCAGGCGTGGCGCCGGCGCAGCCTGGCGCTGATGTTCCTGCTGCTCACCATCGCGTCGCTGTGGCTGCCGTGGGCGCGCATCGACCGCGTCGCGTTCCAGTACCACATCTTCACGACGTTGCCCTTCGCCTTCCTCGCCCTGGCCTACTTCCTGGCCGAGCTGTGGCACGGGCCGTCACAGCGGACGTGGTTGCTGGCACGGGTCGCGGCGGCCGTGGCGATCCTCGGACCGGCGCTGCTGTGGCTGATGCGCCTGCCGCTGTGCGCGGTCGGCCGCGTCGAGTCGGTCAACCCGGGCGCCGAGATCTGCGGTGCGCTCAACCGTCAGCTGGTCATCACCGACGTGCAGGTCGGCGGGCTGCTCGTGGCGATCGTGGCGCTGCTGGCGCTGGCCGTGCTGCTATGGCCCGGCGAGCGGCTGCCGCCGGCGCTGGGCGACCGCCGCCAGCTGCTCGTCCCGCTGGCCCTGACGGCGGCGCTGGCCGGCGTGCTGCTGACGCTGGCCGGCGCGGTCGTGCCGGCGACCCCCGTCTTCGAGGCGCCGCTACGCGTGCCCGAGCTGCCGGCGCTGCTGGCCCTCGCCCTGCTCGCCGCGCCGGCGTACTACGTGCTGCGCGCGCGCGACGCGCGGCGCTACGTCATCGGCGCCCTCGGCGCGGCCGCCGCCTGGTTCGTGCTGTGGTACCCCAACTTCGCCGGCCTGCCCGTGCCCAGCCGCCTGGCCCAGGTCCACCTCGGCTTCCTGCCGACCTGGAACTACGCCTTCCAGTTCGGTGCCAACCGGGACGAGCCCAACCGTGCCGCGCCCGACCTGCTGAGCGTGGCGCTGCTGGCGGCGGTGCTGGTGCTGCTCGTGCTGGCCGTCGTCAACACCGTCCGGGCTTGGCGCGCCGAGCGCGCCGCCGAGCGCTCGCTCAGCGCGGTGCACGAAGCGGGCTGACCGGCTGTGGCTCTACGGCCACCTCCCATTCCGCGCCGTCGCGCGGCGTGACCAGCAGCGGGCTGGCGTGGGCAGGCAGGGCGCTGGCGTGCTGCTGGCGGCGGAGGACGAAGTGGTAGTAGTCCTCGACCTTGGCGGTGATGCTCTCCCAGCTGAACTGCACCGCCCGCTCGCGCCCGGCGGCGCTCATCCGCGCGCGCAGCTGCGGATCGTCGAGGACGCGGGCGATGGCGTCGACGAGCGCCCTGACGTCGCGCGGCGGCACCAGCAGGGCCTGCTCGCCGCGGCGGACGACTCCCTTGTAGCCGTGGATGTCGCTGCACACGATCGGCGTGCCGGCGGCCATCGCCTCGAGCAGGACGATGCCGAACGACTCCTGGCCGGTAGCCGGCGAGACGTAGACATCGGCCGTCGCAAAGTAGCGCGCCTTGTCCTCGTCGCTGATCCGGCCGAGCAGCTCGACGTCCTTCAGCCGGCGCGTGGCGATGTAGCGCCGCGCCTCGCGCTCCTGCGGGCCGGAGCCGGCGACGAGCAGGCGGCAGCGGTAGCCGCGCTGGCGCAGGACGCGGTAGGCCTTGAGCAGGTACATCAGGCCCTTGCGGCTCTCGAAGCGGCCGACGAAGAAGATGTTGAGGGTGTCGTCGCGGTAGCGCGCCACCGGCTGGACGTCCTGGAAGCGGCGCAGGTCGACGCCGTTGGGGATGACCTTGTAGTCGCCCGGAAAGTAGCGGTCGATGAAGTGACGGGCGGCGGCGCTGACGGCGATCCTTCCGTGCAGCCGGCGGGCGAAGCGGGCCAGCACGCGCCTCCAGAACTCGTAGGCCGGGCTCCAGCCGGCGTAGGCGTGGAAGGTGGCGACGTTGATGCTGCGCGACTCGCGCAGCAAGACCAGCGAGAGGAAGGGCACGAACGGTTCGTGGAAGTGGAGCACGTCGAAGCGCTCGCGTTCGAGCATCCGGCGCACGAGCAGCGTGTAGCGCGGCGAGAGCGTGACGATGCCGACCGAGCCGTTGGCCGGCACACTGAAGCCGTAGCCGAGGCGGATGATGTCGCCCTCGCTCTCGCGCTGGCCGCCGTGGATGCTGCTGATGATGCGCACGTCGTGGCCGCGTGCGATGAGGTTCTCGTAGAGGTAGCGGACGTGCTCGTTGACGCCGCCGGGCAGCGGGTAGATGTACGGCGTGACGAGGCCGATCTTCACCGCTCGCCCCCCAGCAGGCGGCTCTCGTCGAGGCGCGCCGGCCGGCGCGTGCCGCCGGGGTAGCCCAGGTCGCGGCCGGTGCCGTCGCGACGGATCTTGCCACGGACCTCGTCGCGAACCGCCCGCGCGTTCTTGCGCAGCTGGTGGCGGAACGTCTCGAGCTGCGCGCGCCACGGGTAGAACTCGCCCTCGAAGCCCGTCCGCCGTTCGACTATCGCCCGCCTCAGCTCGTCGGGCGTGCGTCCGGCAAAGGTCGTCACGGCCTGGCCGATGTCCTGCGCCCGATGGCTGTCCGAGTTGCCCAGCATGGCCAGGCCCGTCTCCTGCGCGAACGGCGGCAGGCGCCGCTGCCAGCGCATGCCGGCCGTCGTCGGATTGAAGGCCTCGATGCCGTCGGGGTGGTAGAGCGGGTCGGCCTCGGCCAGCAGGCGCCGGATGGCACCCGCGCTGGCGCACAGCGGGTAGGGCACCAGCGGGTGGGCGATGATCGCCAGGCCGCCCTGCTCGTGGACCTGCGCCACGCTCCACCTGAGCGAGCGCCACGGCGGGATGCGCCGCTCGAGGAACAGCCCGAGCAGGTGGCCGCCGCGCGTCGAGATCTCCTCGCCGATCACCACCTGCACGCGCAGACCGCGCGCGCGGGCCATCGCCTGCGCGGCGACGGCGGCGTCGATGCGCTCGTGGTCGGTGATGGCGATCACGTCGAGCCCGGCTGCCTCGGCTGCCGCTAGGATCTGCTCGACGCTGGAGACGCCGTCCGAGGCGAGGCTGTGGATGTGCAGGTCGGCCCGGCCGAGGGCGGCGTTCATCGGCGCGCCCCCGCCGCCGGCTCGATCCAGATCGGGAAGAAGAGCGTCCACCACTGCTCGGGCGCCTCGGCGACGGCGCGCTCGAAGGCGCGCGCCTGGGCCTCGAGGAACCCCTTCAGGCGTGCCCGGCGGTCGCCCTCGGCGGGCACCTCGATCCGCTCCAGGTGGGCGCGGTAGCGGCCCCAGCCTGTCCGCCGCGCGGCGACCAGCCAGACCTGCGCGCCACTGTCGAGCGCCAGCGTCGCTGCACCGAATGGCAGCCGCGCCGGCCGACCGAACAACTCCACCCGACCGCCGGCTCCACCGACCAGCCGGTCGCCAACGATGGCCACGACCTCGCCGTGGGCGAGGGCGGAGGCGAGCTGGCGGGCCGCGCCGCGGGCGGGCACGATCTCGACGCCGCTGGCGCCGCGGCTGCGCTCGAGATAGGCCTGCAGCTCGCGGTCGAGCAGCGTCTCCATCGGCGCGGTCACGCGCAGCCCGTGCCGCGCGCCCCACAGCGCGGGGATCTCGATGGCGCCGAAGTGGAGCGCCACGACGATCGTCGGCCGGGTGGGTGGCCGGCCCTCGACAGCGCCGGCTGCCGGCGGTGCGTCCTCGGCCACGCCGAGCGCGTCCTCGACGAGCGCGGGCTCGTCGGCCGTGATCCGTCCGGCGTGACTGGGTCGGGCGTAGACGGGCAGGATCGCCACCTCGAGGTACGTGCGAACGTAGTGCCCGAACGCCGCCCGCACCAGCCGCTCGAGGGCTCGATCGTCGTTCGCCGCCGCCGCCGCGGCCGAGTCGGGCGCGACCAGGCCGCGCGCTTCGAGGTAGCGGCACACCTGCGCCAGGTTGGCGCGGGCGAGCGCGCGGCGCGCCGGCTGGGCGCGGTACATGACGCCGCCGGCGGCATGCGCGGCGCGGTGCAGGAGGGCGTCGGGCAGCCGCTGGAGGAAGGCCGAAGCGAGGGCCAGCGCGGGGCCGAGCAGGCGTCGCCTGAGCGGCCGCCGTCCGAGCGAGCGGGTGGCGCTCGAGGGCAGGACGGATGCTCCATTGGCGACCATCAGCCGCTCCCCCCGGCGAGCATCGCCTCGGCGCGGCGGGCCAGCTTGTCACGCTCGTGGGCCGTCGCCGGCCAGATCGGCTTGAAGCTGTACCACTGCTCGGGCGCCGCCGCGATCATGTCCTCGACGGCCGCCGCGATGGCCTGCGTCGCGCGCTGGAGCTCGGCCGGGCTCGTGTCGCGAACGGTGATCAGGTCGTAATGGCGGGCGCGGTAGGTGCCGTCGTCCTGGCGGCGGCAGACGACGGGCATGATGCCGGCGCCGGTCTTGCCCGCCAGCAGGGCCGGTCCGGCGGGCAGCGTTGTCCACTCGCCGAAGAGGCGGACCGGGATGCCGTCCGCACGGTAGCCCCAGTCGACGACGAGGCCGAGCATCGCTGGCTCACGCAGCGCGGCGAACACCTGCCGCAGGTTGCGCCACGGAATGACCCTGATGCCCCACCGCCGGCGCTGGGCGTTGAGCTCCTCGAAGAGCTCGGGATAGGCCGAATCGTCGGCCAGGCCGTAGACCGGGTAGCCGCGGCCGGCCATCGCGCCGGCCATCACGTCGATACTGCCGATGTGCGCCGACACGACGACCATGCCCTTGCCCCGTGCGCGCAGCCCCTCGAACGAGGCGAGGAAGGAGTCCTCGCCGTACTCGCCGTCGGTGCGCATCAGCCGCGCCGGCTCGTCGGGCGGCAGCTGCGGCAGGCGCATCAGCTCGATGATGAAGTGCGCGTACGTGCTGTAGATGCGCCGCGCGAGATGACGCACCTGGCGGTCACGCGCTGGCAGTCCGAGAACGTGGGCGGCGTTCTCGAGGATGATCCGGCGCTTGGCCGGCCAGGCGAAGTAGCTGCCCACGAAGATGGCCCGTCCGACGGGCAGCGTCACGCGCGGGGGGACGCGGGCGACGGCGGCGGCCACCGCCCGGTAGCCGTTGATCGCCGATCGCTCGCGCGCCCGCCGGACGGCGCGGCTGACGCGGTTGCGCGCCTGGTCGCGCCGGTGGGGAGCATAGGCGACACCGTTGCGACGGGTGGTCGTGCCCCCCTCGCCGGCCGTCGCCGTCCCGCGCTCCTCGGCCATCGCCGGTCTAGCTGCCGCTGCCGACGGCCTGCCTGGTGCGTGCCGCCGCCAGCTTGCGCTTCTTGGCACTCGGCTGCTGCTCGGTCCCGACGAGCGTCTCGTTGTCGTCGCCGCGGATGAACGCCTCGACGCGCTCGCGCGCCTCGTCGTCGTGGATCTGGCGCGGCGGGCTCTTCATGAAGTAGGCCGACGGCGCGACGAGCGTGCCGGCCAGCCCGCGGTCGAGGCCCAGCTTGAGGCAGCGGATGGCGTCGGTGATGACGCCCGCGCTGTTGGGGCTGTCCCAGACCTCGAGCTTGAGCTCGGCGTTGAGTGGAACGTCGCCGAAGGTCGTGCCCTCCATCCGGATGTAGCACCACTTGCGGTCCTCGAGCCACGGCACGTGGTCCGACGGGCCGACGTGGACGTCGTCGACAGCCAGGTCGTAGTCGAGCATCGACGTGACGGCATTGGTCTTGCTGATCTTCTTCGACTCGAGGCGGTCGCGCTCGAGCATGTTGAGGAAGTCGGTGTTGCCGCCGAAGTTGAGCTGGTACGTCCGATCGAGACGGACCGCCCGATCCATGAACAGACGGGTCAGCACGCGGTGCGTGATCGTCGCGCCGACCTGGCTCTTGATGTCGTCGCCGATGATCGGCAGGCCCTCCTCGGCGAAGCGACGCTGCCAGTACGGCTCACGGCCGATGAAGACGGGGATGGCGTTGATGAAGCCGACGCCGGCACGCAGCGCCTGCTCGACGTACCACTTGGTCGCCTCCTCCGCGCCGACGGGCAGGTAGGAGACCATCACGTCGACCTGGCGCTCCTTGAGGATGCCGACGATGTCGGCCGTCGGGCCGGGCGCCTTCTCGATGATGTTGGACAGGTACCTGCCCAGCCCGTCGTGGGTCATGCCGCGCTCGACGGGCACGCCCATGTGATCCACCTTCTGGAAGACGTAGGTGTTGTTGGGCTTGGCGTAGATCGCCTCCGACAGGTCCTTGCCGACCTTGTTCTTGTCGATGTCGAAGGCGGCCACGAACTCGATGTCGCGGATGTGGTAGCCGCCCAGGTTGACGTGCTTCAGGCCGGGCACGAACTCGTCCTCGGCAGCGTCCTCGTAGTAGTAGCGGCCCTGGACGAGGCTGCTGGCACAGTTGCCCACGCCGACGATGGCGACGCGGACCTTGCCGTCCTTGCGCTTCGGGCTCCGGCCGTTGCCGTTGCTGGTCATTGCTTCCTTCTCTTTCTTCACTTGGATTACGGCTCCTTCTTGGCTTGGCGGTAGACGTGGACGATGCGTTGGATGGTGGTGATGGTGGCCAGGACGGCGATCAGCCCGAGTGACAGGGTCATGGCCGTGCTGCCCGCCGCGTTCGGGAAGTGCGTGCTGCCAACGCCGCCGGCCACGCCGGTCAGCACGAGGCCGAGAACGACGAATATGGTGCGCACCTCGCGCGGAGCCAGGCCGACGCTCGCGAGCCCGCGGCCGCTGGCGAAGCCGAGCCCCTCGGCCCTGGCGCGCGTATAGCTGACCATGAACGCGGCGGCCATGGCGGCCACGGCCAGCCAAGCCATGTCGGGCAGTCCGGAGGCGAGCAGGCCGGCGGCGATGCCGATGTAGACGACGGCCTCGCCGGCGCGGTCGAAGACGCTATCCATGAATGCCCCCAGTCGAGACAGCCGGCCCGTTGCGCGGGCCAGCGCCCCGTCGAGCAGGTCGAATGCCGCACCCAATGCGACAAGCAGGCCCGCCACGAGCCAGGCCTGCAGCGCGGCTTGCCAGGCGGCAACGACGGCGATCCCGAAGCCGATCACCGTCAGCGCGTTTGGCGACAGGCCGAGGCGACCAAAGACACGGGCAACCGGCTCCGCGCTTGTGCGCGCACGGTCACGGAGGGTCGGCTGGGACACGGCCATGCTCAGCTGACCAGCCCGAGCAGCTCGCGCTCGCGCGCGTGGAAGCGGCGCAGCGCCTCGCGGCTGAGCGTGCAGATGACCTCGCGCCCGCGCCGCTGGGTCTCGATCAGGCCGGCCGCCTTGAGCCGGCGCAGGTGCCACGAGACGAGCGGCTGCGACAGATCGACGTGGCCGATCAGCTCGGTCACCGTGCCCGGCCCGGCGGCCAGCCGCTGGAGGATGCGCAGCCGCGTGGGATCGGCCAGCGCCTTGTGGTAGACGGCCATCTCGCGCAGCTCCTCTGGCGGCGCGGTGAGGGTCGCGATGGTGGAGCGTATTCGGGCAGGAGACGGCATGGATTCTCGTGAGTGGACGGCTGATTCGCGGTGGGCTTCGCGCGGCGCGCCGGAACGCGCCGATACATAAAGCGTTGTTGATGTTAGACGCCACATCGGACGCCGTCAAGACCCCCTAGTCGGTGGCAGAGCATGAGCCGCGGTCAAGGAGCTGCTGGAGTTTGCGCTTGGATGCCAGCCGGCGAGTGCCCGCGCCCGGCGGTCGAGGAGCGGGTTCCCGTCACTCAGGTGGCGGCGCAACTCTCATGTGAGGACGGGGCCGCCGCGCGAACGGCGAGTGGCCCGGATCACCGCCAGCCAGTGGGCGGGCACCTGGCTGACGGTCATTTCGGGGCGCAGAGGCCTCGCACACCGAGCACGCCTTGGATAACAGTCGGTGGGCGACTGAATGACAGGCGGCGAGCACAGCCGGCGTGACGTCGTCGGCACCGAGGCCGGGCATGCGATCGCGCCGGTGGCGCACGATACGCAGACATGTCACGCAGCGCCCGCCTGCTCATGCTGACCGCCCTATCGCTGGGGGTGTTGCTGGTCGGCGTCGAGCTGATGGTCACGGCCGTCGCGCTGCCGGCGATAGTGGCTGACCTGGCCGACTGGACCGAGCTGCGCCGTGCCTCGTGGATCGTCAACGGCTACCTGCTTGCGTACGTGGCGGTGATGCCGCTGGCCGGCCGTGCCGCCGACCGCTATCCGCTGCCAGTCCTCTTCGCCGCCTCGCTGGCCCTCTTCGCCGCCGGCTCACTGCTCGCCGGCGCTGCGCAAGACCTTGACTGGCTGGTCGGCGCTCGCCTCGCGCAGGGGCTGGGCGCGGGGGCGATCGTGCCGCTGGCGACGGCCGGCGCGAGCCACCTCTTCGCCGGGGCAGCTCGGGCGCGGGCGATCGGAACGGTCAGTGCGCTGACGTTCCTGGGGATGGCCGCCGGGCCGTTCATCGGTGCCCTCGTGCTCGACCATCTCGACGCCGTCGGCGAAGGGCTCCTCGGCGGCGTGCTGTCGCCGGGCTGGCGCTGGATCTTCTATCTCGGCGCCCCGTTCGGCCTGCTGGCCGGCGTCTACGTCTGGGCAGCCGCGCCGGGCTGGCCGCCGCCGCGGACCGGCCAGCGCCTGGATGTCGCTGGTGCCGGCCTCTTTACCGTCGCGCTGGGTGCCGGCGTGCTGGCGCTGACCGCGCTCGGCAGCGAGCCGCCGCCCAGCACTCCGGGTGCGCTCGGTTTCGCCATCGTCGCAGTGGCCAGCGGCACACTCGCCGGCGTCCGGTTCTCACGCGCCAGCCATCCCTTCATCGACCTGCGCCATTTCCGCAACCGCACGTTCACGGGCGCGGTCGCGCTCAGCCTGCTGACCGGCTATGCGCTCGCGACGGCGATCATCGGCGGCGCCGTCTTCGTCGATCGCGTCCGCTACGCCGGCGCGGCTGAGCAGCAGCTTGCCTTGGGTGCCCTCGCCGGCGCGGTCGCGCTGGGAGCGCTGGCCGCCGGCGTGGTGCTGCGCCGGATCGGTGTCGTGGCGCTCGGCCTGAGCGGGCTCGCGATCAGCGTTGGCGGGCTGCTGCTCCTGGCGCAGGCGACGGCGGGCACCGGCCTGGACGCGCTCGCCGGTGGGCTGGCGCTGTTCGGCCTGGGCTTCGGCCTGACCGTCACGGCGCGCTCGACGGCCGCCGTCGAGGCGCTCGGGCAGGCGGCCTACGGACTCGCCGCGGCGAGCGTGACGGTGGCGCGCATGATCGGCATGGCGGTGGGGCTCGCCGCGCTGACCGTGCTCGGCTCGAACAGGATCGAGGCGCTGAGCGTCGTGCTCGTCGACCAGGCGGCGCGCGACGCGGTGCTGCCCGAGCACCTGCGCGGCCGGCCGTTGCAGGACTTCCTGGTCGTCGACGCTCTCGAGGCCTGGGCGGCCGGCCAGGCCGCCGAGATCCTGGCCGGCCTCTTCCTCGTCGCGGCCGTCGTGACGGCGCTTGCGATAGTCCCCACGCTGGCCATGCGCGAGAGCCCGGACGCGGCGCTCGGATCAGGCGATGACGAGGTTGCAGCCGATGGAGCGGAGGACCGAGCTCCAGCCGGAGTCGCGATCTGATTCGGGCCGTTCAGCGGCCGGGCCAGCAGACGCGCGGCTTCGGTCGCGGCATCGCCTCGGCGGCGGTCGCGTCGAGCACGCGCACCGGCCGCGCCGCCACCTGCAGCACGGGCCGGTGGCCGGGCGGGCCCTCGCTCGTCTGCAGGATCAGCCGGTGCTCGCCGCGTTGGACGTTGTAGGCGATGTTCAGGTTGAGCGAGTGGCGCTTGACGCGGAAGATCTCGTAGACGTGCCGCTTGGCGTCGCTGGTGTAGATGTCGACGCGGGCGCCGATGATCTCGGCGCCGTTGCTGCGCCGCGAGGCGCGCAGCATGGGCAGGAACATGCCGCTCTGGGCGTGGGCATAG
>CAYRMQ010000024.1:0-10019 GCA_964425305.1 uncultured Anaerolineaceae bacterium | reverse complement strand
GGCCCGGCTGGCCGAACTCCATCATGTACTGCGCCACGTCGCACAGCGGGTAGAAGTTCGGGTTGCCGCGCACAACCAGGTCACCGGGCACGATCGGCAGGTCAATGCCGAGCGAGGCGAAGACGACGCGTGTCGGCCGGCCGTCGGCGGGCACCGTCGCCCAACCGGAGTTGCCCGAACCTGCGCCCGTGCCATCGGACGCCGGTGTCGGGCTGGCCAGCGGCAACGCCGGCCACGCGGCAGACCGCTCCGGCCAGATGCCGTCGGCCGGCTCGGCAGCGCGCGCGATGACGGTCGGGGTGGCGGTCCGCTCGGGCGTCGGCGCGGTGGTCGGGGAGGGGCTGGCGATCGGGCTCGGTTGCGGTGTCGGGCTGATCTCCGGCGGCACCGCCACGGTGGAGGGTGATGGCAGCGTCTGCGGCTGGGGCGCTAGCACGTCGGCGCCGGCGGTGACGGCGACGACCCCCACCACGAGGGCCGAGATCAGCAGGCGGACACGCATCATTGGGAGTCTCTGACCTCAGCGCGGCGGGCAGGCCCGCGGATCGGCGTCCGGCATGGCCTCCTCGAGGGTCGTCGGCACGACGCTGATCGGACGAGCCGCGACCTGCAGCTTGGGGATCACGCCTTCCGGCCCTTCGCTCGTCTGAAGCACGAGCCGATGTTCGCCCGGCTCGACGTTGTAGGCAATGGCCAGATCGGTGGCGTGGCGCTTGACACGGAAGATCTCGTAGAGGTGCAGGCGCGCGTCGGTCGTATAGACCTCGACCAGTGCCCCGATCATCTCGGCGCCGTCGTCGCGCCGCGAGGCGCGCAGCATGGGCAGGAACATGCCGCTCTGGGCGTGGGCATAGATGTAGGTCGTGCCGAGCTGGCCCGGCTGGCCGAACTCCATCATGTACTGCGCCACGTCGCACAGCGGGTAGAACTCGCGGTTGCCGGGCACGACGAGGTCGCCCGGCACGACGGGCAGGTCGATGCGCAGCGACGGGATGACGATGCGCGAGGCCTGCGCGACGACGGGCGGTTCCGCGCTTGGCGTCGGCGTCCGTCCGGCGGGGTCTGTCGACGTCGGGCCGCCGGGCAGGTAGGGCTCGTAGGTCGGCGCCGGCGTGATCGGCGGCGTGCTCGGACCAGGCGCCGAGCTGACGTCCGGCGTCAGCGCCGGATCGCCGCCACCGGCGGTCGGCGCGGGCCCGCTGCCGTAGAGCGCCGGCGGGGCCAGCGACAGCAGGCCGGCCATCAGCAGCGTCACGCCGCCGGCGAGCAGCAGCGCCGGCACGAGCCGATCGACGAGGCGCGAAAGTACGCTCATGGACGGCCGATCGTAACGCACAGCCAGCTTCCGGTCGCCGTGGTAGCCTTCCGCCGCGCATGCGTTCTCCCGTTCTCATCGGCGTCATGGCCGCTCTCGCCGTGGGCGCTCTGGCAATTGCCGCCCTTCTCGGATTGGCCGTTTCCGATCCGCCGTCTGCCCCTACGCCGACGGCGCCGACGCCGCCACCGATCGCCCAGCCGAGCGGCGCGCCGACGGATTCTCCGGTGCCATCTGCCACCGCCGGCTCGCCGTCGCCGGGAGGGACGCCGAGCGGCGATCCGAGCGAGCCACCCGACGAGGGCGTCGGCCTCGGCGACGTCGCGCCGCGCATCGAGCTGCCGGCGCTCGGCGGCGGCACGTTCGATACGGCCCAGTACGCGGGGCGGCCCGTGTGGATCAACTTCATGGCGACGTGGTGCCCGCAGTGCGTCGACGAGCTGCCGATGATGGAGCTGATGCAGGAACAGCTTGGCGAGAGCATGCAGATCCTCATCGTCGACGTCGGCGAGGACGAGGAGCTCGTCGCCGACTTCATCGAGGGTCTCGGTGTGACGCTGCCGGTCGGGATCGACCGCGAAGGCGAGATCCAGCGCGAGTGGGGAGCGTGGGTTCTGCCGCAGCACATCTGGCTCGACGAGGAAGGCGTCATCCGTTCGATCGTCTATGGCGGGGCGCCGCGCAGCGTGTTCGTCGATTCGGTCGTCAACCTGGTGCCCGACGCCGACATCGACTGACGGCGTGAGCCCGACCGATGGCGGCGTGAGCCCGACCGACGCGGGTACCACCCCGCCGACACTTCGGCCGATTCCGGTCGGCCAGGCGGTGGAGATGGCCCTCGACCACCTCGAGCGGCGGCCGTTGCTCTTCGTCTCGGACTTCGACGGCACGCTCAGCCGGATCGTGCAGGACCCGTGGGCGGCCGCGATCGTACCGCTCGGCAGGCGCGCGCTGCGCCGCCTGGCGGGAACCGACGGCGTCCACGTGGCCGTCCTCTCCGGCCGGACGGCGGCGGACGTCGCGGCCCGAGTGCGGGCGGGCAACGTCACTTACCTCGGCAATCACGGCCTCGAGCGCGCGTACCTGCCCCGCGGAGGGCGTCCGGAGAGGCTGGTGCCGGAGGTCGACTCGGACGCCCACGAGGCGGGCCACCTCGCCGAGCGGATCGCCGAGGAGCTGCCGCGCGCGATCCGCGAGCCGTGGCTCATCGTCGAGCGCAAGCCGCCGACCGTGGCGTTCCACTTTCGCCAGGCGCCTGACGTGGCTGCGGCTGGCGAGCGCGTGCGGGCGGCCGTCGACGAGCTCGACCCGGAGGGCGTCCTCGAGCGCTTCCCCGGACGGCGCGTGCTCGAGCTGCGGCCGGTCGGTGCGATCGCCAAGGGCGACGCCCTCCGCCGCCTGCTCGACGAGCTACGCCCGGCGAGCGTGTTCATGCTCGGCGACGACGTCAGCGACGCGCTGGCCTTCCGTGTGCTGAAGGAGGCCCGCGAGGCGGGTGAGACCGACGGCATATCGGTCGCCATCCAGGCCCGCGCAGAAGTGCCGCCGGAGGTGATCGACGCGGCGGACATCGTGCTCGCCTCGCCGGCGGCGGCGACGCAGTTCCTCTCCCGAATCTCGCGGAGGCTGGCCGAGAGCGGCTAGCTGAACTCCACTAGCCGCGCAGCTCGGGGTCGAAGCGGCGGACCGTGTCACGTAGCGCGCGCGACGGTGGGCGGCCGCCCTCGGCCACCGCCGCCAGGTCACGCAGCTGGCGCGCCAGCCACCAGGCGAGGTCCTCGTGCCGGACGCTGGTGCGCAGCCGGCGCAGGTGGAAGAGTCGCTCCTCGTCGGGCATCTCCAGCGCCCGCTCGAGCATGTGGCTGGTGCCGGCCACGTCGGCGGCGCTGACCATCAGCGAGTCGGCCGCCAGCTGCTCTGCCGCGCCGGCCGTCTCGGACAGGACGAGCGCCGGCTCGCCCACGACCACGGCCTCCTTGGCGACCAGGTTCATGCCGTCGACGACCGGGTTCACGAGGGCAACGTCGGCCAGCTGGAGGGCGGCGATGGCGAGCGCGTACTCCGAGCCGTCGAGGCGCCAGATCGGCGCCATATCGGGATCGGCGAGGCCGTTGACGCGGGCGACGACGTCGCGCACCGCCGATGCGTAACGGGCGTACTCGGGCACCTTCTCCCGGCTGACCGACTGGATCGCCAGGAAGCGCACCTTCTTGCGCAGGTCAGCCCGGCGCTTGAGCAGTGCCTCGTAGGCGAGAAAGCCGCGCAGCGCGTTCTTCGACGGCTCGAGGCGGTCGACGCGCACGACCAGCTTCGGCCGGCCGGCCCGCTCCAGCCGCTCCTCGAGCGCCTTGCGCCGGCGGGCGACCTCCGGTCCGCGGGCGAACTCGGCCAGCGCGTCGGGGTCGATCGAGATGGGATAGGCGCGCACCCACACCGTCCGGCCGCGCCAGCGCACGTGGCGGCCGGCCGGGTCGACGCGCGCGTCGCGCACGAAGGCGTCGACGCTCTGCAGGAAGTTCGTCGCGTAGCGGTCGGTCTGGAGGCCGACGATGTCGTTCGCCAGCAGCCCCTCGCAGATCGCCCGGCGCAGGCCCTGCGGCAGCATCAGCCACGAGTCGACGGCCGGCCACGGTATGTGGTTGAAGTGCAGCAGCAGGCTATCGGGGCGCCGGGCGCGGATCGTCTCGGCAGCCAGGTAGAGGTGGTAGTCCTGCAACATGACGACCGGCCGCTTGGCCTTGTCGGCGGCCTGTACGGCTGCCCGGCCCAGCTCGTCGTTGACGACGCGGTAGCCCTGCTGCCAGGCGCTGATCAGGCCTTCGTCGACGAGCGGGTCGTAGTGCAGCTGGTAGAGCTGGTGCTGGGTGAACCACAGGAACGGGTTGGCGACCGTCGCGTAGTGCGCCTGCCAGGCGTGCTGCGGCAGGTCGCGCAGGTCGAGGCGCAGGTCCTGGCCGGGCAGCTGCTGCTCGATGACGTCGATCAGCGCTCGACGCTTCGGCCCGTCCCGCCGGCGCAGCAGGGCCGCCGCATCGCGATCGCCGGCGTCCATCGCGCCGCTGATCCAGGTCACCGGCGCAAGGCGACCGACCTCGGCGAGCGCCGTCACCAAGCCGCCCGAGCCGCGCTGCGCGCGCCAATCGCCGTCGTGCGCGTGCTTGAACGTCAACGGTCCGCGGTTGGAGACGACGACCAGCCGCTCGCGCGGGCCGAGCAGCACGTCGAGGTACTCGCGCAGCCGCGTGCGGCGCTGCGGCAGGCGCTCGACGGGGCGCTCCTCGTCGGTTCGTCTGCGCGCTTCGGTTGTCATTGGGCCTCCCGTCAGAGCAGTGCCAGCGCAGCCTCCTGCGCCAGGATGGTGACCGCGAACGGCACGAAGCCGAGCACGACCGTGCCCAGCGCGGCAAGCCCGAGGCCGGTTCGCGTGGCGCCGCCGACGGCGACCTCGGGCGCGCCCTCGGGCGCGTCGCGCATGTACATGTAGACGACCACGCGCAGGTAGTAGAACGCGGCCGCCGCGGCATTGAGCACGACGAGCACGGCCAGCACGTTGAGCCAGCCGCCCACCTGCAGCGCAGCCTGGATGACGAAGACCTTCGCCCAGAAACCGGCGAGTGGCGGGATGCCCACGAGCGACAGCAGGAACAGCGTCATCAGCAGGCCCAGGCCGGGCGCCCGCCGGCCGAGGCCGGCGAACGTCGTGATCTGGCTGGTCACGCCCGGCCGCCGCTGGAGCGCTGCGACGCAGGCGAACGCGCCCAGGTTCATGAAGGCGTAGGCGACGGCATAGAAGAGCACCGATTCGAGGGCGGCCTGCTCGGTCGGCGAGCCGGTCGCCGCCCCGCCGAAGGCGGCCAGCCCGACGAGGATGTAGCCGGTGTGCGCGATCGAGCTGTAGGCCAGCATGCGCTTGATGTTGTCCTGGCTCAGCGCGACGAGGTTGCCGAGGGTCATCGTCAGCCCGGCCAGGACGGCGACGAACGGCGTCCAGTCGGCCTTCACCGGTCCGAGCGCCTCGACGAAGAGGCGCAGGATCAGGGCAAAGGCGGCGACCTTAGGGCCGACCGACAGGTAGCCGGTGACGGGCGTCGGCGAGCCCTGGTAGGCGTCGGGCGTCCAGTAGTGGAAGGGGACCGCGGCGATCTTGAAGGCCGCGCCGGCGGTCAGCAGCGAGAGGCCCATGACCAGACCCGGCGCCAGGCCGCCGACGCCGGCCTCGCCGACGAGCTGGGCGATCTGGGCGGCGACGTCGGGGATGCGCGTCGTGCCGGTGTAGCCGAAGACGAAGACGAGCCCGAACAGGAAGATCGCGCTCGAGAACGAGCCGAGCAGGAAGTACTTGATCGCGCCCTCGGTCGACAGCCCGTCGCGCTTGGCGTAGCCGGCCAGCAGGTAACCGGGCAGCACCAGCAGCTCGAGCGCCAGGAAGAGCAGCAGCAGGTCGCGCGCGCCGGCGATGAGCATGGCGCCGGTGATGGCGAAGAGCAGCGTCGCGGCGAACTCGGCCGTCGGCAGCCCGCGCGGACGCAGGTAGTCGGGGCCGTAGAGGATGGTCAGCAGGGCGATGGCCATCATCAGCAGGTCGAGGAAGCTGGTCAGGCCGTCGCGAACGTACGCGCCGGCGAAGGCCTCCTGCGCCCCGCCGAGCAGCCCCACGCCGGGCAGCGGCCCGATGACCACGACCAGCGCCATGCCGGCGGCGAGGCCGCCGGCGCCGACGACCGTCAGCAATCGGTCGCGGCCGGGCCGCGCCATGTCGAGAATGACCAGCAGCAGCCCGAGCAGTGCGACATAGGTCGGCGGCGCCAGCGCCATGATCGTGTTCGGGTCGAAGAGGATCATCGCCGCTGCCTCACCGCGCACCTACAGCAAGACTCGGTGCGACCTGTGCCAGCACGTCCGTCACCGGCGCCTGCCACAGCTCGAGCAGCAGGCCGGGATAGAGGCCGAAGGCGAGCGTCAGCACGGCCAGCGGCGCAAGCGTCAGCACCTCGACGCGGTTCATGTCGGTCAGGTGGTGGCCGAGGCCCTTCATGAAGTCGGACAGCTCGCCGAAGACGACGCGCTGGTACATCCACAGCAGGTACGCCGCGCCGAGCATCATCGCCAGCGCCGCGATGGCCGCCGCCACCGGCGAGAAGGCGAACGTGCCGACCAGCACCAGGAACTCGGAGACGAAGCCGGCCAGGCCGGGCAGGGCAAGGCTGGCCAGCACGAAGTAGCCGAGCACCGCCGCGTAGACCGGCGTCGCCGCCGACAGGCCGCCCATCCGCGCTATCGTCCGATCGTGCGTTCGCTCGTAGATGACGCCGACGAGCAGGAACAGCGCGCCGGTGATCAGGCCGTGCGCGACCATCTGGAAGAGCGCCCCGTGGAGGCCCTGCTCCTGGAAGATGAAGATGCCCAGCGTGACGAAGCCCATGTGGCTGACCGACGAGTAGGCGACCAGCTTCTTGAGATCGGGCTGGACAAGGGCGACGATCGCGCCGTAGACGACGGCGATCAGGCTGAGCACGATGATCAGCGGCGCGAGGCCCTGCGCCGCCTCGGGGAAGAGCGGCACGTTGAAGCGGATCAGGCCGTAGCCGCCCAGCTTGAGCAGCACGCCGGCCAGGATCACCGAGCCCGCCGTCGGCGCCTCGACGTGGGCGTCGGGCAGCCAGGTGTGGAAGGGGAACATCGGCACCTTGATGGCGAAGGCCAGGAAGAAGCCGGCAAAGGCGAAGAACTGGAGCGTCGGGTCGAAGCCGAAGCCGCGCAGTGACTCGTAGTCGAAGGCGCCCGCCCACGTGCCCGTCGTCGCCTGGTAGGTGAAGGCGAGGCCGAGGATCGCGACGAGCATCAGCAGCGAGCCGACGAGCGTGTAGAGGACGAACTTGATCGTCGCGTAGATGCGGTTGGCGCCGCCCCAGATGCCGATGATCAGGTACATCGGCACCAGCACGATCTCCCAGAAGATGTAGAAGAGGAAGAGGTCGAGGGCGAGGAAGACGCCGATCATGCCGACCTCGAGGACGAGGAAGGAGATCATGTACTCCTTCACCCGGTCGACGATCGGCTGCCAGCTGGCCAGGATGCTGACCCACGTCAGCGTCGTCGTCAGCACGACCAGCGCCAGGCTGATGCCGTCGAGGCCGAGCTTGTACTGGATGCCGACGGCGGCGATCCAGTCGAACTCTTCGCGGTACTGGAAGCCCTCGCCGCCCGGCTCGAAGCCGGCCAGCAGCAGCAGCGACACGCCGAACGTCAGCAGCGCGGTGGTCAGCGCCGTGGCGCGGATGAGCGTCAGGTTCTGGCGCGGCATGAAGGCGATCAGCAATGCGCCGACGAGCGGCAGGAAGATGACGATGCTCAGCAGCGGCAGGCCCTCGAGCATCAGCGCGCCACCACGAAGAGGTACATGACGGCGATCACGAGCAGGCCGAGGGCGATGCCGAGGGCGTAGTTCTGGACGCGGCCGGTCTGGATCGTGCGGATGCCGCGCCCGGCGCCCTGCGTCAGGTCGGCGATGCCGTTGACGGCGCCGTCGACGACGCGCACGTCGAACCACCACATCGCCCGCGCGACGAGGGAGCCTGCGCGAACGAAGATGAGGTCGTTGAGGTCGTCGAAGTACCACTTGGCGTACGAGCCGCGATAGAGCGGGTACAACCGCTGCGTGAGGCGCTCTACCTGCGCCGGCCGCGGGCGCAGCCCGAAGAGGCCGAAGAACCAGATGCCCAGCGCCGTGCCGATGGCGCCGGCGGCCGCGCCGATGACGAGCAGCACGCCGTCGATGCCGAAGATCTGGAACGCGTGGTGCTCGATGCCGAGCAGCAGCTGGGCGTCGTGGAAGACCGGCTCGAGCCAGCCGTGAATGAGGCCCCCCGTCGGCGGGAAGCCGATGGCCAGGCCGAGCAGGGCCGACGGGATGGCGAGCAGGATCAGCGGCACCGTCATCGACGGTGGCGACTCGTGGATCTCGGGTTCGACGTGCGGATCGACGTTCGACGGCCCGTAGAAAGTCTTGCCCATCAGCCGGAACATGTAGAGGCCGGTCATGACGGCGACGACGACACCGATCGCCCATACCCAGTAGAAGCCGAACAGGAAGCTCTCGGCCAGGATCTCGTCCTTCGACCAGAAGCCGGCCAGCGGCGGGATGCCGGCGATGGCGATCGAGCCGATGAGCATCGTCCAGTGGGTGATCGGGATCTTGCGCGCCAGGCCGCCCATCCGGTTCATGTCCTGCTCCTCGTGGACGGCGTGGATGACCGAGCCCGAGCCGAGGAAGAGCAGGCCCTTGAAGAAGCCGTGCGTGACGAGATGGAAGATGGCGGCGGTGAAGGCGCCGACGCCGAGGGCGGCGAACATGTAGCCCAGCTGGCTGAGGGTGGAATAGGCCAGCACGCGCTTGACGTCGCGCTGGGTGAAGGCGATCGAGGCGGCCAGGATGGCGGTGAAGATACCGATGGCGGCGATGAAGACCATCGCCTCGGGCGCCTGCGCGAAGATCGGGTTGGCGCGGGCGACGAAGTAGACGCCGGCGTTGACCATCGTCGCGGCATGGATCAGCGCGCTGACCGGCGTCGGGCCTTCCATCGCGTCGGGCAGCCAGACGTGGAGCGGGAACTGGGCGCTCTTGCCGACGGCGCCGGCGAAGAGCAGCAGCGCGATGCCGATGACCATCCAGTGCTCGAGGCCGGCGACGCCGCCGTCGGGCGCGAAGAAGGCGAAGACGTCGGCGAAGTTGAGCGAGCCGACCGTCGTCCAGACGGCCATGATGCCGAGGGCGAAGCCGAAGTCGCCCACGCGGTTGACGAGGAACGCCTTCTTAGCGGCGAGGGCCGCCGTCCGGCGGCGGTACCAGAAGCCGATCAGCAGGTAGCTGCACAGACCGACCAGCTCCCACGCCGCGAAGAGCAGCAGGAAGTTGTCGGCCAGCACGAGCAGCAACATGCTGAACATGAACAGGTTGAGGTAGGCGAAGAAGCGCCACCGACCGGGGTCGTGGGCCATGTAGCCGATCGAGTAGACGTGGACGAGCATGCCCACCGTCGTGACCACGATCAGCAGCGCCGCGGTCAGGTTGTCGACCAGGAAGTTGACCGGCACGCGGAAGTCGCCGGCCGGGATCCACTCGTAGAGCGTGAAGCGAAGGCCGTCGCCGTAGGCGCCGGCGAACAGCGCCTGGTAGACGATGTACATGCCGATCAGCCACGTCACGACGATGGCCGGCACGGCGATGATCCAGGCCCTGATGTACAGCCGCCGGCCGATGAGCGCGGTCAGCATGAAGCCGGCGAGGGGCAGGACGAGCAGCAGCGTGACCAGCGCCGGGTCGATCGCGCCCGGCGGCAGGCCAGGTCCGGGCGCAGGCTCGGTGACGGCGAGGATGGGCGGCATCGGCCGGCTACTCGCGCATGCTGGCGTACTCGTCGACGAGCGCCGTCCGCCGGTTGCGGTAAATGGCGATGACGATGGCCAGGCCGACCGTCGCCTCGGCGGCGGCGACGGCCATCACCAGCAGCGCGATCAGCGCGGCGTGCGCGTTGAGCTGCGGCGTGAAGGCACCGAAGGCGATGACGGCGAGGTTGACTGCGTTGAGCATCAGCTCGATCGACATCAGCATGGCGATCGCGTTGCGCCGGGCGAGGAAGCCGAAGGTGCCGATCGAGAAGAGCAGCGCCGACAGGATCAGGTAGGCCTCGAGCGACTGGCTCAT
>CAYRMQ010000023.1:13088-30961 GCA_964425305.1 uncultured Anaerolineaceae bacterium | reverse complement strand
GCCGGCCACCGGTCGGTGCTGGTCGCGCCGGTGCAGTTCCTGGCCGACCACCTCGAGATCCTGTACGACATCGACATCGGCGCGCGCGAGCAGGCCGAGGCCGCACGGCTGAAGTTCCGGCGCATCGAGTCGCTCAACGTCGAGCCGCACTTTATCGACGCGCTAGCCGACGTGGCGCTGCAGGCCCGCCGCACGGAGGCCGTGGCGGCGGAGTAGCTCCTCGACTAGCGCGGGGCGCCGACCTGCAGAGTCTCAGTATCGAGCTCGAACATGCGGCCGTCGCGGACGAAACGCTCTTTCGATGGCTGCACGTCGGTCAGCTCGAGGCGGTCGGCGAGCAGGGCCCGCAGCAGCGCGACCCAAGCCTCGGTGGAGGTGAAGCCGGCGTAGACGAGGTCGCCGTTGCGTACGGCCGCGGGGCAGCCGTCGAGGTAGCCCTCGCCGCTGTAGGTCGCCAGCACCTCGGCGCGAGCGTCGGTCACCTCGAGAACGTCGATCCACGGGCCGACCGGCGCGCCAAAGGGGTCGACGCGCAGGTCTCCGGCCGGCACGTTGCTCTCAACGACGGCCGCGCCGAGGTCGGCGGCGAGGCCGCCGGGCAGCGCCTCCTCCAGCCAGCAGTCGTCGACGTCCTTGACCAGCGACCGCGCCCCGAGCATGACCAGCGCGCCGCTGGCGAGAGCGCGACGCAGCGACGCCATGCGCCCGGCGGTCAGCAGATGCAGCGCCGGCGCGAGGACCACCGAGTAGCCGGTCAGGTCGTCATCCGGCGCGCGGACGTCGAGCTCGAGACCCAGCCGCCGCGCGGCGGCATGGGCGGGGGTGACAAGTCGCAGGTGTCTCAGGCCGCTCCGGCGCGGGTCGATGTCGAGCGCCCAGTGGTCGTCGATCGACCAGAGGACGACCACCTGGGGCCGCGGTGGCGCCAGCGCCGGCGCGGCCGCCTGCAGCTCGCGGGCCAGCTCCGTGACTTCGCCCAGCGCGCGGTCGGGCGAACCGTCGTGACGAAGCAGGCCGCTGTGGTACTGCTCGGAGCCCGAGTGCGTCGGCCGCCACGAGAAGAAGAGCAGCGCCTCCATCCCGTGCAGCGCCGCGCGCCAGCCCCACAGCCGGACCTGGCCGGGCGGCACCGGTTCGGCCGCCGGCGTCCAGTTGACAGGCCCGGGCTGGTGCTCGGTCACCCATGCGCGGCCAGTGTGCCCGCGCGCCAGGTCGTACAGGAATCCGGCCTCGTCGTCGCTCTCGAGGCCCGTCGGATAGACGTTGATGGCGGCCACGCCGGTCAGGCGCGCGACCGCCCGCTGGTCGACGTCGAGGTGGTGGGCGGGCAGGTTGACCATCGTCGGTCGGCCGCCGCCATGAGCAGCGACGATGCTGTGCTGCTCGGCGACGCCTTCCACGATGGCGTCCGAAGCGAACCGCCGGTGGGCGAGCAGCAGCGCCGGATTGTGCTGACCGGCAGTCCGTCGCGGCAGCCGCACCGTCTCGAACGAGGGGTACGTGCCGCTCCAGAAGACCGTCCCCCAAGCCCTGTTCAGCTGCTCGATCGTCCCGTAGCGCCGCTCGAGCCACGTCTGGAACGCCGCCTCGCACTCGTCGCAGAAGCAGCGCCAGGAGCCATGGTGGCCGGGCTCGTTGTCGAGCTGCCAGGCGACGACGGCGGCGCTCTCGCCGTAGCGCTCGGCGAGCGCGGTCACGATGCGCCGGCCCTCCTCGCGGTAGGCCGCCGAGCAGGGGCACGTGAAGCGGCGGCTGCCGTAGGCGAGGCGGACGCCGTCCTCGCCAACAGCCATGATCCCCGGCTGCTCGAGACACAGCCAGATCGGCGGTGCCGCCGTCGGCGTGCCGATGACGACGCCGAGGCCAGCGGCGGCAGCGAGCGAGATCGCCTCGTCGAGCCAGTCCCACTCGAAACGGCCGCGCTTCGGCTCGATGGCAGACCAGCTGAACTCGCCCAGGCGAACCAGCGACAGGCCGGCGTCAGCCATCCGCCGGACGTCGTCGGGCCAGCGCTCGCGCGGGTGCTGCTCGGGGTACCAGGCGACGCCCAGCTTCATCGCCGTCGTCCCTGCCTCAGCCACCGGTCGACCCGAAAGTCAGGCCGCGCGCGATGTGGCGGCGCAGGACGAGGAAGACGACCATCGTCGGCAGGGCGATCAGGACCGCCGTCGCGGCGACGACGTTGTGGTCGGTGAAGAATTCGCCCGAGAGGTTGGCCAGCGCCGTCGTCACCGGCCGCTTGGCCGAGGTCTGCATCAGGGCCAGGGCCCACAGGAAGTCGTTGTAGATCCACGTCGCCTGCAGCATGGCGAGCGCGGCCACGACCGGACGCGACAGGGGCAGCATGATCGAGCGCAGCGTGCGCAGCTCGGAAGCGCCGTCGATCTGTGCCGCCTCGAAAATCTCTCGCGGAATGGTCTTCAGGTAGCTGCTCAGCACGAACGTGCAGAAGCCCAGCTGGAAAGCCACGTGGATGAGAATCACGCCAAGGTGCTGGTCATACATCACGCCGTTGTCGCTCAGCGGCGCCGGCACCGCCCAGGCCAGGAACATGCGGAAAAGCGGCGTGACCAGGACGTGCGGCGGCAGCAGGTTGGCCGCCGTGAACGCGAGCAGCAGGCCCACGTGGAGCCGCCACGAGAGGCGCGACAGGCCGAAGGCCAGCCCGGCCGCGAGCCCGAGCACGACGACCACCGCCGGCACGACGATGACGACGCTGTTGATGAAGTGGCGCAGCAGCTCGCCGTCGTGCCAGGCGGCGGCATAGTTGGCCAGGCTGAGCTCGCGCGGCAGCGAGACGTAGCCGAGCTCGGCCGTCTCGGCGTGCGGGCGCAGCGAGGTGTAGACGGCCCACAGCAACGGGAACAGCCAGAGCAGGGCGACGCCGGCCAGGAACAGGTGGAGCGCCAGCCGGCGCCGGCCGCGCGCCGCCAACCCGCGCCACGTCCGGCGCTGGACGGCGGGCACGGCGATCGGCGCGCTCGTGCTCATGCCGCCCCCGCAGGCCCGAACGCGCGGCGCAGGTAGACGACGATGGGCACCACCGACACGAGCAGCAGGACGGTCGCCACCGCCGAGCCGAAGCCGATCCGGCTGGCCTCGCCAAGGATGCTGTTGACGACGAGCACGGAAAGCAGCTCCAGGCCGTTCTGGCCGCGGTTGATGACGTAGACGATGTCGAACGCGCGCAGCGCCTCGATGACGGTCACGACGACGATCACGATGTTGATCGGGCGCATGACCGGGAACGTCACACTGCGGAAGGTGCGCAGCTCGCCGGCGCCGTCGATCGCCGCCGCCTCGCGCAGCGTCGGGTCGACGCTGCGCAAGCCGGCCAGGTAAAGCAACGTCACGTAACCGACGTGGCGCCAGGCGGCGGCGACGAGCACGGCCCAGATGTTGATCTCGCGGTCGCCCAGCCAGTCGATCAGGTCGGCCTGGCCGGTCCGGCCGAGCAGGTTGTTGATGAAGCCCTGCTCGGGCGCGTACTGCAGCTGCCAGATGAAGCCGACCAGTGCCAGCGACAGCACGACGGGCAGGTACAGCGCGCCCTGGTAGAAGGCTGAGCCGCGCAGCCGGCGGTCGAGCAGGACCGCAAACAGGATGCCCAGCGGTGTCGCCACGCAGACGAGCACGAGTAGCCAGGCGACGTTGTTGTAGACCGCCCGCCCGAAGCCGGGGTGGACGGTGACCAGGTCGCTGTAGTTGCGCAGGCCGACGAACTCGGCCTCGGACAGCGGGCGGATGCCGTCCCAGTCGGTCAACGACAGGAAGACCGATGCGAAGGTGGGCAGCCAGACCAGCACACCGACGAGCAGCAGCGGCACGCCGACGAGGAGGCCGATGGTCAACCGATCGACGGGCGATTGACGGATGCGTATCGGCGGCTCCTCCGCGCTTGCTAGGGCAGTGAGTCCCAGAAGTCCTGGATGCGGGCGAGCAGGCGGCCCAGGTCCTGCTCCGGATCATGAATGAAGTCCTGCAGGAACGCCTGCATCCCGTTGGGCCCGGCAAAGTCAGGGCGCGAATCGCGATCGAGGAACTGCGCCATCCGCCCGGCGCCGGCGATGACCTCGGCCATCTGGCGCTGGAACGACGTGTAGCCGCTCGTGTCGGCGTCGCGGGCGGCGGCGATGCGATTGGGGTTCGACTCGACGTAGATCAGCTGCGCGGTGGGCGTGCCGACGAACTCGAGGAAGGCCCGTGCCGCGGCCGGCTGCGCCGGCTGGCGGCTGAGCATGAAGCCGTTTATCGGCGCGTCGATTGCCAGCTCGCCGTCGAATTCCGTGCCGGCCAGCGGGAAGTGGAACATGCTCAGATCCTCGCGCTGGTCGTCGGTGGCCTGCTCGCCGGCGAACGTGGCCAGGAAGATCATGCCCGCCTCGCCGGCGATCAGCG
Source organism: uncultured Anaerolineaceae bacterium (assembly GCA_964425305.1). Classification (GTDB taxonomy): domain Bacteria; phylum Chloroflexota; class Limnocylindria; order Limnocylindrales; family CSP1-4; genus JALYGJ01. The sequence goes on along the minus strand of CAYRMQ010000023.1, from coordinate 26,563 downwards.
AGCGCGCCGCCTCCTGCCAGGTGCGCCCGAGCGAGCCGGCCTGGTGGTACGGAAGCAGCCGGCGCCACGTCTCGAAGACGGCGCGCGTGCGCGGGTCCGGCCAGGCCTCGCGGCCCTCGAGCAGGTCGATGTGGAAGTCGTAGCCGTTGAGGCGCAGGTTGAGGATGTCGAAGGTACCCATCGCCGGCCAGCCCTCGCGGTTGCCGAAAGCGAGCGGGACGATGCCGTCGGCGGCCATGCGCTCGCACAGCGCCTCGAACCCGGTCAGCGTCGCCGGCCGCTCGTAGCCCATCTCCTGCCAGACGCTGCGGCGGTGGAGCACGACCCACGGGTAGGTGATGAACGGCACCAGGTACTGGCGGCCGTCACTGCCCGTCGCCGCGTGGCGCGTGGCGTCGCCGTAGTGGCCCTCGATACCCTGCCACACGTCGCTGATGTCGCTGGCCAGCCCCTGGTCGGCAAAGAAGCGCATGCGCTGGCCGGCGAACCAGCTGAAGACGTCGTCCGGCATGCCCTGCAGGTAGGCGCCGATGCGCTCCTGGTAAGGCCCCGGCGCGACGGCGTTGACGGCGACCGGGATGCCGGTCCTGGCGCTGAACTCGTCGACGACAGCCTGCATAGCGCGCCGGGGCACGTCGTCGGCGTAGTTCGAGCCGAGGGTCAGCGCCGGCGGTGGCGTTGCCTGTCCGGCCGCGGCACACGCCGCCAGGCCGCCGAGTGCGGCCGCGCCGGCGATGCCGACGACCGCGCCGAGAAACTCGCGCCGGCTGATCGGTGTCCCAGCCGCCAGCGACGCGAGGTCGGCAGCAGGCGATGGCGAGTCGGCCACCTCCGTCCTCCTCGGGCGCTACTCGACGCGGTCAGTCGCCGGGCGAGTCCCCCGGCATCGTCTTCGGAACTATCTCATAGTGTGTTGCGACGCCACTCACAAGCCGCTCGGCGTGGCGAGTGGCCATTGGCTGGCGCAGGTTGCCGCCGGTCGCCGCCTCGATGTTCTCCCAGCCCGTCCAGACCGAGACGGTGATGAAGCCGTCCGGCTCGGCGATGCCTAGGAAGAGCGCTGCCGGCCCGTGCCGCGCGGCGACGTCGGCATAGGTCCCGTCGCGCGCCTCGTCGATGTATATGCCCAGCTCGCCGGGCTGTGCCTGGCCGCGGAAGACGCGCAGGATGCTAGCCTCGCCGGCGAGGTCGAAGGGCAGCAGCAGGACGAGCGGGAAGACCTCCAGTTTGACCTGCACGATGTGGTCGGAGCGCTCGAAGTCATACAGCTCAGCCAGCGCACGCGGGCCGTCGCCCAACTCCTCGTCGATGTCCCAGATCGAGGCGACGACACGCTCGCCGTTGTCGTCCGGCCCGGCCCGGCCGGCGTAGACATGGCGCGCATGAGGCTGCGCCCGCAGGCGGGGCACGATCACCTCCCGCACCAGCTGGTCGGCGACGGTGCCCACATCGGCAGGAAAGAACGACATCAGTCGCAGGAATGCGGTGACGGTGCACCTCCCTCCCACAGGCCGTGACGGATGCAGGCCCAACGGCGGCATTCTGGCAGGGCCTCTCGTGTGTGCGCAACAGAGCGCACGGTACTCCGATCGGCGGACCTTCCGGCCGCTCGAGCGCGAAAGGTCCGTTTGGCCCGTGCGGCCGTGCCGTCCGGCAGGCTGCGCCGCCGACGCGGGCCCGGGACACTGCCCGGCGTGAAGCGAATCCTCTCCGGCGGCGGTATGGCCGCGCTCGTGCTGGCCATCACCCTGCTCAGCGGCTGCGCGGCCGGGCGTCCGGCTTCGCCGGCCGAAGCGCCACCGAGGCGCCGACCATCAGCGCGGTCCTGTTCCGCTCGCCGACGTGCGCCTGCTGCCACGAGCACGAGGCCTACCTGAGCGCCGCCGGCATCGACGTTCGTGCCGTCATCGCCCCCGACGTCACGCGCGTCAAGCAGTCATACGGCGTGCCGCCACAGATGTACAGCTGCCACACGACCGACATTGGCGGCTACCTCGTTGAGGGCCACGTGCCGCTGGCGGCGATCGAGCGGCTCCTCGCCGAGCGACCGCCGCTCGACGGCATCGCGCTGCCCGGCATGCCCGCCGGCTCACCGGGCATGGGTGGCAGCGCCGACGGGTCGCTGACGGTCTACGGGATCCGCGACGGTCGGATCGTGGAGGTCTTCGGCGAGTTCTGAGAGTTCACAGCGAACTCTAAGCTTGGTGCGGTGCAATACCGCCATGGCTGAACTTGGGCGCCCGGCGCAGGTCTCCCACGCGGGCGGCCGCATCCTCGTCGTCGACGACGAGAGGTCGATCGTCGACCTGCTCTCGACTGCCCTGCGCTACATGGGCTACGAGGTCGCGACCGCCGGCGACGGCGCGGGCGCACTGGCGCAGGCTTCGAGCGCCGCGCCCGACCTGATCGTGCTCGACGTGATGCTGCCCGACATGGACGGCTTCGAGGTTTGCCGCCGGCTGCGCGCCGACGGCGACTTCGTGCCGGTTATCTTCCTGACCGCTCGCGACGCCGAGGACGATCGCGTCACCGGCTTCATCCGCGGCGGCGACGACTACGTCACCAAGCCCTTCTCGCTGGAGGAGCTGACGCTGCGCATCGGTGCGCTTCTGCGCCGGACGCGGCGCGGCGGCGACCGCCAGGCGGCGCGCCTGCGCTACCGCGACCTCGAGATGGACGAGGACCGCCACCAGGTCTGGCGCAACGGCGAGGAGATCCGCCTCTCGCCGACCGAGTTCCGCCTGGCGCGCTACCTGCTGATCAACGCCGAGCGCGTGCTGTCCAAGCAGCAGATCCTCGACCACGTCTGGCAGTACGACTTCAACGGCGACGACAACGTCGTCGAGACCTACATCAGCTACCTTCGGCGCAAGCTCGACCGCGGCAAGGACAAGCTCATCCAGACGGTGCGCGGCTTCGGCTACACGCTGCGCGCCAACGGCGGCTGAGGCGGCGATGACGCTGCGCACGCGGCTGCTGCTGTCCGTCGGAGCGCTGCTCGTGCTGGCGCTGGTGGTATCGAGCGCGCTGGTCGTCGGCATCACCCGCGCCAGCCTCGTCGCGCAGGTCGACCAGCAGCTGGGCGAGGTCAGCCGGCAGGACCTGCGCCGGCCGGGGCCGCTGGGCGGCGCCTTCGACCCCACCGGGCGGCGCTTCGCCCTGCTTGTTCTCAACCACGAGGGCCAGCTGCTCGAGTCGCTCCCATCCGGACTCGGGCGCAGCCCCGACCCGCTACCCTCGCTGCCGGCGGCCGGCGAGCCGCCGCTGCCCGTCCGCCGCATCGTCGAGCGGCCGTCCGTCGACGGCAGCCTCTCCTACCGTGTCGTCGCCCACGAGGCTCGCCTGCAGGGAGTCGATCTGGTGCTCGTCCTCGGCGCACCACTGCGCGAAGTCGATCAGGCGGTCGCCGTCCTCATCCGGACGCTGCTCATCGTCGGCGGGCTCGTCGTGGTCGCCTCGCTCGCTCTCGGCTGGTGGCTGATCCGGCGCGACCTGCGTCCGCTCGAGCGGGTCACCGCCACCGCCGAGCGTATCTCCGGCGGCGACCTCTCGCGGCGCGTCGGGCTGGAGGCGGGAGCTGGCGAGGTCGCTCGCCTGGGCTCGGCCTTCGACGCCATGCTCGACCAGATCCAGCGGGCGTTCGAGCGCCAGCAACAGGCACTCGCCGAGAAGGAGGCGAGCGAGCGGCGCCTGCGCCAGTTCGTGGCCGATGCCTCGCACGAGCTGCGCACGCCGCTGACCGCCCTGCGCGGCTATGCCGAGCTGTACGGCGCCGGCGGGCTGGACGACGAGGCGGCGATCGAGCAGGCGATGGCCCGCATCGGCGGCGAGAGCCGGCGCATGGCCGGGCTCGTCGAGGACCTGCTGCTGCTGGCCCGGCTGGATCAGGGCCGACCGCTGCGCAGCGAGCCGGTCAACCTGTCCGACGTGGTCGGCGACGCCGTCGCCGACAGCCAGGCGCTCGAGCCGTGGCGGCCACTGACGGCGACGATCGAGCCGGACGTGCGGGTGACCGGCGACGAGGACCGCCTGCGCCAGGTCGTGGCCAACCTGTTCGCCAACGTCCGCGTGCACACGCCGCCGGAGGCGGCCGTCGACGTGTCGCTGTCGAGCGCCGACGGCGTCTGCCGGCTGACCATCGCCGACCACGGCACGGGCGTCGCCGCCGGCCACGCCGAGCGGATCTTCGATCGCTTCTACCGCGCCGACGCTGGGCGTTCCCGCGACCACGGTGGCAGCGGGCTGGGCCTGGCCATCGCCGCCTCGGTCGTGCAGGCGCACGGTGGCGCGATCGAGCATTCGCCGACTCCCGGCGGCGGAGCGACATTCACCGTCACGCTGCCCGCCCGCGCATGAGAGACCGGAGGGCCTCCGCGATGGAGGCCCTCCGGCTTCGGGGGAGGAGGAGCGCTGAGCCGCTCAGTCGGACGTTTCGCCGGCCGGTGCAGCCAGCCAGAAGGGCCCGTGGCCGTGTCCACGCGGGCCGAAACCCCGACCGAGGCCCCAGCCACGCAGCTCGCGCAGCTCGTCGGTGGTCAGCTGGCCGTCCTCGAGATAGGCGTCGAGGTTACGCAGCGGGTGATCCTCGGGCAGCTGGGCCAGTTCGTCGGCGCTGATCACGCCGTCCTCGAGGAACGAGCGGAGCTGCTCGCGCAGCGCCAGCGCCTCCTCGCGGCGCGCCTCGAACTCGGCGCGCAGCTCGGCGTGGCGAGCGTCGAGTGCCTCGACGATGGCGTCGGACTGGCCCTGGTCGATGACGCCCTCTTCGACCAGGTCCGCCAGCACCTCCTGCACGATCGAGCCGGCTCGCGCGAGCGGCGTCCCGAGCGCCTCCGAAGCGGTGCTGACGACGGTCGGTGCGGCGATTGCCGCGGCGGCTCCCGCGATCAGCAGGAAGCCTGCCAGCGGGAGCCAGATGAATCTGCGCATCTGCGTTTACCTCCATGCAGCCGGCCGCCTTTGGATGTGCGGTCGAACCTGGTGGCAATCGTCGCCGGCCGACCTTCAGGCAGGCTGGCTGGCGGCTGAGTGATGGCTGTGAATCGGACTCCAGCAGCCGCCGGCGAGCAGGCCGACAAGCGCGCCGGGCCAGGCGAACCAGTGCCGCGCCAGCGCGCGCCCGGTGCGCGGATCCGATGCCTCGGGCAGGCTCGCGTCGGACAGCGTGCAGGCAAGCAGGCGACGGAGGGCGGCCTCGGCCGCCGGCCCGTCGCCGGTAAGCGAGCGTGCGACCCATTCCTGGGCGAGGCCGAGCGGCCAGACGCCCGGCGTGTGGCGCGAGCCCAGCCCGCCGTAGGCGCCGGCCAGCCACGCCTCGTTGCCCGCACCGAAGGTGAAGTCCATTGTCCGCCGCCAGACCGGATCGTCGGCCGTGCAGAAGCCCCACAGCGGCGCGAAAGCCGTGGGCAGGTCGTTGGCGTCGTGGTAGAGCTGCCGGCCGCCACGGCCATCGACCGCGTAGGCCCACACGAGGGCGCCTTCGGCGGTCGACGGAAAGTGAGCCGCCGCGGCATGCCGGATGCGCCGCGCAATGTCACTCGCCGCCTGGCGCAGGCCAAGCACGCCGGCCAGCTCGGCCAGTCGTTCGAACGTGTAGACCGCCAGCACCTGATTGGCCAGCAGGTGGGGCAGGTCGGCCGGGTCGTCGGCGGCGTTCTCGTCGGTCGCCAGCAGCCCTTCCTCCGACAGGCGCCCGACGAGGTCGTCGAGGACGACCGACACCAGCTCGGGCCAGTCGCCTTCCGGCCCTCCGGCAGGCTGGAGGTCGGGCAGCCGGCCGACGGCCTGCCAGTAGTCGGCCAGCTCGAGCAGTGGATAGAGCTGCTGGTCGGCCTGGTAGACGTCGTCCTTGCGCCGGCCGTCCGCGTGATGGCTGCGCGCCCACGTCCCGGCGGGCCGGTCGCAGCCGAGCCAAAGCCAGCGCAGGTGGTCGGCGACGATGGCGTGATCGCCCTCGCGCAGCAGCAGCAGCGCCTGGTAGTAGGCGTCGCGCGTCCATGACAGGGGCAGCAGCCGATGGTCGGTCAGGATGGCCCGCTGGCCGGCGGCGGTGCGCAGCGCGGTGCACTCGCGCGCGTAGCGCAGCGCCCGGCGGCGGATGCGCTCCAGCTCCGGCCGCAGGGCGGCAGGCACGGCCAGCCACGTCGAGTCGGCGGCCCTTCGCCGGAACGGAGCGCGCATGCTGGCCGGCAGCGGCTGACCGACCACGCCCGTATCGAGCTGGCACGTGACGTGCAGCGCAAGCGCATCGGCTCCCGCCGGCCATGGCACGCCCAGCGCCGCCTCGGAACCCGTGACGTGCCACGAACTGTGGATGCCCTCGACGCGGATCGTCGCCCGCGCCGCCAGCCCGGTCGCCAGGACATGCAGCGTGCCGCCATCGGCCTCGAGGCGCGTGGTCGCGCCGGTCGGCGCCGGAGCATCGCCGACCTCGGTGATCATCGCCAGCGGCGGCCGATCCAGCCGGCCACGGAAGCGCAGCCGGATGGCCGCCGGCCCGCTCGGCGGCGACGAGTGCAGGCGGAGCACCTGGCGGATGGCGCTCTCGCCGTCGGCGGCGCGGACCACGCTCCTGACCCGGACGCCGGCCGGCGCCTCGAGCTGGAGGAACGCCGTTGCGTCGTCGGCGAGCGTCGCGCGGTGGGCACGGACGTAGCCCGCGTCGCCCCGCCGCGCCTCGTCGAATACCGGCGCCCCGGACAGCTCCACGAATCCGTGGCCGGCCAGGGCCGCGCCGATCGACAGCCACGCGCCACGCCGGCCGAACGAGGCGGCGACCACGCCGGTTCCCGCGTCGCGCGGCTTGCGTCCGCCGCGCCGGCCACCCACCGCGGAGCGTGCGCCCGTGTCTGTCAGGCCTGCGGCGATGGGCTCGACTCGGGCGGCGGCCCGATTGCCCGCCCGGACTCCTCGTCCAGCCAGCGGATGCGTCGGGCCTCGAGGCGCAGGAGGAGGTCATCATCGGGCTGGACGGCATAGTCGGGTCGCGTCATCGCCTTGATGTGGACGTCGCCCAACGCGAGCGTCAGCAGGTTGTGCGATCCGAGCGGCTCGACGACCAGGCAGCGGGCAGAAATCAGCCCGTTGCCAGACACCTCCTCGCCGGGCCGGCTGACCTCGATGTTCTCAGCACGGATGCCCGCGAGCACCGTCTTCCCGACGCGCTCGGTGAGCTCCGACGGCGGCTCAGGTAGCGGCACGCGTTCCTCGTTGCCGATCATCGCGACCAGCCCGCCGTCCGACATCTCGAGCCGCGCCGTCAGCACGTTCATCGGCGGGTTACCGATGAACGACCCGACGAAACGATCGGCGGGCGCGTCGTAGATCTCGAGCGGATTACCGACCTGCACGATCTTGCCCGCACGCATGACCGCGATACGATCGCCCATCGACAGCGCCTCGACCTGATCGTGCGTCACGTAGATCGTGGTCGCCCTGATCTCGCGCAGCAGCCGCTTCAGCTCGGCGCGCATCTCGATGCGCAGCAGCGCGTCGAGGTTGGAGAGGGGCTCGTCCATCAGGATCACGCCGGACTCCATGGCGATGGCACGCGCAACCGCCACGCGCTGGCGCTGGCCGCCGCTGAGCTGGGCCGGATAGCGCTGCAGGAAGTCCCCGATGTGGAGCAGGTCGGCGGCGGACTCGACGCGCCGCTTGATCTCGGCCGCCGCAACCTTCTTCATGCGCAGGCCAAAGGCGATGTTCTCGAAGACCGTCAGGTGCGGGAAGACGGCATAGCTCTGGAAGACCATCGCGATGTCGCGCTTGCGCGGCGGCAGGTCGGTCACGTCGCGGTCGCCGATGACGACCCGCCCGGCATGTATCTGCTCGAGGCCGGCGACGCTGCGCAGCAGGGTCGTCTTGCCGCAGCCCGATGGTCCGAGCAGGACGATGAACTCGCGGTCGTTGATCGTCAGGTCGACGTCATCGACGGCGCGCACCTTGCCGAAGTGGGTGCTCACGCGCTCGAGTCGGATCTCAGCCATGACTGCCCTCTATTTGATCACGCGGCCCCACAGGCCGAGCAGGTAACGACGGATGACGAAGATCACGATCAGGGACGGTGCGAGCATGAAGAACGCGGCCGCAAAGCGGAAGGGCAGCGGCGCCTGCGTCATCACGATCAGGACGCGCGCCGGCAGCGTCCGCTCCTGCAGCGTCAGGATCACCGCCGCGAAGACCTCGTTCCACGACAGCACGAAGGTGAAGATCGCCGCCGCCGCCAGGCCGGGCAGTGCCAGCGGCAGGACCACGCGTACGAAGGCGCCGACGGGCGTGCTGCCCAGCGTCTGCGCCGCCTCCTCCAGCTCGCGCGGCACCGACACGAAGACGCTGCTCGTGATGAGCACGGCGAACGGCAGCGCCAGCGCGGTGTGCATGAGGGCCACCCCCCAGATCGAGTCATACAGCCGGAACGGCGCGCCCATCTGGACCAGCGTCCGGTCCCAGGTGAGGAACGTCACCGCCAGCGGGATCGACAGGATGACGATCGGGAAGGCCTTGGTCGAGATGATCAACAGGCGGTAGGCGTTGCGCCCACGAAAGGCGTAGCGAGCGATGGCGTAACCGGCCGGCGCCGCGATGGCGATCGACAGCACCAGCGTGACGAGCGCCACCTGGATGCTGCGCCATAGCGCCGGCACGACGCCGGTGAAGCCGACGAACACCGACATCGTGTCGAACGAGATCTCCTCCGGCACCAGCGACTTGGGAAAGCCGAACACGACCTCGCGGGGGCTGAAGGCGGTAACCGTGATCAGGTAGATGGGCAGCAGCACCCACAGCGCCATCAGCGTCGCGCCGCCGTAGAGCAGCGCCTGGCTGAGCAGGCGCCGGCGCCCGATCCGGCGGCGGCGGACCTCGGCCTGCTCGGCGAGGGTGGACGGTAGCGGTCGCGCTTCGGTGCTCATCGGTCGGCCCCGACGCTCATGCGAGTCGCTCCTCGCGCGTCGGCAGCAGCCACAGGTAGATGATGGTGGCGGTCACCGACAGCAGCAGGATCAAGCCGGCATAGGCGGCCGCCACGTGCACGTCGCGGATGTCGCCGTACCAGCGGTAGGCCTCGGCGGCGAGCACGTTGAGGCCGCGCCCGGCGATGGCGATGACGGTGGCGAAGACCTGGAAGGCGAGGATCGTACGCAGGATCAGTGCGGTCTGGAGCGCCGGCCGCAGCAGGGGCAGGATGACGTGGCGGATCTTCTGAGCCAACGAAGCGCCGAGCACGTCGGCCGCCTCGAGATAGTCACGCGGGATCGACTGCAGACCGGCGACGAGGATGATCATGATGATCGCCGTTGCCCGCCACGCCTCGGCCAGGACGACCGCCATGATCAGCCAGAACGGCTCCTGCGGGTTGAGGAAGACGAACGGCCGATCGAGGATGCCGAAGTCGGTCAAGAAGGTGTTCAGCCAGCCGCGCTCGGTGAAGATCGAGAACCAGATGATGCCGGCGGCCAGCTCGCTGACGCCCAGCGGCAGCGCGAAGACATACAGCCACAGGCCCGAGCCGCGCAGGCGCGAGTTGACGACCAGCGCCATCGTCATGGCCAGCACGAACTGGATCGGGATGACCAGGATCAGCAGCACCAGCGTCGTGATCAGCGCGCGCTCGAACTGCGCGTCGCCGACCATCCGTTCGATCGACGCCAGGCTCCAGGCGCCGGTCCGGTCCTGCAGCGCCAGCGCGAACGACTGGACCATCGGCGCAGCGAAGAAGATGGCCATGTAGACGAGCGAGGGCAGGAGCAGGATGTATGGTGCCCGGCCCAGGCCCTTCGCTCGCATCAGACTCCTCCGCCGCCAGATGGAGTGCAGGGCCGCCGGTTCAAGACCGGCGGCCCTGCCAATGGATTCAGACTGGTCGGGTCACTGTACCTGGCACGTTCCATCGCTGGGTGGATCCGGCGACCAGCACGCGGCTCCAGCCAGGTCGAGAACGCCCTGCAGGTTCTGCGCCTCGCGGTCGAGAACCGTCTGGATGTCATCGCCGCCGATGACGATGGCCTCGAACGTGTCGCGGAAGACCTGGTTGTAGGCACCGCCATGTTCACCGAGGCCCACCGGCAGCAGCGCCGGCAGGGCATCCGACGCGCCGGTCAGGTTGACCACCGCGTTGGCCATGTCCTGCATACCGGGCTCGAGATCTGGCGGCAGATCGGCGCGGATGGCCGGGAAGAAGCCGACCTCGCGCAGAGTGATCGCCTGGACCTCGGGCCGGGTCAGGTACTCGATCAGGTTCCTCGCCGCCTGGACGTCAGGTGACGAGTTCGGGATGGCCAGGCCGGCCACGACCGGCATGAAGGCGCGACCTTGCGGTCCGGCCGGGGCCGGCATCGCCACGTAGCCCTCCGGGTCGTTGACGAACGCGTCGCGCAGGCGCGCGACGTGGTCCCAGGCGACCCATACCTCGGCGGACTGGAGCGGATCCTGCATGAAGGCGTAGGTGGTCGACTGCGGGTTGACGTACTGCCACGTGTCGCGCAGCCACTCCCACATGGTCACCGCTTCTGGGCTGTTGAACGCCGTGTTCACGCGGCCGGTATAGGCGGGAATGGCGAAGCCCTGGAAGAAGCGATGCCACAGGCCCTCCGGGCCGGCGGGGAAACCGAGCCGCGCGCCGTGGCCGGCATCGGAGATGTTGCGGCCCCACTCGGTCACCTGCTCCCAGGTCAGCGCGTTGGGGTCGGCGCCATCGGGCAGGTACTCCATCGCCTCCTGGCGAGCGGCCATGATGTACGTCGCCTGCATCCACGGGATGAAGTACTGCTGGTCAGTGCCGTAGCGGGCGAGGTCGGTGTAGGCGTCAATGAAGCCGCGATCGGCCAGCTCGGACGCCAGATCGCTGAGGTCCATCAGCTGCCCCTGCTCGACGAGCGGCGAGAAGTCGCCATGCAGGCCGCCGAGAACGCCGACCTGTCCGGCGCCCTCGCCAAGCGTAGCCTCGGCGGCGACGCGGTCGGCGAACTCGCCGGCCGTCGCCGGGACGAAATTCTCGCCGGTGAAGCCGCCGGGATAGTCGGCGAGAATCACGTTGCGCATCGCGTCGGCCTCGGCGTCCGGCGCCAGCTGGGTCGAGAGCATGATCACCTCGCCGCCGGCAGCGGGGGTGCCGGTGGCGGGCACGTCTGGTGTCTGCGTCGCCCCCGGTGGAGGCGTGCCCGCAGCGGGCGTGGGTGTGACCTCGGCGCCGGGCGCGCAAGCGCCGACCACCAGGCCGAAGACGAACACGAAAGCCAGGCCGCGGATCATGGGGTGGCGCGGATGAAGGGGCATCGTCTCCTCCTCTTGAGCCTGTGCCGCATCGCGCGCCGACTGTGACGGCGGGATGCGACCCCACCGAAATCTTACAGACCGGTGTCGAGCCGAGCCTCAGTCCTCGTCCGGCGCGTCGCTGATCTGCTTCTCGACACGGGTCTTGGGCAGCATCGAGCGGACGAGGTCCTCGCTCTCGTCGGCCAGCCGGTCGGCCTCGCGATCATCCTCGTCTATCTCGAGCTTGCGCTCCTCGATCCGCTTCAGCTCTTCGGCGTCGGCGATCAGGTCCTCGGCCGTTGCGCGCAGATCGTCAGACTTGTCGCTCACCTCGGCGCCTCCATCCTCCCCCGCTGGTGGCGATATCCAGTGCCCGTCGCGGTAAACGTACCAGACAGGGGTACGTTCGGCGTCCAGCTCGCGTCGGTGCACGACCGCTTGAGGATGGCTCGCGCGAAGCGCCTGCTCGAGCTCGGCGGGCGACATGCCGTCTCGGACGAGGGCGCGGACACGAGCCACGAACTCCTCGTCGCTGCGCGGGTTGATGACGAGCACGGGAGTCAAGCGCGACGACCTTCGCCACGCGCATCAGTCATGTCCGCACCGCGCGCACCGTGCAAAGTTCTGCCAGATCACACCGACGTGCGTTACATCGCCGCTACAAGCTCCGTCGACTGTGCCGCAATTCTGGCACTCTGAGTACTGTGAACAACACCTCTCCGGCCATCGAGCGCTGAGCGTGGGCCTGCGCGACGAGATCTTGGAGCAGCCCGACGCTGCTCGGCGCCTGCTACAACGGGCCGCGCCGGTGTTCGCCGACATCGGCCGGCGGCTGGGCAGCCGGCGTCCGCGCTTCGTCGTCCTCGCCGCCCGCGGCAGCTCCGACCACGCGGCGCTCTACGCGCAGTACCTGCTGGCGGTGCGCAACAGCCTGGCGGCAGCACTCGCCACGCCGTCGACGATAACGCTCTACGGCGCCCGGCCGCAGATGGCCGATGCGCTCGTGGTGGGCATCTCGCAGTCGGGCCAGTCGCCCGACATCGTCGCCGTCGTCGACGAGGCACGACGCCAGGGCGCGGACACGATCGCGATCACGAACGACGGCTCGTCACCGCTCGCCGGCGCCGCCGCCGAGGTCGTCGAGCTCCACGCCGGTCCCGAGCTGGCGACGGCGGCGACCAAGACCTATACGGCGCAGCTGCTGGCGGCGGCGTTGCTGTCGCTGGCGCTCGACCCGCCGACAGACGCCGAGCGGGACGAGCTGGACCGCGTCCCCGGACAGATCGAAGCGGCCCTCTCAGCCGAGGTGGATGCCGAGCGCCTGGCGGCCGGCCACGCCGACCGCACGCGGGCCGTCATCCTCGGCCGCGGTTACGAATACGCCACGGCGCGCGAGTGGGCGCTGAAGCTGCAGGAGCTCGCCCACGTGCTGGCTCACGCTTTCTCGGCGGCCGACTTCGAGCACGGGCCGCTGGCGCTCATCGAGGAGGGCTTCCCGGTCCTCGCCGTTGCGCCGGCCGGGCCCGTCGCCGACACCCAGCTCGACCTGCTGCGCCGGCTGCGCGATGACCACGGCGCACGGCTGCTGGTCGTGTCGGACGACGCCGGCGCGCGCGAGCTGGACGAGGGGCTGCCGTTGCCGGCCGGTGTTGCAGGCTGGCTGGGGCCGGTGGTCAGCATCGTGCCGGGCCAGCTGTACGCCTACCACCTGACCCGCGCCAAGGGCCTCGACACCGAGCGCCCGCGCAGCATCTCGAAGGTGACCAGCACGCGCTAGCCGCCGGCTGCTGCGCCGCCCAACCACGTCGAAGACCCACGCCCGCGTGGGAGCGTGGGTCCTCGCCCTGTTGTGGATGGTGGCCCGGAGGGGCGACTCAAGTCGCACACGCCCCCGGGTCACCGGGCTATGCCGGCCCGCGTATCCGTGCTGATGTTGCCCGCGCGGGGCGTGGTGGCGAGGTTGCTCGAGCCGCGCGAACCATCCGCGGTGGTCAGCAGCGCCCGCGACCGATCGAGATCGCGAGTGCTCCGATCTGGCCGTCTAGTCAGGCCTTTGCGGTCGTTCATCGACGCTCGCACCTCTCGACCCGAATCCTACATCCGGCGGGCCGCATGGTCCAGCCCCTCGGCCGGCGAAAAGACGGACGAGTACGCGGCTGTTCCCCCGTCGAGCCGGTAGACGCGGACGTCGTCGACGGCCGCCTCGACGAGGCTGTCGGCGCCGT
>CAYRMQ010000023.1:0-12988 GCA_964425305.1 uncultured Anaerolineaceae bacterium | reverse complement strand
GGCATACGGGCAGGCGGCCTGCTCGAGCAGGTACAGGACGGCCTTGCGGTTGCGCTTCAGGTCCGCGTCGAGCTCGTCGGGCGAGGGGTAGTAGCGGTTGGCCGAGCCGGGCGCCATCTCGAAGGTGAAGATGAAGATGCGGTGGGCGAAGTAGGCCCAGTCGCCCTGGTCGCCGTCGGTGACGTAGAGCTCGCTCGACTGCATCGCCCGGTAGCCGTTGAGCCTCGCCATCTCCTTGCCGAGGGCCACGAGCGTCTTGTGGTCGTCGGCGGTCATCGTCTTGGGCACGTCGGCCTGGGTGTAGCCGTACGGCCACAGCACCTGCTTGCCCGCGCTGTGCCAGGTGATCGCGGCCGTGATCTGCTGCCTGCCGCCGACGACGCGGCTGTTGACGAAGTCGCGATAAGCGCGCACCTCCGGCGCGAACCATGGCTCGGGGCCGCGATAGTTCCAGGCGCCGGGCACCCCGCTCGAGCCGCCGCAGCAGCCCCACTTGAAGCCGAAGTTCCGGTTGAGGTCGACACCATTCGTCGACGAGCCGGGGATCGGCTGGCGGTTGCGCCGCCACTTGCGGAACTCGCCGCTGGCGATGTCCCACTCGCCGCCGTCGGGGTTGAGCATCGGGATGACGAAGATCTCGGTCGCATCGACAATGGCCGTGATGCGCTCGTTGCTGCCGTAGCCGTCGGTCAGGATGCGGATGAGGTACAGGTTCATCTCGGCCGTCGCGCGCTCGCGCGCGTGAGCAAGGCCGTCGAAGAGAACCTCCGGCTCGTCCTCGTCGAGCTCGACGTTGTCGCTGATCTTCAGCGCCCAGATCTCGCGGCCCTCGTAGCTGCGGCCGATGGAGAACTTCTGCGCGATGTGTGGGTAGGCCGCCACCGTCGCGTCGAGGAGGGCCTCCATCTCGGCATAGGTGTGGTACGCCTCGAAGCCGGCCGGCATCGTTGTCGTGGCGCTCGTCGGCGCAGGCGCCAGCCCGGCCAGCAGGCAGATGGCCATCGCGGCGACGGTGTGGCGGACTCTCACGTTCTTCTCCCCCTACAGAAGGCAACCGCGGGCGCTAGCAGCGCGGGCCACGGTCACGGCGACCGGTGCCCATGCTGATCAGCCTGCCGGCCGGCGCCTACCGGCTATCCGTACCAGCGGCGCCGGGACCGGAGTCTGGTCCCGCCGGCACGCGTGGCTGAGACGGCATGCCAGACTGAGACGCGTGAGCCTCCAACCCGACGGTTCGATCCGCATTGCCTGGCTGGCCGACGAATACGAGGCGATCCATGTCTACGCCCGCTTCTGGCCGGCCGGCCAGACGGCCGACTACGCCCGCGGGGTTGCCGACGCGGCGCTGACCAACCGGACGCTGGCCGATCTCCGGCGGGCACTGCGCCAGCGCTTCGGCGGCGCCTTCGAGATCGAGGCGCCCGACCAGGACGCGCCGGATCGGCGTGTGGTCGTCAACTTCCACCCGCCGCGCGGCGAGCCGAACCCCGACGAGTAGCGCGCCAAGGCGCCGCGCGCAAAACGACCGCTCTTCAGCGGTTGTTCTTAATCCGGACGCGGGCGAGCCTGGTGCCGTTGTACAGGTCGACGTCGACGCAGCCGCTGATGCCGGCCACCTTGCCGCAGTCGCTCACCTGCCAAAAGGTCCAGCCCCGACCGCCCCAGTTGGATGCCGGCACGCGCGGTTGCGAGACGTGCCAGTGGGCGACCCACAGCCGGTAGCCGTTGTCGGCGAACCAGGTCGTGTCCTTCAGGCGATCCTTCCAGAACGACGGGCTGGTGTAGATCATAGGCTTGACGCCGAGCTTCTTCTCGACCTGGCGCAGCCACGTCCGCGTCCACTCGATCAGCCGCTTCGGGCCGAGCCCGCCGGTCACCTCCAGATCGAGCACGGGCAGCATGTGGCGACCCTTCAGGCCGGCTGTCCGGACGAAGTGGTTGGCCTCCTTGATCGCGTCGCGGTACGAGCCGTCGGGGCGGGCGAAGTGGTAGGCCGTAAAGGGGATGCCGAGCGCGTCGGCGCGGCGCTTGTTGCGCGCGTACTGCGTGTCGACATGGCCCTGGCCCTCGGTCGCCTTGGCGAAGACGAACTGGACGCCGTCGGCCCTGACCTTCTTCCATGTCGGCCGACCCTGCCAGTGCGAGACGTCGATGCCGACGAGGTGGCCGGGGCGCGAGTAGCTGCTGACACTGGCCGCCTCGACCGGCGCAGCGACGGCCAGCACGATCGCGGCGGCCAGAGCGAGCGGCAGGAGCAGGCGCGTGGGCGCGGCTGACGGTGTCACGGCAACTTCCCCTCCCGGTGTCGTAAGCACCATCGTGGCCGCGACCGCCACGAGGCACTACCCCTCCAAGTGTGGCACGCGCATGGGAGCTTCGTCCCGTCCGTCTACACTCTCGGCTGGAGGTTGCGATGTTCCTCTTCAACCGCGACAAGATGAAGATGCCCGCGCCGAACGAGGCGCTGCCCGGCCGCAAGCAGCCGCTGCGCGTAGCGGAGCGCCACCTCGTCAACGGCGCGCGCATCGTCCCGCCCTACCCCAACGGCACCGAACTGGCGATGTTCGCGGCGGGCTGCTTCTGGGGCGTCGAGAAGACGTTCTGGCAGACGCCCGGCGTCGTCTCGACGGCGGTCGGCTACGCCGGCGGGTACACGCCGAACCCGACGTACGAGGAGGTATGCAGCGGCCGGACCGGCCACGCAGAGGTCGTGCGCGTCGTCTTCGATCCGGCGCTCGTCTCTTACGAGCAGTTGCTGAAGGTCTTCTGGGAGGAGCACGACCCGACGCAGGGCATGCGCCAGGGCAACGACACCGGAACGCAGTACAGGTCGGCGATCTACACCTACTCCGACGAGCAGAAGCGGGCGGCCGACGCCTCGCGCGACGCCTACCAGCAGGCGCTGTCGGCGGCCGGCTACGGCGAGATCACGACCGACATCGCCGAGGCTCCAGAGTTCTACTTCGCCGAGGACTACCACCAGCAGTACCTGGCCAAGAACCCGGCCGGCTATTGCCCCGACCACTCGACCGGCATCGCCTGCCCGGTCGGGCTCGGCGTCAGCGCGGACTAGAGGTCCGCGCTGCGTCGGCGATGGGGAGGTCGCGCGGCGCCGTCGTCTGCGGCCGAGGTTCACGTGGCCGAAAGGCGTGGCAAGGGAGGCTAGCGCAAGGCGTGCAGCCGTGTCCGATCAGCAATCCGCCTTCTGAAGGCCAGAGTGGGGCTCGGAACCGATGACCGGTGAACCAGCGGGCCGTGATCCCGAGCGGGCCGACGAGCGCGACGGCGGGGAAGCAGCCGATCTGGCGCGCCGGGTGTTCGGTGCCGGCAGTCCCGTCGTGTCCGTCGTGCGGGTCGCGGCTCACGCCGTCCAGCGGGTGCTCGAGATACTGGCCCAGGCGAAGCTGGTCCTGCTGCTGCTGACGTTCGCCCTCGGCCTGCTCGTCGTCGTGCTCATCCTGGCCGTCATCGTCCTGCTCCTTCAGCTCTAGGGCGGCCAGGCGCCTGCCGGTGATCAGGATGCTGGCACCGCTCTCCCGAGATGCCGGCGCCGGCTTCCGCCATATGCCGCCGTGGCGAGCACTACGCGAGGCTTGTCAGCGGTGAGCCGGTCATCGGCGCTGCTTCCGTCACTCGCTCACGCTCGGCGACGGTCATCCGCTCGCCGCCGGCGGCGTCTCGGCTCGCGCAGTGCTCATACCGTGAGCAGGTGACGGGACTTGCGGGCTATTGGCGCCTTGACGCCCACCAGCGCATCAGCTGACGAAAACGACCGCCCGCCGGCGCCGGAATGCCCACCAGCACGTCAACTGACGAGAACGACCCCTGCACTGGCCGTCCCAGACCCGCTGCATGCTCGAGGCGAGAGGCTCCAGCGACCACGGTGGCCAACGACGTTTACCCTGTAAGGACGGGCCTTGTGAGGGCAGAGGTTGATCGAACAGGAGGATGACCGTGACCGTCGAGGAGACTGGGGGGCGCTGGCTGGAAGGCGACGCATCGGTCCACCTCGAAGAGCTGGTCGTCGGTGAGCTGCCCGAGCTGGCCGTCGGGCCGGCGGTCGGCCAACTGGTCGCCCTCGAGTTCGTCGGGCCCAACCTGCGCATGTCGGGGGCGGTCATCATCGGCCAGTTTCGGCGCGTCTCGGACTTCCTGAACAACTTCGAGGGCCTGATCCCTGTCCGCGAGGCGACGATCCTGCGCCGCAACGGCGAGCCGACGCCGGTGCGCACGGCGAGCATCTGGGTAGCACCCGAGGAAGTGACGCTCTTCGGTCAAGCCGAGCAGGACGGCAGCGCTCCGTCTGCGTCGGACCTGCAGATCACCAAGACGGCCGTGCCGCTCGTCATCGTCACGCCCGGCCACACGCTCACCGGCGAGGTCTACATCACGCCCGACGCGGACATCGGCCGCTTCATCGAGTCGCCCAGCCCAACGTACATCGCGATGACCGACGTGCGCACGCGCTCGCTGGCCGATCGCCGCGTGATAGCGCGCTATCCCTTTGCCGTCCTCAACCGCCGCCACATCGTCGCCGCGACGCAGCTGCTGCCGGGGATGATTCGCGGTCGCGAGGTGCTATAGGCCCGACTGCGTTGCACCGGACTGCCTCCGCGCCGTAGCCTCGAACCATGCTCAGACTGCTCTTCAAGCTGTGGCTGTTCCGGCGCCTGTGGCGGATGATCCGCGGCCGCTGAGCGCGCCGCCCACGCTCAGCGCCGGCGGAGGCTGAAAAGGACCCGTTCCGAATCCTCTATCGGCTGCTCGTCTGCGATCTCCCAGTCGGCCCCGAATGCCGCACGGAAGCCGTCGAGCGAGTAGTCGGCGAAGATGTCCTCGCGGCGCGACAGCATGTCGGCGACGCGCGCATCGCTCTTGGGCACGAATTCGACGATCGCCTCACCCGCCAGCTCGGCGAACAAGGAGCTGATCATGGGGAGGGGAACGTTATTGCCGATGGCCAGGTGGTGGATGAGGGCCAGCGCGATGATGACGTCGGCGTTGGCGCGCTCCAGCAGCGAGCGCCGCTCGCGCCCCGCCCAGCCGATCGCCGGGCTGGGATTGGTCAGGTCGACGACCAGCGGCAGGACCGCGCCGTTGCCCACCTCGCGCAGGTAGCGGTAATGCTGCTCGGCGGCGGCAGCGTCGGCGTCGAGGGCCAGCACGCGGCGGCCGAGGTCGGCGGCCATCCGGCTGAAGTAGCCGGTGTTGGCGCCGAGGTCCCACAGCCACTCTCCGCCCGTCGCGCGCAGCATGCCTTCGACGAGCCGCGCCTTCGCCGCGGCGGCAGTCTCGCTGTAGCTCGTCGTCTCGCCGTAGTCGGCCCACTCCGTGCCGGCCGGCTGCCAGTCGAGGCCGGCTATCGTCGAGCGCAGGCTGTCGACCAGCGCGGCGAGTCGCTCGCCCGACAGCCGGGCCTGCCTGGCTCCATCGCCGTTGCGCCCATCGCCTCCTGCATGCTGGCGCTGGGCGCGCGCGTGGAGGTGAAGGTGGGTAGCCTGGCCCAGGCGCAGGCGGCTCGAGGCGGGCAGCAGGCGGACGGCGAGGTCGAGCGGGATGCCGTCCAGGAAGTCGCGCAGCAACAGCCCGCAGCGCACGTCGCGCTGGGCCATCAGCGCCAAGGGCGCCAGGAAGTGCTGGCAGAACTGGCGGTAGGCGGACCATGGCCGCCCCTCCTCGTGCAGCCCGAAGGAGAGCGCGTCGATGAGGATCGGCCGGCCACGCTCGAATTGGACGTTGTAGGCCGACGCGTCACGCAGCGTCATGCCGTGTTCCAGCGCCAGCGCCTGGACGTCGAGCGTCAGCAGCGCGGCATCCTTGAGCTGGCCGAAGGTCCACTCGTAGGGATAGGAGATGAAGTCGATTGCCGCCGGCCGGATGACGCGCCACGCCGTCGCGTCGTGAGCGAGTTCGGCCGCGACCTCCTCGTGGCCGATCAGCAGCGCGCGCTCGTGCAGCTGGCGCAGCAGGCCGCTCGACAGGAAGTGATCCCAGTCGGCGGCATGCGCCTGCTGGATCTGGCGGTGGACGACGCCGTCGCGGCGGTAGACGAAACCGGCTGGGTCGCGGAACGACGCCGGCTCGCGGTCGGTCACTTTCGGTTGCGGCGGTGCGACGTGGGTCGTCGAAGCCGCCCGATCATCCGGTCCTATCCCGGACTGCCCCCTCGTGGCATCTGCCAATCGTCACCCGTCAACGCCGGCGAGAGCTTACCTCCTCGTCGCGCCGCACGACGCTGACCACGCGGGCCAGCTGGCGCTTGAAGAAGAAGGGCAGCGCGACCAGCGAGGCGATGATGGCCTGGATGACGAGACTGCCCGACCCGGGATCGATGTAACCGAATGTCATCTTTACCTCCACACCACGGCCAACCGCCGACTGCGCGGCGGTCGCCGCGGTAGCAAAGCGCCAACTGGCCCGCACGCGCAGCATGCGCGGTGCGGGTGGACCGTTCAGTCGCGTTGCAAGCGCCTTTTGAGGCGCCACGGCAGCGCCTCGGGCGACAAATGCGGGCGATTGGGCGAAGCTCTTACGCCGATGCGTATCTCGCTCAGCGCCACCGCCGTGCACCCCTTGCTGTTCGCAGCTTACGCCGTTCTGTTTCTGCACGCCGAGAACGTGCAGCTCGTGCGGCCGACGGAGACGCTGCTGCCGCTGGTCGCGACGGTCGGCGGCGCGGCGGCGCTGCTGCTCGCGCTGACAGCCGTCCTGCGTGACATGCCCCGCGCCGGGCTCGTCGCCAGCGCCGCGGTCGTCGTCTTCTTCGGCTACGGGCACGTCGCCGGGCTGATCGGCGCCAATGCGGCTGCTGATGCTGCCGGCTGGCCGTTGCTGCTCGCCTGGAGCGCGCTCATTGGCGGGATCTGTGGCCTGCTGCTCCTCCGGCGCAGCCTGCTGCCGCGCCTCACGTCCGGTCTCAACGTGGCCGGCCTGGTGCTCGTGCTCTTCGCGCTCGCGACGATCGTGCCCAGCCTGTCGAACGTGCCGGCACGCGCGCAGGGCAACGGCTTCGAGCCGACCGGCCACCAGCCGACGCGCTCGACCCAGCGCGACATCTACTACATCGTTCCCGACCGTTACGGCTCGGCCAGCTCGCTCGCCGCCGGCTTCGGCATCACCGACAACGACCTCCCCGGCTGGCTCGAGCAGCGCGGCTTCGCCGTCGCGCGCGAGTCATACGCCAACTACTCGCGCACGGCGCTGTCGATGGCAGCGGTGCTGAACGTGACCCACCTCGACGAGATCGCCGCGCGGCAGGGCGCGCGCAGCACGGACTACGGGCCTGTGTACGAGATGCTGCAAGAACACCTCGTCGGCCGCTTCCTGCGCGAGCAGGGCTACCGCTACGTCCACATCGGCTCGTGGTTCAACCCGACGCGCAGCGTGCGCATCGCCGACGAGAACCTCGAGAGCGACAGCGCCACCGAGTTCCAGGCGGTGTTCGAGCAGACGACCGCCCTGCCACTGCTCAGGCGCACGCTGGCGCAGGAAGAACAGATGCCGCCGGAGGACGAGAAGCACGTCCAGCACGCGCAGTTCCAGTTCCGCGCGATCCACCGCGTGATCGACGAGCCCGGGCCAAAGTTCGTGCTGCTCCACGTGTTGCTACCGCACGACCCCTACACGTTCGACGAGGACGGCGAGTACGTGCCGCCCTCGGCGCGCCGCGGCGTGCCCGTTGCCGACCAGTTCCGCGCCCAGCTCGCCTACACCAACGACGAGCTGAAGGGCATCGTCGAGAGACTGCTCGACCGGCCGGCCGAGGAGCAGCCGATCATCATCATCCAGGCCGACGAGGGCCCGTATCCGGCGCGCTACGACGCCGACGAGCTCGGCTTTGACTGGAGCCAGGCGACGCCGGCGGAGCTCGAGACCAAGTTCGGCATCCTCAACGCCGTCTACCTGCCCGACGAGGCGGCCACCGATGGCGAGCCCGCCGCGGGCAGGCCCGACTTCGCCGCGCAGGCGACCTCGATCAACACCTTCCGCCTGCTGCTCGAGCACTACTTCGGGCTGCGCCTGCCGGCGCTGGCCGACCGCGTCTACGTGTCGGCCAGCCCGCCCCACCCGTACGACCTGACCGACGTGACCGATCTGCTGCCCGGGCCCGCCGACTGACCTCGCCGGTGGCCGTCCGCGCCGCGGTGGTTTGTGGCCGTGGGTGCAACGGCCGCCGCGTGGTCGGGCGGGACCCGGCCACGGCCCAATCGCTCGCGGCGCAACCGGGCAGCGACCCCAAGGGCACGGCGCCGCTGCGCTTGCCAGCGGCGCCGGCGGCCACCGCGGCCGGACTCGGCCGCCGGCTCAGTCGTCAGCCGGCCGCCTCAGCTCTCGGCTCGCCCGGCCTCCCGTGCCGCCGCCTTGGCTGCCCGCTTGCCGGCCTGGTAGCTGGCCAGCGCCTCGGGCGAGTCGACGTCGGCCAGCGTCGGGTGGCGCGGCGCGACGTCCTCCCAGCCCTGCGGGCGGACGCCGAAGCGGCGGCCGAGGATGCCGACCAGCGTCGTCGCCTTCATCTCACCGATGCCGGGCAGGTCGAGTAGGCGCCGGCGGAGGTCCCGGCCGTCGGCAGCCTCGCGCCAGACGCGCTCCGCGTCGCCGCCATAGTCGCGCGCGATGGCGCTGCACAGCTCCTGCGTCCGCCGCGCCATGTTGGTCGGGAAGCGATGCAGCGCGGGACGCTCGGCGAAGGCCGCCTCCAGGAGCGCCGGCTCCATTGCCCCGATTTCGGCCGCATCCAGGGTGCCGATTCGGCGGCGCAGCTCGAGCGGCCCCGAGAACGCCTTCTGGAGGGTCACCTGCTGGTCGAGCACGAAGCCGATGAGCAGCGCCAGCGGATCGCGCGCCAGCAGCCGATCAGCTTCATCGTCGCCGGTGAAGGGCAGCCTCTCGGGAGCGCTCATCGGCGCCATCTTACGCGGGCGTACCGGCGTGGTGGTTCCAATCTCCTGATCGGGCGTGTACATTCAACGCACGAGGGGGGAAGCGCAACGCGACCCGCGCCCGAGCTGAGGGTCGCTGCTGAGGGAGCACGACATGGCAGGTCCCGATTCAACAACCCCACCGCCGCCGCCCAGCCCGCCGTCCGGGCAACCCGAGCCGGCGCGAAGTCCGGTCGACAACCTGGTCGCAACGATGGGCATGACCCAGCTGCTCATCGTCGGCGGTTCGCTGCTGCTCCTGGCGATCGACGTCGTCTTTGGGGTGCTGCTGCGTGAGTACTTCATCGGCGAGATCCTGTGGCTGGCCGCCGTCGCCATCCTGCTGACGTACTTCGGGCGCGCGCGCCTGGCCGACACGTTGCCCTTCGCCTACGAGACCGTCCTCGTCGCTGGCGCGCTGGCGATCGCGATCGTCGGAGCGCGCGGGCTGCTGTTTGACGTCGTCTCGCTGGTGCGCTCGCCGACTGCGTGGAACGCCCTCGAGCTGCTCGGCCTGGTGGGCTATGCGGTCGCCGTCGTTGCCGTCGGCTGGGGCGCCTGGCAGCTGCTGCGAGGACGCCGATAGGCGACTGCAAGACATCGACAACGGCTGGCGCGGAACGTTAGCGCGCCTTCCTGCGCCAGTCCGTGCGACACTCATCACATGAACAACCTGCAGCGGCTTCACGAGGAGCACCGCCAGAGCCCGTGGGTCGACTTTGTCGACCGCGACTTCATCGAGAGCGGCCGCCTCGATGAGCTGATCGACACGGGCGTCCGTGGGCTGACCAGTAACCCGACCATCTTCGCCAAGGCCGTCGCCGGCGGTGAGTACGACGAGCTCATCCGGCGCCGCCTCGACGAGGGCGCCGGCAACGAGCAGATCTACGAGGAGATCGCCGTCCTCGACGTGGGCGACGCGGCCGATCACCTGCGCCGCGTCCATGACGCGGCCGGCGGCCACGACGGCTTCGCCTCGATCGAGGTCGAGCCGGCGCTGGCACACGACACGCAGGCGTCGATCGAGCGGGCGCGGCACCTGTGGCGTAGGCTCGGGCGGCCGAACGTGATGATCAAGATCCCGGCGACCGAGGAAGGCCTGCCGGCGATCAGCACGGCGATCTCGGAAGGGATCAACGTCAACATCACGCTGACCTTCTCGATCGAGATGTACAGGCGCGTGGCGCGCGCCTACATCGAAGGCCTGCGCCGCCGGCTCGAGCGCGGCGAGGACGTCTCGCGCAGCGCGTCGGTGGCCAGCTTCTTCGTCAGCCGCGTCGACACGAACGTGGACAAGCGCCTCGACGCGATTGGCACGCCGCAGGCGAAGGAGTTGCGCGGCACGGCCGCCATCGCCAACGCGCGCCTGGCGTACGAGGCGTACGAGGAGATCTTCGGCGGCGCCGAGTTCGAGGAGCTGCGCCGCGCCGGTGCGTACGTGCAGCGCTGCCTGTGGGCGAGCACCTCGACGAAGGACCCCGCCTATCGCGACGTCCTCTACGTCGAGCAGCTCATCGGCCCCGAGACGGTCGACACGATGCCGCTCGAGACGATCGAGGCGTTCCTCGATCACGGTCGCGTCGAGCCGACGCTGAAGGGCGGCTACGACGAGGCGCGCGCGACCTTCCACCGGCTGGCCGAGCTGGGCATCGACATGGAGGATGTGACGGCCGAGCTCCTGCGCGAGGGCGTCGAGAAGTTCGCCGCCTCCTTCGACGAGCTGATCGAGACGATAGACTCCAAGCGCGCGGCCCTCGCCCGCAGCTGACGGCCGCGCTGGCCGGCGCACGGAGCTGGCGATGATGCGCGCCTGAAACGTCCCTGCCGATCGGCGCGTCGCTTGCTGGAGGGGCAGCCGTCCACGCTTTCTGCCGTCCGGAGAAAGGGAGAGTCGACGATGCAGCAGACGCACACCGAGCAGCGCGCCGTGGGCGAGGAGGCGAAGCAGCAGGAGCACACCCACGAGGCGCAGGTCCACACCCACGACCACTACCACGTGTCCCATCACCACGTCAGTGGCAGCGAGGGTGAGTTCGAGCATCGCTCGCGCTATCACAGCCACGAGCACGACCACGCGCCGCTCGTCCACGCCCACCACATGTCGCCCGACGAGGAGCGGCAGGACCACGAGGCGACCGCCCACATCCACGATCACAACGAGCCGGCGGGCGACGGACGCTGACAGCGCGGGCCAGCGACCGCTGCGCTGCCGCCCAACACTGCCCGGTCGCGAAACGTACCGTCGTACGCGCGCCGGCCATCCGATCGGACCACGGCGCGTTGACTCGGGCTGCGCTATGATTCGGACAGAACGGACGCGACCGCAGGTCTGAGCATCAACACCTCGCTCCCGCGGCGCCACATCCCGTCACTCGCTCCGACCAGGTAGTTGAAGGTCGTGGAGCGCACTCACAGACAGAAAGCGACACATGCAAACCCGTACGTTCAACAATTCCAACTTCAGCCAGCGTGCTTCGGCGCGCCGGCGCATCCGCCGCACGGCCGGCAGCCACCGCCTGTACTGCACCACCAACGGCTGCACGACCTACCTCCAGCCCGAAGCCGGCGGCCAGACGGCGACCTGCCCGGTCTGCGGAGCAAGCCGGACGATCGGCTGACCGCGCGCGCACAATTCGCGCGCATGCAGCTCACTCGACATACCGAAGCCGGCGCTTGGGACAATCTCCTGCACCGGCTCGGCGGCCATCCCCTGCAGGCGTGGGCGTGGGGCAGCCTGAAGGAACGCTTCGGCTGGCAGGCGCACCGCCTCAGCGTCGGCGACGACGCCGCCGCCCAGCTGCTCATCCGGCCCTTTCGCGGACTCGCTGCCGCATATGTCCCGCGTGGACCGCTGCTGGGCGACGATGAGGTCGCCAGCGCGGCGCTGGTCGACGCGCTGATCCGGCTGGCGCGCTCCCAGCGCGCGGCCTTCATCCGCCTCGAGCCGGACGTGCTCGAGGACGACGCAGCCGCCACGCGGCGGCTCGCCGGCGCCCTCGGCGGCCACCGTTTCCGGGCCGTCCAGCACACCCTCCAGCCGCGCTCGTCGATCCGTCTCGACGTGGCGCGCACCGACGAGGAACTGCTTGCCGGTTTCTCGAAAGGCCACCGCGCCGACGTCCGCCGCGCCGAGCGCGAGGGCGTCCGGGTACGCGCCGGCCGGACCGACGCCGACGCCGACGTCCTGCACCAGATGATGCGCGCGTCGCAGCAGCGCAAGGAGTTCGGCATCCACACGCCGGCCTACTACCGCACCCTCTGGCGGCTGTACGGCGACGACGCGCAGCTGCTGCTGGCCGACCACGATGGCCAGCCGGTCGCCGCCTCGCTGATCCTCGCCTTCGCCGGCCACGCCGTCTATCTCGCCGCTGGCGCAACGCGCGCCGGCCTCGACGTGCGGGCGAGCCACCTGCTGCAGTGGCATGCGCTGCGCTGGGCGCGCGAGCGCGGCGCGCAGAGCTACGACCTGTGGGGCATCCCCGACGCGCGCGGCCGCCTGGCGCTTGCCGCCGAGGGCCTGCCCGACGACGAGCGCGCACGCCTCGAACAGGCCGCCCGAAGCGACCCGCTCGATGGCGTCTACCGCTTCAAGAAGGGCTGGGGCGGACAGGTCGTGCGCACCGTCCCCGCCCTCGATCGCGTCTTCTTCGCGCCGGCCTACTGGTTCTGGCGCTGGCGGCGGAGCGAGGCCTGAGCGCTACGCTACGCCCGCCGCCGCCGCAGCCTCGCGACGAGCCCCTCACGGACTGACGGCCACTCCTCGGCGATGACGCTGTAGTAGACCGTGTGCCGCAAACGCCCGCCCTGGCTGACCATGTGGTTGCGGAAAGTGCCTTCCTCGACCGCGCCGATGCCGAGCAGCGCGCGGCGCGACTGCTCGTTGAGCGAGTCGGTCTTGAACTCGACCCGGTTGCAGCCGAGCGCCTCGAAGGCATGGCCCATCATGAGCAGCTTGGCCTCGCTGTTGATCGCCGTGCGCTGCCACGCCGGCGCGACCCACGTGTAGCCGATCTCGAGCCGCCGGTGGGCCGGCTCGAGGGGAAGGCGAGGAACCCAGCTGGCAGGGGGCG
>CAYRMQ010000022.1:6600-32951 GCA_964425305.1 uncultured Anaerolineaceae bacterium | reverse complement strand
GACATCGCCTCCTACCAGCTGGGTGCCTGGCCCATGAAGCGCCGCTGGATCAGCGTCGCCGTGAAGATGATCAGGAACAGCACGATGCCCACTGCGGCCGCGTACCCAAGGTTGAACTGCTGAAACGCAGCGTTGTACAGGTAGAGCACGATGGACATCGTCGCGTTGTTCGGTGCGCCAGTCGAGCCGCCGACGATGAAGGCCTGATCGAAGACCTGCAGCGCGCCGATTACCGACACGGTGGCGACGAAGTAGTGACCCGGCTTGAGCAGCGGGAAGGTGATCTTCCAGAACGCCTGCCAGGCGTTGGCGCCGTCGAGCGCCGCGGCCTCGTAAAGCTCGTGGCTGATCGTCTGGAGAGACGCCAGATAGAACAGCATCATCGTCCCCGACGTCGTCCAGATGTTGAGAGCCATGATCGATCCCCACGCCGTCCGTGTGTGGCCGACCCAGTTGTGGCGCTCAGCGAAGCCCAAGGCTTCGAACAGCGGATTCAGGCCCAGCGCGTCCCGAACGCCGTTGAACAACCCGTTTGGATTCATGATGAAGATGAACAGCACGGTGATCGCAGCGGAGCTGGCGATCGCCGGGAAATAAAAGGCGGCCCGGAAGAACGTCTGCCCCCTGATCTTGGCGTTGACCACGACCGCCAGAAGCAAACCAAGCGCCATTTGCAGGGGGACTACGACAATCGTGTACGTGAGGCTGTTGTAGACCGCCCTGTGGAAGATGGTGTCGTTCAGGATCCGTTCGTAGTTGGCCGTGCCTATGACGTCGACGCCGCCGGCACCGAGCGTCCAGTTCCAGAAGCTGATGAACAGCGCGAAGACGATCGCCCCGACCTGCAGGACGAGGAACAGGAAGATCGGGATGGCGATCAGCGCGTAGCCGGCGAGCATCTCGGAACGACGCTCGGAGGCCAGACTGCCTCCACCGCGCAGGCGCCCGGACAATGCCGTCATGGCCGGCTCGCGTCCGTCATTGGCACAGCCTCCACGAACGTACGGTGAGGGCGCCGGTTCTGTCCGGCGCCCTCATCAGCTGATCGACGTTATTGGGCTCCAGTCACCTCCTGCAGAACGGGCAGGGTCGCATCCACTATCTGGTCGACCGTGCCGCCCTGCTCGGAAGCAGCGCCGAGCACGCCGTTGAAGGCATCGCTGACGCGCGTCCACTGGGGTGTCACTCCCTCGCCGGCCGTGGCGAACTCGGCGAAGTCGGCGTACTGCTGCTGCAGCTCGCTCGTCGGCTGCACGTCCTCACGCGCCGGCAGCACCAGGCCGCCGTCGACCCATTCCTGCATGCCCTCCTGGCCGGTCAGGTAGCTGAGCAGCGCCCACGACGCCTCGGGATTCGGCGTGTTGGGATGCATTCCGTAGCCAACCGTGAAAGACAGCGTCGCCTGGCCTGCTGGTCCGGATGGGATGGCCGAGACGGTGTAGGTCACGTCAGGGTACGTCGACTCCATGAACGGACCGATCCAGTTGCCCTCAAAGGCGATCGCCACCTGCTCGCGACCGAACGCCTCGCCGCACCAGCCGGCGCCGATGTCGGCCGCCTTGGCGGCAAGCCCGTTGTGGTACTGATCGAGGTACCACTGCAGGCCGTCGCGAGACTCCTGTGAGTCGATCGCCGGCTGGCCCGCGTCGTCAACCAGCCCTCCGCCGAAGCCGTGGACGAACGCGCCGGCGCGCTGCCATTCGGCGGCGAAGCACATCGGCGCATCGATGCCTTCGACGTTCTGGAGTGCCTGCGCAGCCTGAACCAGCTCATCCGTCGTGGTCGGAATCTGAACGTTGGCTTCCTGCAGCAGGCGGTCGTTCGTCTGCATGCCGAGCATGCTGGCGTCCTTCGGAAACGCGTACGTCTGGCCGTCGCGCTGGAACGGCTCGAGGAAGCCGTCAAAGAAGGGATCGAGCGAGAAGCCGGCGTCCTGCGCCATCTGATCGAGCTGCATCAGCACGCCCTGGTCGATCCAATCCTGCGAGAAGGCCTGGTTGACATAGAAGAGATCCGGGAGGTCGCCTGCGCCGAGCCGGGTAAGCATGATCGCCGGGTATTCGCCGGCAATCGGCTCGAACTCGACGGTCACGTTTGGATAGCGCTGCTCGAACGTGTCGAGAACGTTTCGCAGGATGTCATCCTCGACGTCGCCCGCGCTCCAGCCGGCCAGGCGCAGTGTGCCCGAGATGTCGCTGGGGGTGCCTTCCGGCGTGCCGGGTGGCGGGGTGCCCGCGTCGGGTGTTCCCGCGTCGGGTGTTCCCGCGTCGGGTGTTCCCGGCGCTGGTGTACCGGGCCCGGGGGTCTCACCCGGCGCGGCACACGCACTGAATACAAGGGCCATGACAGGAAGTAGGACAAGCCATCGTTTGGTCATCTCTGGACTCCTCCTAAGCGCACGAGTGCCGGGGCACGGAAGCGCGCAACCGCGGATGGTCCCTCCCGTCAGGGGAAGGTGCATGACAAAAGACCCGGCGGGAATACTACTACCCGTATCCGATAGCCAACCAGGGATTACAGCGGCATAAACTCCGCTCGCCGTCTGAACGCCGTCCGGTCTGGATCACGACTCCGACGCTCCCCGCGCCGGCCGGTCTTCACGTGCGGACGGCGGCCACCTCGCGCATGGCCGGGATGATCTCGCGGCCGTAGACCTCGAGCGTCTCCTCCTCGTCGCCATTCATCAGGTAGATGTTGAATTGGTCGACGCCGGCGTCGGCCAGCTCGGCAAGTTTCTGTTTGTGTTCCTCGACCGAGCCGATGACGCAGAAGCGGTCGACCACCTCGTCGCCGACGAAGGCAGCGTTCGTCGAGCCGACCTCGGCGTGGTGCAGGTAGTCGTAGCCGGACCGATCACGGATGTAGCCCGTCAGCGCCGGCGGCAGGTCGGCCGGGTCGTAGCGGTTGACCAGGTCGACGACGTGGTTGCTGACGAGTGCCGGGAACCAGCGCACGCGCTCGCGGCACGACTCGATCTCACCGACGTGTGCCGGCGCCGCCGCCATCACCTTGATCTCGTCGGGGTCCCGGCCGGCGGCCCGTGCCGCGTCGCGCATCTTGCCCACGAACCAGCGGATCAGGTCGGGATCGGCCAGCTGGAGAACGACGCCGTCAGCGATGCGGGCGGTAACCTCGAGCGCCTTGGGGCCATAGCCGGCGATCCAGACGGGCAGCCTGTCGCGGCGCGTCCAGGTCAGCTTCAGCTCGGTGCCGTCCTGCGTCACGGTGCGCCCTTCGACGAGGTCGCGGATGAGCAGCGTCGCCTCCTCGAGCCGCGCCAGCGTCGTCGGCGGCTTGCCCATCACGCGCCGCGCGGAGTCGCCGCGCCCGATGCCCAGGTCCATCCGCCCGCCGCTGATGTCGTTGAGCGTGGCCAGCGCGCTGGCGGTGACGGTCGGCTCGCGCGTGCCGGGATTGGTCACGCACGTGCCCAGCCGCATTTGCTCGGTGTTGATCGCCATCAGCGTCAGGAGCGGGTAGACCTCCCTCCACAGCACGTGCGAGTCGAACAGCCAGCCATAGGTGAAGCCGGCCGCCTCGGCCTGGCGGGCCAGGGCGATCGTGCGCTTGATGGTGTGGTCGGGCTTGAGCGTGAAGCCAAAGTCCATGCTGGTCCCTCGGTTGGCCTCATGGTTCGTTGGTGAAGGCCGAAGCATACGACGACCCGCGAGCCGACCTTCGCCTGGCCGACTGCGGCCAGGGTCCGGGGCGCCTTCCGGTCGGAGAGTGGCATCGCTCCCCTGGCATGGCCACCTCCCGCCATATGCCGGCATGGTGGGCACTACGCGAGTCCTGACAGCAGTCGACCGGTCGCCGGCAGCGCTTCCGGCCCTGCCTCACGCTCGGTGGCGGCCATCCCCTTGCCGCGGGCGGCGTCTCGGCTCGCCTAGCGCTCAGCCCGTGGGCAGCTGACGGGACTTGCCGGCCGCCGGCGCCGTAACGCCCATCAGCGCGACACCTGTCAAGAACGAGGCGCCCGGCGGGCCGGTAGCGCCTACCCAGCACATCATCTGACGGAAACGAGGCCCCAGATGGGGTCGTACTCGACGAGCTCGATCGGGTCGTTGCGCTTGTGGCCGGGCACGATCCGGCCGCCGGCGGCGAGCGACTCCTCGAACGTGGGCATGACCGCGGAATGGTAGTCACGCTGGCCCACGTCCGTTACGCTCAACTGCGGAGGGCCCTTCTCGCTTGATCTGTTCGAACTGCGGCACGAGCAACCCCGCCGGCCGGCGCTTCTGCGACAACTGCGGCAGCGCGCTCTCGTCGGCGTGCCCCAACTGCGGGGAGCAGAACCGGCCAGGGGCGCGCTTCTGCGGCAACTGCGGCACGGCGCTGACGGCCACCACCGGAGCGACGACGGCACCCGACGCCGCGCAGGCCGTCCGCAGCGCCGAGCGCTCGGAGCGTCGCCTAGTCAGCGTCCTCTTCGCCGATCTCGTCGGCTTCACCCCGTTCGCCGAGGAGCGCGATCCGGAGGAGGTGCGCAACACCTTGTCGCGCTACTTCGACGCGGCACGGACCGTGATCGAGCGCCACGGCGGGACGGTCGAGAAGTTCATCGGCGACGCGGTGATGGCCGTCTGGGGCACGCCACAGGCGCGCGAGGACGATGCCGAGCGAGCGGTCCGGGCGGCGCTCGAGTTGCTGCCGGCGGTACGCAGCGTCGAGGCCAACCTGCAGGCGCGCGCCGGCGTCGCCACCGGCGAGACGGCCGTTTCGCTGGACGCCCGTCAGGAGGGCATGGTCGCGGGCGACCTGGTCAATACCGCGGCCCGTCTGCAGTCGGTGGCTGCTCCGGCGACGGTGCTAGTCGACGAGGCGACCATGCGTGCGAGCAGCGCCGCCGTCGCATTCGAGGCCGCCGGCGAGCAGGACCTGAAGGGCAAGGCGGCGCGACTGCCGGCGTGGCGGGCGCTGCGCGTCCTGGGCGAGCGCGGCGGACGGGCCAGGTCGGAGCAGCTCGAGCCGCCGTTCGTCGGTCGCGAGGCTGAGTTGAACCTGCTCAAGGAGTTAATCCATGCGGCCGGCACGGAGCGGCGCGCTCGTCTCGTGGCCGTGACGGGCCCGGCAGGCATCGGCAAGAGCCGCCTGGCGTGGGAGCTGGAGAAGTATCTCGACGGCCTCGTCGAGACGATCTACTGGCACCGCGGCCGCTCACCGTCGTACGGCGAGGGCGTCACCTTCTGGGCGTTAGGCGAGATGGTCCGCCGGCGCGCCCGGCTGGCCGAGACCGACGACGAGGGGACCACACGGCAGCGGATAAGCGAGACTGTCGCGGAGTACGTCCCTGCCGAGGACGACCGCCAGCTCGTCGAGCCGGCCCTGCGCGCCCTGCTCGGCGTCGGTGAGCCGCCGGCTGGTGGGCGCGAGGTGCTCTTCGCCGCCTGGCGCATCTTCTTCGAGCGCATCGCCGAAATGGGCACGACGGTGCTGCTCTTCGAGGATCTCCAGTGGGCCGACAGCGGCCTGCTCGACTTCATCGACCACCTGCTCGAATGGTCGCGCGCCTTCCCGCTCGTCGTGCTCGCGCTGGCCCGCCCCGAGCTTACCGAGAAGCGGCCGACCTTCGGCTCCGCCACGCGCCACTTCCACTCGATCCCGCTCGAGCCGCTGACCGCTGAGCAAATGCGCGAGCTCTTGAACGGCCTGGTGCCCGGGCTGCCGCCGGAGGCGGTCGAGGTGAGCGTTGGGCGGGCCGACGGGATCCCGCTGTACGCGGTCGAGACAGTCCGAATGCTGCTGGCCGACCGGCGCCTGGAGGCCGTCGGCGACGGCACGTTCCGGCCGACGGGCGAGCTGGGCCGGCTGGCCATTCCCGAAACGCTGCGCTCGCTCGTCGCCTCGCGGCTCGACGCGCTCGACGACCAGGATCGTTCGCTGCTGCAGCACGCGTCGGTGCTTGGCCAGACGTTCGCCCTCGAGACGCTGGCGGCGATCGGCGGCCTCGCCGGCGATGAGCTGACGCCCCGTCTGCGTGGGCTCGTCCGCCGTGAGCTGCTCGCGCTGGAGGCCGACCCACGATCGCCCGAGCGCGGTCAATACACCTTCGTGCAGGGCCTCATCCGAGAGGTCGCCTACGGAACGCTGTCGCGCCGTGAGCGACGCGAGCGGCATCTCGCCGCGGCGCGCCATTTCGAGGCGGAGGGCGACGAGGAGATCGCCGGCGCGCTGGCCAGCCATTACCTCGCTGCCCATGGCGCGTCCGAAGCCGGGCCAGAAGCAGACGCGGTTGCCGCGCAGGCCCGTCTGGCGTTGCGCGCGGCAGCCGACCGCGCATCGTCTCTCGGCTCATATGCGCAGGCGCTGGCCTATCTAGAGCAGGCACTCGAGGTCACGCCTGACCCGGCCGATCGCGCGCCGTCACTCGAACGTGCCGCCCATGCGGCCGACTTCGCTGGCCGCTACGACCGCGGCATCGAGCTCGCCGCTGAGGCGATCGAGGCCTACGGGTCGGCGGGCGACCTCGTCGGCGCTGCGAAGGCGGCACGGCTGCGTGGCATGATCCTGATGGACGCCGGTCGGTTGCACGACGCGGCCGACATCCTGGAGGCAGCGATCTCGTCACTGCCGGCCGGCAATCCAGAGGCCGAGGCAGCTCTCTACGCGAGTCTCTCGCGAGCATACATGCGGCTGTATGACAACGATCGCGCCGTCGAGGCTGCAGATCGAGCCCTGCCGATCGCGGAGCACCGCCGCATGGTTGACATCGTCGCCGAAGCCTTCAGCAACAAGGGATCGGCCTTCGCGAGCATGGGCCGCTGGCGCGAGGCGGCGGCGTTGCTCGCCGCCGCCGCCGAGCATGCCCAGGCCGCGGGCAACATGGAACTCCACGTGCGTGCGCGCAATAACCTCGCCGTGGCGCTCGGCGACGAGGACCCGTGGCGCGCGCAGACCATCGTCGCCGAGGCACTCGAGCTGGCGCGGCGGCTGGGCCTGCGCAGCATGACCAACTGGTTCACCACGGGCCACGCGTTCCACAGCTGGTGGCGGGCCTCGAACTGGGACGAGACGCTGACGCTGCTGGCTGATGCGCTGGAGGACGCCGCCAGTGACACGGACCGTCAGCGTTTGCGCCTGATGGAGATCCTGCTTCGCGCTTCGCGTGGCGAGCAGCCCGAAGGGGCAACGGAGTTTCTGGAGTCGCTCGCCAAGAGCGCCGATGACCCGGCCCACCGTGGTCCCGCTCACGGGCTGCAAGGCATGCTTGCGTTCGCCCGCAACGATCTCGGGGCCGCCTACGAGATGTTCGCACGGGCCCAGGACATCTTCGACCAGGACACGCCGGCGCTGGAGTGGGGCACCCGCTGCGGTTTCTGGCTGGGCGATCGGCAGCGTGCGGCCTGGTTCGTCGAGCGGCTCGAGCGCATGCCGCACAGCGGGCGAAGCTTCCTCTGCCTGCGTACCTGGGCGCGAGCCGGCATGGCGGCTCTCGAGGGCGCGCACGACGAGGCGTTGACCGGCTTCGTCGAGGCCATCCGGGTGCGCCAGGAGATGCGCCTGGAGCTGCTCGCCGCGTGTTTCGTGCTCGACGCGCTGATCATGCTGCCCGACCGGCCCGAGTTGATGCCCTTCGTGGATCAGGCACACGCTGTCTTCGAGCGGGTCGGGGCGCGGCCATATCTCAACCGGCTTGCCGAGGCGACACGCGGTGCCGGCGTGCCGTCCGAGGCGGGGACGGCCGTCTCATGATTTGCGCCAACTGCGGCGCGCAGAACGCCGCCGGCCAGCGCTTCTGCGACAACTGCGGCCAACCACTGTCGGCCAACTGCCCGAACTGCGGCGCCGCCACGCGGCCCGGCGCGCGCTTCTGCGGCAACTGCGGGACTTCGCTGTCCGACGAGCAGCCGGCGACGGCGCCCACCGTTCAGTCGGTGCCGGCTGAAATCGCCGAGCGCCGGCTGGTCAGTGTCCTCTTCGCCGATCTCGTCGGCTTCACGCCGTTTGCCGAAGAGAAGGACCCGGAGGAGGTGCGCGAGACGCTCCAGCGATACTTCGACACCGCCCGCACGGTCATCGAGCGCCATGGCGGGACGGTCGAGAAGTTCATCGGTGACGCGGTGATGGCCGTGTGGGGCACGCCCATCGCCCGCGAGGACGACGCCGAGCGCGCGGTCCGGGCAGCGCTCGAGCTGCTGCCGGCCGTGCGCGGGGTCGACGACCGTCTGCAGGCTCGAGCTGCCGTGTTGAGCGGGGAGGCCGCCGTCGGCGTCGGTGCCGGAGACCAGGGCATGGTCGCCGGCGACCTGGTCAACACAGCGGCCCGACTGCAGTCGGTGGCCCAGTCCGGGACCGTGCTCGTCGGCGAGTCGACGATGCGCGCGGCGAGCGCGGCGATCGCCTTCGAGCAGGTCGGTGAGCAGGCGCTGAAGGGCAAGGCCAGCCCCGTCCCGGCGTGGCGCGCACTGCGTGTCGTGGCAGACCGCGGTGGCCGGACGCGCTCGGACAGCCTCGAGCCACCGTTCGTCGGGCGCGACGCTGAGCTGACGCTGCTGAAGGACCTGCTCCACGCCACCAGCCGCGAGGGCCGCGCCCGGCTCGTAGCGGTGACCGGTCCGGCGGGGATTGGCAAGAGCCGACTGGCGTGGGAGCTGGAGAAGTACGTCGACGGCCTGGTCGAGGACGTCTACTGGCATCGCGGGAGATCGCCCTCATACGGCGAGGGCATCGCCTTCTGGGCGCTCGGCGAGATGGTCCGCCGGCGCGCCGGCCTGGCCGAGAGCGACGACGAGCCGACTACCCGCCAGCGGATCGGCCAGGCAGTGGCGGACTACGTGCCCGACGAGGCCGACCGGCGCTGGGTCGAGCCGGCGCTGCTGGCACTCCTTGGCGTGGAACCGGCGCCGGCCGGCGGCCGCGACATGCTCTTCGCCGCCTGGCGCATCTTCTTCGAACGCATCGCCGGCAACGGCACCACGATCCTCCTCTTCGAGGACCTTCAGTTCGCCGACAGCGGGCTGCTCGACTTCATCGACCACCTCCTCGAGTGGTCCAAGAACTCGCCAATCATGGTCCTCGCCCTTGCCCGACCGGAGCTGCTCGAGCGCCGGCCGGAGTTCGGCTCGGCGACGAGGCACTTCCACTCGCTCCCGCTCGAGCCACTGTCCGACGAGCACATGCGCGAGCTGCTTGGCGGGCTGGTGCCAGACCTCGACCCGCGCGCGGCGGCCTCGATCATCGGCCGCGCCGACGGCATCCCGCTCTACGCCGTCGAGACGATCCGCATGCTCGTCGCCGACGGCCGCCTCGAGGCCCGCGATGACGGCACGTGCAAGGTGCTGCGCGAGCTGGGCGAGCTGGCGATCCCCGACACCCTGCGCTCGCTCATCGCCTCGCGCCTCGACGCCCTCGACGCGGCCGACAGATCGCTGCTCCAGCACGCGTCCATCCTGGGCCAGTCCTTCACCATGGAGGCACTCGCCGCCATCAGCGGCAGCGCCGCCGACGAGCTGAGTGCGCGCCTGCGCTCGATGGTCCGGCGCGAGATCCTGGCCGTGGAGGCCGACCCGCGCTCGCCCGAGCGCGGCCAGTACCGCTTCGTGCAGGGCCTCATCCGCGAGGTCGCGTACGGCACGCTGTCGCGCCGCGAGCGCCGCGAGCGCCATCTCGCCGCCGCCCGTCACTACGAGGCCGTCGGCGACGACGAGACGGCGGGCGCCCTGGCCAGCCACTACCTGGCGGCACACGAAGCCTCGGATGCCGGACCCGAAGCGGACGCGGTGGCGACCCAGGCGCGCCTCGCGCTGCGCGGCGCGGCCGAGCGCGCCAGCACGCTGGGTGCCCACGATGAAGCCATCGCACACCTCGAGCGGGCACTCGCCGTGACGACCGACGACGCCGAACGCGCCGACCTGCTCGAGCGCGCTGCCAGAGCTGCCCGAGCTCGCGCGCGCTACGACGACGGAATGCGCCTCGCACGCCTCGCCATCGAGGCCTACGCAGGGCTCGACGATCGGCAGGCCGTCGGCCGCCTATCGGGGCTGCTTGGCGAGATGCACGTCGACGCGTCGCGCCACGGTGAAGCGATCGAGCTGTTCCAGGCAGCCCTGGCCGACGTGCCGGCTGAGGCGCGCGAGCTGCGCGCGGCACTCAACGCCCATCTCTCCCGCGCCTACATGCGCTCACGCCACGACCGCGAGGCGATCGCCGCGGCCGATGTCGCGCTCGAGATCGCCGAGCCGGCGGGCATGACCGCCGTCATCGCCGAGGCGCTGATCAACAAGGGTTCGTCGATGGCGAACATCGGACGCTGGCGTGAGGGATCGGCACTCGTCGCCACCGCCGCACCGCTGGCGCAGAGCGTGGGCGACGGTGAGCTCCACCTGCGCGCGCTCAACAATGTCGCCGCGTCCATCGGCGACGACGATCCCGGGCACGCACTCGTCATCACCAGCGAGGCGCTCGCGATGGCGCGCCGCCTCGGCCTGCGCGGCATGGTCAACTGGCTGACCGGGACTGTCGCCGGCTTCCGCTACTGGACGGGCCGGGATTGGGACGTGGCCATCGCCGAGCTCGAGGAGGCCGTCGAGGACGCCGGCAATGACTCCGACCGGGCGCGGCTGCTGGCGCACATCTTCGGCTTCATGATCGCCCGCGGTGAGGCCGACGAGGCCCAGCTGGAGCACATCCTGAGCGTTGCGCGCTCGACCGACGAC
This sequence comes from uncultured Anaerolineaceae bacterium, assembly GCA_964425305.1. Classification (GTDB taxonomy): domain Bacteria; phylum Chloroflexota; class Limnocylindria; order Limnocylindrales; family CSP1-4; genus JALYGJ01. The sequence continues at coordinate 22,296 of CAYRMQ010000022.1, read as the reverse complement.
CCGGTATATCGCGCCGGATTGACCAGCCTGCGTGGCGATATGCAACTCGCCCGTGGCGACGCCAGAAGCGCCGTCGCCGCCTACCGCCAGGCGGCGCTGCTCGATCCACTCGACCTGAACTGGCCCGAATCGCTGCTGCGCGCCGCCGTCTGGCTGGGCGACCATGAGTCGGCCAGAGACGCCGTCGAGATGATCGAGCGCCATCCGTCGAGTGGCCGCGTGGCGACGACCTGGCGCAGCTGGGGGCCGGCGATGCTCGCCGCCCTTGCCGGCCAGCGCAAGCAGGCCATCGTCGGTCTCAAGGCCGGCAACGAGCGCGCGTCAGAGATCGGCATCGACTTCGACATCGCGCGGGTGGCCCTCGACGCCCTGATCCTGCTGCCCGATGAGCCGGAAGTCCGAGCCATGGCGCAGGCGGCACGCTCGACCTTCGAGGCGACGCGGGCGCGGACCTATCTCGACCGGCTCGACGCAGAGCTCAGTCGCGCCGCTGCGGTCACGAGCCCGGCTGCTGGGCGAAGTGCTCCGGCTGAGGAGCATCCGGCCGAGGCGGAGGTGGACCAGCGCTAGCCGGTGCTGTGCTCAGCGTCGGTCGCGCCGGTGTCCCTGGCGCCGGCGTCGTGCATCCAGGGCGTGTAGCTGATGCCGACGAGGAGACTTTCGGGGCTGAGGAAGCGGGCCGTCGTCTGGCCCCACGGCTCCTCGCGCGCCTCGCGCAGCAGCCGGTAGCCCTTCGCCTGGAGCTCGGCGGCCGCCTCCGCGACGGCCGACGGCGATTCGACGTCGAGCTCGAGCCACGCCTGCGGGACGGGCAGGCCCGGCGGCCACTCGGCGCTGCCAAAGGTGTTCTCGGCGGCCTGGCTGAGCGGCCACAGGGCGAAGGCCCTGACGCCGTCGACCTCGTCGTTGGTGAAGTAGTCGGGCGCCGCCTCCTTCAGCTCGAAGCCGGCGTCGGTCCAGAACCTGCGGCTGGCCTGCCCCTCGCGAACGATCGGCCCGAAGCCGGCAACGAAGTTGATCTTCACGCGGCTGCCTGACCTGTCATGCGGTCGCCTCGCGGTAGGCGGCGGCGAAGCGCGGCAGGCCACGCTCGACCATCTCGTCCGACGCAGTCAGGCTGATGCGCAGCCAGCCGGGCAGCTCCACGATGCTTCCCGGCAGGACGAGGACGCCGTGGCGGTTGAGGATGTCGGTGAAGGCGAGGTCGTCGTCGATGGGCGAGCGGGCGAGGACGTAGAACGTTCCCTCCGGGACAGTCGCTCGGTAGCCGATCTCGCGCAGCCCCGCCACCAGTCGATCACGCCGGCGCTCCATCACCGCCAGGTCGATGACCATCGGCTCGAGGTCCTCGATGGCGTGCTGGAGATCGGCGTTGGGAAAGGCGAAGCCGGTCGCCAGCTGGCGCATGAAGGCGTCCTCGCGCAGCCGTTCGCGGTCGGGCATCGTCGGTGACCAGGTGAGGTAACCGATGCGCATGCCCGGCGCGAGCAGTTGCTTGCCGTAGGAGTAGCTGACGACCGTCGCCGGGTAGAGCTCCGCAGGGGAGTGGAAGCGGCGGCCGTCGAAGAGGATGCGCCGGTAAGGCTCGTCGCTGAGCAGGTAGATCGGCGCGCCGTGGGTGCGCGAAGCCGAGGCGAGGAGGTCGGTCAGCTCGCGCAGCTCGTCGAGGGTGTAGACGCGGCCGCTGGGATTGTGCGGCGAGTTGAGCAGGACGAGCCGCGTGCGCGGCGTGATCCGTTGCTCGATCGTCTCGATGTCGATCGAGCACGCCGGCGGCTCGAGCTTGACGCGCACCGGCTCCCCGCCGGCGGCGAGGATGAGCATCTCGTAGAAGAACCACGGCGGCGACAGGAAGATCGCCTCGTCGCCCGGCTCGAGCAGCGTCTGCAGCGCGACGGCGATGGCGGCGAAGCCACCGTTCGTCATCTGCACGTCGGCCGGGTTCCAGTCAAGGCCGGTCATCTCGGAGAGCGAGCGCGCGACGGCGGCCTGAGCGTTCGGCTCGCTGAGCTTATATGCGTACCAGTCCTTGTCGCGTGGATCGAGCTGGCGACGCAGCGCGTCGACGTAACCCGGCATCGCCGGCTCCTGCGGGTTGCCCACCGCGAAGTTGGCCGTGTCAGGGTCGAGGCTCAGCTCGGCGTAGGCGCCGTTGAAGAAGCGCAGGAAGGGCGCGATCGTCTGGCGCTGGCGGTCGGAGGATCGTAATTCAGTGACCATGCGTGCATCGTAGCGCGAGGTCGACGGCCGACCTGTCGCCCGCGCGACACGCCGTCAGCCGGCGTAGCGCGGGCCAGGCACCCGATCCTTGATCGGCCAGACCGCCAGCCAGCGGCCGCCGCGCGGAGTGCGCAGGCCATGCTCGGTGTCGGGCGGGATGAAGATCACATCGCCGGGCGACAGGCTGGCAATACCCCGCGCGCCGTGCAGCTCGACCTCGCCCTCCAGGATGATGATCGCCTCCGGCTCGCCCGGATGGAGGTGAGTGGCCACGCTCTCGTCTGGGACCGCCGTGACCTCGCCGAAGCTCCAGCGGTCGCCGGTGTCACCGGCCGAGACGATTTCGCGGAGCGTCGACGCGGGACGCTGTGTGATACGGCCGTCGCCCGGCCCGATGATCCGGATACCATCCAGCTCGCGCATCGCTGCCTCCTCCTCCTTCACTGCATCAACTTCGACGCTGCATCAGAGTAGCCGCGGTGGCGTGGGCGGACCGCCAGCGCCTCGTCGAGCGTGACGAACACGCGTTGTCGGCCGGCCGCCAGCGGGTCCAGCGCGACGAGCGTGGACGTCACGCCGGTGCTTGGTGGCTCGCCGGCCCACTAGGCGGCGAAAGCGTCCGGCGGGTCCGGTCATCAGCCGCTCACGCCGCCCGCCAGGCGTCCGAGCCGGTCAACCTGCCGCTTGAAGCGACAGCTTGTCGCTCTTGAACGATGCCGAGGCAGGCCAACCGTGCACCGGAAGCCGGCGATGTTCGCTTCAAGCTGCAAGTGCGCCGTGGGCGGATGGGTCGCCCGGCGCCGGCCCGCCTCGAGCCCCGACCTACGGCCGAACCAGGTCCCCGTACGCGTCGGGCCGGCGGTCGCGGAAGAATTGCCACGTCTGGCGCACTTCCTGGATCTTGTCGAGATCCATCTCGCGCACGATGAGCTCTTCCTTGTGCGCGTCGCCGACCTCGCCGATGAACTGGCCGCGCGGGTCGCAGAAGTACGACTGGCCGTAGAAGTCGTCGTCGCCGATGTCCTTTTCGATGCCGACGCGGTTGATCGTTCCCACGAAGTAGCCGTTGGCGACGGCATGCGACACCTGCTCGATGCGCCAGAGGTACTCGCTCAGCCCGCGCGACGTCGCCGACGGGATGAAGACCATCTCGGCGCCGTTGAGCCCCAGCGCCCGCGCTCCCTCCGGGAAGTGCCGGTCGTAGCAGATGTACACGCCGACCTTGCCGACGGCCGTCTCGAACACCGGATAGCCCAGGTTGCCGGGCCGGAAGTAGAACTTCTCCCAGAAACCCTTGACGTGCGGGATGTGCGTCTTGCGGTACTTGCCAAGGTACGATCCGTCGGCGTCGATGACCGCCGCCGTGTTGTAGTAGATCCCCGAGGCCTTCTCGTCCTCCTCGTACATCGGCACGACGAGCACCATGCCCGTCTCCCTCGCCAGGTCCTGCATGCGCCTGGTCGTCGGGCCGTCGGGGATCTTCTCGGTGTAGGAGTAGTACTGCGGATCCTGCACCTGGCAGAAGTACGGCCCGTAGAAGAGCTCCTGGAAGAGCATCACCTGGGCGCCCCGCTTGGCCGCCTCGTGGGCGTACTTCTCGTGCTTCTGGATCATCGACTCCTTGTCGCCGGTCCACTCCGCCTGGAGCAGCGCACCGCGAACGATTCGGGGCATTCCACGCAACCTCGTTGTGTGTGACAGTTCTGGGAGACGAAGCCTACACCCGCCGACGACAGAGGAAGACCGACGATGACCGACCAACGCTGGGGCGACCAGACGGCTGACCTCCTGCACGCCACAGCCGACTACGCGGTCGACTTCCTGCGCCGGCTGCCCGACCGCCCCGTCCGCCCGCAGGCCGACCTCGAGCAGCTGCGCGAAGCGCTCGGTGGGCCACTGCCCGTCGAACCCGAGCCGCCCGCCGACACGATCAGCCGCCTGCGCGCCTCCGACGCCGGCGTGGTGGGAATCCCCGGGCCGCGTTACTTCGGCTTCGTCATCGGTGGTTCGCTGCCCGCCGCGCTGGCCGCCGACTGGCTGACCTCGACGTGGGATCAGAACGCCGGCGCATATGTCGCCGGGCCGTCGGCGTCGGTGGCGGAGGAGGTGGCGGGAGGCTGGCTCATCGAGCTGCTCGGCCTGCCCGCGGGGACGTCGTTCGGCATCACGACCGGCTGCCAGATGGCGCACGTGACGTGCCTTGCCGCGGCGCGCCACGCCGTCCTGGGGCGGGCCGGCTGGGACGTCGAGCGGCAGGGGCTCATCGGCGCGCCGGCGCTGCGCATCGTTGTCGGCGACGAGGCACACGCCACCGTCTTCGCCGCGCTGCAGTATCTCGGGCTGGGCCACGACACGCCGATCCGCGTGCCGGCCGACGACCAGGGCAGGCTCGCGTCCGACGGCCTGGCGCGGGCCCTCGACCGCGCGACGGCGGACAGGTCGACGGCGGACCGCCCGACGATCGTCGTGCTCCAGGCAGGCAACGTTAACACCGGCTCGATCGACCCGCTGGCCGAGGCGATCGACGTCGTGCGCACGCGGGCGCCGGGCGCGTGGGTCCACGTCGACGGCGCGTTCGGGCTGTGGGCGGCGGCCAGCTCGCGACGGCGCCACCTCGTAGCCGGTCACGACGGCGCCGATTCATGGGCGACCGATGGCCACAAGTGGCTCAACGTGCCGTACGACGCCGGTTACGCCTTCGTCGCCGATGCGAAGGCCCACCTGGCGGCGATGGCGCCGCCGCACGCCGCCTACATCGAGTACGGCACCGCCGAGCGCGACGAGTTCCTGTGGGTGACCGAGTACTCGCGCCGGGCGCGCGGCTTCGCGACGTGGGCCGCGCTGCGCTCGCTCGGCCGCCGGGGGGTGGCCGCCCTCGTCGACCGCTGCTGCGACCACGCCGCGTGCTTCGCCGAGCGCCTCTCAGCCGAACCCGGCGTCGAGGTGCTCAATGAGGTGGTCCTCAACCAGGTGCTGGTCCGCTTCGGCGACGACGATCAGACGACGCGCGACGTCATCGCCGCCGTCCAGCGCGACGGCACGTGCTGGCTCGGCGGCAGCGTCTGGCAGGGCCGGGCGGTGATGCGCATCTCGGTCTCGAACTGGTCGACGACCGAGGCCGACGTCGACGCATCAGCCGACGCGATCCTGCGCTGCTACCGCTCGGTTGCCGGCGCGCCGCCGACCACCGTCGCGGGCGCGCCTCAGTAGTACGTCGCTTCGGCCTCGAGGTTCAGGCGCAGCCGCTGGCCGGCGCCGTCGAGGCGCAGCATGATCGTGTGTGCCCGCGAGGCATCCCAGACGCTTTCGAAGACGGGCACATGCGGATGCACTTCGGCCCAGTAGAGGTCGATCATCGCAACGAGCTCATCGTCGACGTAGACGCTGACGATCCCGCTGTCCGGCCCGGGAGCGCCCTCGAGCAGGACCGCCTGGCCGATGAACGACACGAGCGCACGATGCGTGCTTGGCGCGTCGACATCGTCGGCCGGCCGGGGAACGGCGGGCACGTAGTCCTGGTAGCCGCCTGCCGTGACCTCGACGCCCATGTCGTTGATGACCACGGCGGAGCCACTGATCTCCAGCTCGCCACGCGTCGCCATCTCGGCCGGCGCGGCCGGCGACACGCCGGCGGCAGGGGTCTCTTCCGGATCCGCCTCCTGCGTCGAGCCGTCGATGGCCTCGACGTCGGGCAGATCGGCGTAGCCGAGCGCGGCCGCCGCCTCGTGCCACGGCACGACGGTCGGCTCGGGTTCCGGCGTCGGCTCGGGCGTCGCCTGCGGCGTCGAGCGTGGCTTGGGCGTCGGCTTGGGAGTTGGCTTGGGGGTCGGCTTGGGTGTCGAGACGGAGCCGTCACCGCCACCGCCGGAGCCCTTGAACGTCAGGTGCGGTCCGTAGTAGGTGCGCAGGATCTGCCGCGCCGAGTAGCCCGTTCTGGCGCAGTCCTTGGCACTGCGCTGCTTGATGACCTTGCCGTTCGTGTCGGAGCCGCAGACCGTGCTGCTGCCGGCGTTGTACTGGGTCAGCATGAACTGGCCGTTCTTGCGCAGCGACAGGCTCCACGTCGAGTCGACCGCGTTCCACTGCTTGGCGGTCACGTTGGCGACGGCCGGCTTGTAGAGCTGATCGCGCGTCGTGGAGAGGACGTCGTAGCACTCGCCGCTGGCCGTCACGAAGCTGGAGCGGTGGTTGCCCTTCAGCGAGTGGTACCAGGCAAACTGCTTGACGGCAACGGCGCCGGCCTTCAGCAAAGCCGTGGGCAGGCGCGAGGGCCACTCGCCCGATGCCATCACGATGCCCACGTAGCGCCGGAACTTGACCTTCTCGACGGTCCCGTCGCGGCGGAGTACGCGGATCGTATCGGGCGGCCGCGTCAGGCTGGTCCAGCCGGTGCACGAGCCGGCCATCGCGGCGGGAGCCGTCATCGCCGCCGCTGGGAAGAGAAGCGCGACAGCGGCGATGAGCCACAACAGGCGACCACCGCGTCGGCGACCGGCTGCCGCGCGGCCGCCCGAGTCGGGGCTTACCGAGCCGGCACCGCCCGATTTCCCAGCCGGCGGACGCCGACGCTGTGGCAGGGGCAATGTTGAACTGACGTGCTGCCCCCCGACAGCCGATGATGAACGGGGCACTGGAGCCTCCTCCGCCCGGACAGCTCACGGCAATGCGCTGTCCGGCTGGGCACCGGGCACGGCGGCGGCACGGCCGAACCACGAGTGGTCCATGCGCCGCTGGCCGCGCTGATCGCTCTGGGGAACGATTGGGCTGAGCGTCGGCTGGCGCGGAACTCGCCGCGCCGCTGGGGAATACCGACCGCCTGCTATCGCCCGGCGCGCTTTTCGGTTGACGCCCACATGTGGGCTGCGGACTTGTCCGGCCGAGTATGTGGCAGCCGTGCGGAGGCGCGCCTTGCAGGGCCGTTGCATCCGGTTGGTGGCGCGTTACCGCCGGGTAGAGAAAGCGTTACAGGAGCTGCGCGGCCCGCCGGAGGCCCGTCGGACGGGTTCAGTCCCAGGGATGGGCGCGGCGGGCGGCGGGCAGTTCGCGCCGGGAAGCCAGCACCCGGCGCGTCGCAAGCGGCCGACCGCCGATGCCCGCGTCCAGTGGGCGAATGGCGCGTATGAAGTACTCCACGATAAGTTCGCTGAGCCGACCCTTCGCATGCGGATGCGCCCGCCGGTCAGCGACGCGGATCAGCCGCTGGTGTGCGTCCATGCCCGGCACGATGCGCGCTGGCGGCTTGCGAAAGTCCACTTCAGCCCTCGCCCGGGGGATTTCGTATTCGCATGCAAACGCGCACCGCTACCACATCAGGCGAAGCGCCGCGTACGGCACTCCACCGGGGCTGACGCCGACCGAGTGGTTGGCGAACTCGGTGCCGTCGTAGGCGCCGCCGTCAGTGTCGACGAAGGGCTCGATCCGAGCAGTCGCCCACGCCGCCTCCGTGCTCAGGCCGGCGCCGACCGATCCGGACACGAGCGCGACCTGGTAGTCGCCCGAGTAGTACTTGCGCAGGATGCGCTTGGCCGACCAGCCGAGCTTCGCGCAGCGGCGGGCACTCTTGGCGTAGAGCCGCTTGCCATCGGCGTCGACGGCGCACTTCTTCTTCTTGCCGGCGCGGTATGGCGTCAGGATGAACTTGTTGTTGCGATGAAGGCTGAGGTCCCAGATCGCGTTGGTGGCGCGCTTGTGGGCGCGATACACGTACGCGCCGGGCTTGTACAGCTGGTCGGTCGTCGTGGCCGTCACGTCGTAGCACTTACCGCTGGCGGTGACGTACCAGGAGCGGTGGTTGCCCTTCAGCGAGTGATACCAGGCGAACTGCTTGGTCGCCTGCGCGCCGGCACGGAGCAGCGCTTTGGGCAGCGACGGCGACCACTCGCCCGAGGCCATCACCTTGCGCACGTAGCGCTTGAAGGGGACGGTCTCGACGACGCCGTCCTTGCGCAGGACGCGGATGGTGTCGGGCGGCACCACCGTGCTCGTCCAGCCGGTGCACGAGCCGCCGGCCAGCGCGGGCTGCGGCGCGGTCATCGCCGCCGCCGGGAAGAGCAGGGCGAGTCCGATCAGGACACCGAGCACTCGGGCACGCAAGGCGCGAACAGGACGTGATCTATCTTCGGTCGGGGACTGCGACGAAGCAGCCGACACGGCATCCGGCATTACTGCCTCCTCGCCCCGTTGCCGGGCCAGCGCGCTGGCAGGCGTCGGGGCGTGACTTCGGCCGTCGCAGAGCAGAGGAAGAGGCAGGAGCGCTCACGGACGCGCCTCCGACTCGCTGGGGCGGGCCGGACTCCCGTCGCGCTGGGGCGCAACGAGACTGCTCGGTCGGTGACGGGCGAGGTGAGGACCTCCGACCGGCACGGACTGGCTGCTGCCGCATGCGGCGGCGTTCTTGAGTTAGGCCTCTAGGTCTGCGCTGGGGCGCTTGTCTCTAGGTCTGCGCTGGGGCGCGGTGCGGAGTATCGCACACGTCGGCAAGTCGGTGCCCAGCGTACCGAGGCCCGGCGGGGCGCCGCCGCACCGCCTCTTTTCGCGACGGACCGGTTGCGGCGTGCGTGCGCGCTACTTCTTGCGCGCCTGCCAGACCTGCTCGCTCGGCCAGCGCCGCGCCCACTCGAGCGTGACGAAGTCGTAGCCCGTCGTCGCATCTGGCGCAGGGCGCGAGCTCGACGAGGTCCTCGACCTCGAAGCCGTTCGCGCTAGCACATCGTACATTTCGGTAATCACCGAAATATCCGAACCAGGCGTGCTAAACTGCCTGACACGGAGATGGACGACAACCAGGCGAGCTTCGTCGAGTCGGTGGCCCAATTGCTGGCGGCACAGGGCTTGCCGCGCATGGCCGGCCGCATCTGGGCGTGGCTGCTCATCTGCGATCCGCCGGAACAGGCGGCTGCTCAGCTGGCCGACGCGCTGCACGCCAGCCGCGGTTCCATCTCGGACTCGGCACGGCTGCTGACGACGGCCGGGCTGATCAGCCGAAGCACCCGCCGCGGCGACCGGCGCGAGTACTTCAGCATCCCGCCGAGCGCCGTGCGGACGCTGATGCGCGCGCGCCTGCCCGGCGTCACCGCCCTGCGCCGGCTGGCCGACGAGGGACTGGCGATGATGGCCGACAGGCCACCCGCCGCCCGCTGCCGGTTGCAGGGGGTGCGCGACGTCTACGCCTTCTTCGAACGGGAGCTGCCGGCGCTGCTCGACCGCTTCGAGGCCGAGCAGAGCCAGAGACACGAGGGAAGTTGATGGATCCCGTCATCCACACCGAATCACTGACCAAGTACTACGGCCGCCACCGCGGCATCATCGACGTCGACCTCGTCGTCAACCAGGGCGAGGTCTTCGGCTTCCTCGGCCCCAACGGCGCGGGCAAGACCACCACGATCCGCATCCTGCTCGACCACATCCGGCCGACCAGCGGGCGGGCGAGCGTCTTCGGCATCGAGACGACAAACGATCCGGTTGCCATCCACCGCCGCGTCGGCTACCTGCCCGGCGAGTTCAACCTCTACGACGGGCTGACCGGCGGCCAGACGGTCGAGTACTTCGCCAACCTGCGCGGTGGCGTCGATCCGACCTTCCGGCGCGACTTGATCGAGCGCCTCGACCTCGACCCCAGCCGGCGCTACCGCGAGTACTCGCGCGGCAACAAGCAGAAGGTCGCGCTCGTCGCGGCGCTCCAGCACCGGCCCGACCTGCTCATCCTCGACGAGCCGACGGCCGGCCTCGACCCGCTGGTCCAGCATTCGTTCTTCGAGCTGCTCCGCGGGGCGGCGAGCGAGGGCAGGACCGTCTTCCTCTCGAGCCACATCATCAGCGAGGTCGAGCGCGTCTGCGGCCGCGTGGCGATCATCCGCGATGGGCGCATCGTCAAGATCGACACCGTCGACGCGCTGCGCCGGATGGCCGTCCACCAGGTCGAGCTGCGCTTCGCCGCGCCCGTGGCTGCGAGCGAATTCGAGCGCATCGACGGCGTCTCGCAGCTGAACGCGGACGGCGAGGTCCTGCGCATGCAGGTCGAGGGCCCGATCGGCCCGGTCATCGCCGCCGCCGGCCGCCACGAGCTGCTCGAGGTCGTCAGCCGTGAGCCCAACCTCGAAGACGTGTTCCTGGCCCACTACGGGCGCGCGCCGGTGGAGGCCGGCCGCGAGGCGCGCAGTGGCTGAGCAGGCCGCCGTCCGCACAACCAGCCACCACCTCCGCCCCAGCCTGGGCCGGCGCGTCTACGGCCTGGGCAGCGTCTTCGGCAAGACCCTGCGCGACCAGCGCTGGGCGATCGTCGGCATCGCCGTGCTGATGGGCGCGATCAACGCCGGCACGGCGACCCAGATCGCGGCCGAGTTCGGCACGGTCGAGGCACGCCGCATGCTGGCCGCCCAGATGGAGTTCCTGCCGCCCATCTTCCACGGCCTGATCGGCGAGCCGATCAACGTCGAGACGCTGCCCGGCTTCCTCTCCTGGCGGCTGACCAACTTCATGCCGATCCTGGTCGGCATCTGGGCGATCGTCGTGCTGTCGGGCACGGTCGCCGGCGAGGCCGCGCGGGGCACGCTCGAGCTGGTGCTGTCGACGCCCGTCAGCCGGGCCAGCCTCGCTTTCCAGAAGCTGGCCGCGATCGTCGTCGCGCTCGTCGCGGCGCTCGCCGTCGCTGCCCTGATCACGTGGTCCGGCACGGTCGCTTTCGCCACCCTGCCTGGCGACGAGACGAACCTACCCACCGTCCTCGCCGAGTTCACCTACGTCGGGGCCATGACCCTGCTCTTCGGCTGCCTCGCCTTCGCCCTCGGGCCGCTCGTCGGCCGCGGCATCGCCGCCGGCATCGCCGCCGCCGCGATGTTCGGCTCGTACATCGTCAACGGCTACGGCGATCTGGTGCCTGGTTTCGACGTCGCGCGCGTCGCGTCGCCGTTTCATTGGGCCGTCGACCACCGCCCGATGGCCGGCTCGACCGACTGGCCGGCGCTCGTCCCGCTGTTCGGCCTGGCGGCGCTCTTCGCGCTCGTCGGCGTCGTGCTCTTCGCGCGTCGCGACCTGGCGCGCACCGTCGCGCTGCCCGGCGGCGGACGCGCCTCGCGCCTCGCCGCGCTCGCCGGCCGGTGGGGCGTGCGCGGCCCGCTGACCCGCTCGTTCGGCGAGCGCTGGCCGGCCGCGCTGGCGTGGGGCGCGGGCGTCGGCGCCTACGGGCTGTTCATCGCTGTCTCGGCGCGCGAGTTCGGGCAGCTGGTCGAGTCGCTGCCGCAGCTCGGCCAGATCGTCGAGCGCTTCTACCCAGGCGTCGACCTGACCTCGGCCGGCGGCCTGCTGCAACTGACGATGTTCAACTTCTCGTCGCTGATGTTCGGCCTGGCCGCGGCGACGCTGGTCGGCGGCTGGGCATCCGACGAGACGGACCGCCGCCTCGAGATCGTCCTGTCGACGCCCATCCGGCGCACGGCCTGGGCGCTGCGCAGCGGTGCCGGCGTCTTGGCCGCCGTCCTGCTGATGACCCTCGCCCTCGCCCTCGGCGTCGGCATCGGCGTGACGATCATGGGCGATCCGCTGAGCGGTCCCATCGCGGGCTCGTTCGTGCTCGGCCTCTACGCCGCGGCGCTGGCCGGCGTCGGACTGCTCGTGGCGGGGCTGGGCTGGCCCGCGCGCGCCGGCCTGGTCGTCGCTGCGCTGACCATTGGCATGTGGCTGCTCGACTTCATCGGCTCGGCGCTTAACCTGCCGGCGGACGTCCTCAACCTGGCCCTCACGCGCCATCTCGGCCAGCCGATGGCCGGCATCTACAACGAGGTCGGCATGCTCGCCTGCGCTGTCATGGCGCTGGGCGGGCTGCTCGCGGGCGCGTGGGCGTTCCGCCGCCGCGACCTGGCGGCTTAGGCAGGGCCGACGATGAGGCCGGCCTAGGGCTCCTCGGTCGGCTCCTCCGACGGTGACTCCGACGGCGTCGGCGACGGCGATGGCGACGGACTGGGCGGCGCCTGGACGGTGATGTTGTAGAAGACCTCGTTGTCGGCGGGGTTGATGTCGACGTAGCCGCCGGGCACGAGAATTCGCAGGCGCAGCGCGCGGTCGCCGGCGGCCTGCGGCTGGACCGTCGCCTCGATGATCTGCGAGGCGCCGGGCTCGAGCGGGCCGCTGTCGCCGTTGAACCCGCCGCTCGAGCTGCACGGCTCGGGCGGCCGCTGGCAGACGCGCACGCGGACCGGCACACCCGGTGCCGGCTGCGCGCCCAGGTTCGCCACGATGACGTTGAACGTGTACTGCATGCCCTGGATCCACGTCCCCGGCAATCCCTCGGCCGAGACCGCCAGGTCGATGGCGATCGGCGAGGGGGATGGCGAGGGCGTCGCGGTGGCGAAGGGCGGGAGGGTCGGTCGGGCGGCGGCGGTCGGCGTGACCGTCGGGCTGGGTGTCGGGCTCGGCTCGGCGGTCGGGCTGCTGCCGGGCGTCGGCGGAATGGTCGAGCCCGGCTCGCGGATGACCGCCACCGTGATCGTCGCGGGCGCGCTCGGCGTACCGTCGGCGCGGTAGGCGATGACCGACACGCTGACGGTACTCTCGGCCGAGGGCGTCCAGCGGAGGGCGGCCGCGAACGTGGATTGCGGCACTCCCCCCGGAGCGCTCACGCTGTCGATCAGGATGTCGCCGACGCGCAGGTCTATGCGACTGACGCCGATCGTGTCGAGGGCACGGGCCTGCACGACGAGCGGCTGGCCGACCAGCGTCGGTGAGCCCGACGCGGGCGATTCGATGACGATCGTCGGCTGGCCTTCGGGCCCCGGTGTGGGCGTCGCCGGCGGTCCCGACGTGCAGGCCAGCACGATGAGGGCGGCCGCGGCCACGAGGACTCCAATTCGCACGAGTCGTGACACGGGCCGGACGCCGCCCAATCGATCCCCTCCGCTTTGCGCCGCGTGCAATGCGCTCGCAAGCTTGTCGCGCCGAGGATAGCGGAGCGGCGGGGTCCGGTCAGGCCGCCGGCGTACCGTCGCCGCGCAGCTCGCGATTGATCGCGTCGAGGCGGCCGGCGAGCGCGAGGTCGAGGAAAAGCTCCACCAGGTCGGGATCGAACTGGCGGCCGGCGCAGTGGCGCAGCTCCTCGATGGCGTACTCGAAGGTGCGTGCCGCGTGATACGGACGCGTATGGGTCATCGCGTCGAAGGCGTCGATGATGCGGACCAGGCGCGCCTCGAGCGGGATGGCGTCGTAGCGCAACCCGTCGGGATAGCCGCTGCCGTCGAAGTTCTCGTGGTGCCAGCGGGCGATTCGGCGGGCCAGCTCGAAGCCCTCGCCCTGGGCCAGGATCTCCTCGCCCCAGATCGGGTGCTGGCGGACGATCTCCCACTCGGCGCTCGTCAGCGGGCTCGGCTTGAGCAGGATCGAGTCGGGCACGTGGAGCTTGCCGACGTCGTGGAGCATCGCCGACCAGCCGACATCGTGCGCGTCCGCGGCCGAGAAGCCGGCGGCCAGCGCTAGCTCTTCGCTCAGGCTCTGCACGCGCGTGACGTGGTCACCGGTGTGGCCGTCCTTGGCGGCGAGGCCGCGGGCGAGCGCGGTCATCCCTTCGCGCTCGCGGTCGATGACCTTCAGCGCCAGGCCGCGCCAGCGATCCTCGGCCCCCCGCGTACGGTCAAAGAGGGCACCGACGAGCACGCCGACGCCAACGAAGAAGACGCCCCGCGCCGCCCACGCCTCGACGTTCTCCACCCCACCACTCAAGTCGAGAACATTGGCGAGCGGCCCTAGCACGACCGTCACGATGGCTGCCGTGAAGAGGCTGCCGCGCCAGCCGAAGAGGTAGGCGGTCAGCACGATCGACATGTAGCCCAGGTGGTTGAGCGGATTCGGTGATCCGCCCGTCACTCGGACGGCCACGAAAGCGACGGCGATCAGGACTCCGACGGCGCTCCACCGGACAGCCAGCGTAGCCAGCCGATCGAGATCGCCCGCCGGCACAAAGGCGCGCGAGGCGCTCCACGCACCGGCACGGGATGTGGGCGTTGTGTTCATGGGCCTCCCTGTTCAGGAAAGCCATACCACGCCTCGCCGCCCGCAGGCCGTGGCACCTTCGTCCCGCAGCACCGTGCACGGAGGTGCTAACGCGCAACGCTGTGCCGATCGGCAAGGAGGCGTCCTGCCCCACGGCCCGCTCGTCCGCCGCCGCTCCGCACCCATCCACCCGAGGCTCCGCAGTCACTTGGCGTGCATAACTCGTGCTCGGCTGGGCAGGTTGGGGGTATGTCCTCCACCCCGCAGTCACTTCGCGGCATAAGCCGGGGTCTGCTGGCCGGTTGGGGTCTACCCCTGGTTCGGTAGTCACTTGGAGTGCATGGGTAGTGAGTCAGTGCTAAGTCGCCGGTAAGCAGCTGATGAGCCGTGCCTGCTTCGATAGCGCCATGGCGAGTGAACCATTCCGGCGCGACTCGTCGGGCAGATACATCGTCTGGCCACAGCCGCTGGCCGTTGCCTTCGGCGAACGCGTGCGCCGAGCTCGCACCCACGTCGGCTTCACGCAACAGCGCGTCGCCGACCGGGCGGGCGTCAGCCAGAGCGCCGTTTCCCGCCTCGAGCGCGGCCTCGCGACGGGCATGTCGCTGGAGCGATTGCTCCGCATACTCGATGCGATCGGCCCGACATTTCCGATGGGCACCTGCCCACACGACCACACCTGCGCCTGGAATTGGTCGTAGACGGGAGCACGATCGGGCGGCGCACACGGATGCCACCCGCGCGCGGCCCCCGTTATGCAGCCAACCTACTACGGGACAGGAGGTATGCCGCCAGCGCCCAGTTCACGCACGGCACATGCGCCACAACTGACTCCCGGGTGGTCCGGGCAGGTGGCGGCGGGTGGCGGCGCGTGGCGGCGCGCGGTGCCGAAACCCGACGCGAACGCTTGCCTCGCCGGCCCACACTGGGATTGATGGCTAACCAACCCACGACCGTCCGCGTCGGCCAGACGTCGATCGAAGTGGCCGTCGGCGACCTGACGCAGGCGGACACCGACACGATCGTCAACGCCGCCAACAGCCAGCTCTGGATGGGCGGCGGCGTGGCCGGCGCGATCAAGCGAGCCGCCGGGGAGGAGGTCGAGCGCGAAGCCGTCGCGCAGGGGCCGATCCGGCCCGGCGAGGCGGTCGCCACCTCGGCCGGCAACCTTCAGCCTCCGATCCGCCACGTCATCCATGCCGCGACGATGGGCCCCGATCTGCTGACCAGCGAGGCTTACATCCGCGCCGCGACGGCCAGCGCGCTGGCCAGGGCGGTCGACGTCGGCGCCGGTTCGATCGCACTGCCGGCGCTGGGCACCGGCGTCGGCGGCTTCTCGATGGGGGAGGCCGCCCGCGTGATGGTCGAGGAGACGAAGTCGGCTGCGCGGGCCGGTCGGGCGCCGGCGCGCGTGGTCTTCGTCCTGCGCAACGAGGAGTCCGCTGACGCGTTCGTGGGCGCCCTGACGGCCGGCTGACGGACCCGCCTCAGCGATAGAAC
>CAYRMQ010000022.1:0-6500 GCA_964425305.1 uncultured Anaerolineaceae bacterium | reverse complement strand
ACCCGCCTCAGCGATAGAACAGGATCGCGTCGACGTCGACGCGCGGGCGCTCGGGCTCGTCGAGCACGTCGAACCGGATGATGCGTTCCTTCGACGCCTTCCACACCTTGCTGAAGACGAGGACGCGGTAGCGGTACTCGGGCGCGTACAGATCGACCTCGCCGACGAGGTTGCCGTTGACGTAGATCTGGGCGCGACCGCGGTCGGGCCCCATCGTGCTGATCCAAGCCACAGCCCGGCCGGTGAACTTGAGCGCCGACTGGCTGCCCGGTCGGGTGGCGTACGTCACTGTCCCGGCCGACGCCGCCGTCACCTCCTCGCGCTGCCAGTCGCCCGGGCTCCAGCCCATGCGCTTGTTCTTGTCCTGCACCAGCTTGGAGTCGAACGCCGGCCCTGCGTACCACTGCCCGACGTTGCCGTTGTCGTCGCGCAGCCGGACGCGGAAACGGTGGTTCTGGCCCCACTTCAGGCGGAGAGCGACGCTGTTCTGCGTGGCGTCGGCGAGCTTGACGTTGTACCACGTGCCGTTGATCCGCCACTGGAGCTGGTAGGTCGCGTTCTCCGGCCGGTTGCCGCTGGGGTCCCAGCTCACCAGTGCATGGTTGTCGGCGAGAACGAGGCCGTCGATGAAGCTCACCTTCGGGGGGCCGATGATCGCGCCCAGCGCGCTCGACTCGGCATCGCCGGTCCAGTGGAAGCTGACGTCGGGCGCGTAGTAGGTCAGCTGGATCTCTTCGCGCATCCAGCCCCTCTCGGCGCAGTCGATGACGCTCTTGGCGAAGAGCTTCCAGCCGTCGACGTCGCTGGCGCACTTGTCCGACTTGCCGGTCCGGTAGCCGGTCATGAAGAACTTGCCGCTCTTTCGGACGGTCAGCCCCCACGTGGCGTCGACGACGGCCCAGATCTTCTTGCCGACGGTCACCTTCTCGGGCTTGTACAGCTGATCGGCCGTACTGTCCTTGACGTCGTAGCACTTGCCCTTGGCGTTGACGTAGCTCGAGCGGTGGTTGCCGGCGAGCGTCCAGTACCAGCCGTACTGCTTGACCGCGACCGCGCCCGCCTCGCGTGCCTGGCGTGGCACCCACCCCGGCCACTCCTTGGCCATCACCACGCCGACGTACTTGCGGAACTTGACGACCTCGACCGTGCCGTCCGAGCGGCCGACGCGGATGGTGTCGGGTGGCACCGTGATGCTCGTCCAGCCGGTGCACGAGCCGCCGGCGACGACAGGCCGCGCGTGGTAAGCGGCGACGGGGATGAGCAGCGCCAGCATGAGCAGGCCCACCAGCACACGCACCGACAGACGGTGCGCTGGGGCACCGTTCTCAACTTGTCGTACCGGCAGGACGTTGGGCACGGCGTGCCTCCCGGTGTCGACCACGACCCATGCGGACGCGACGCTTAGGTGGGGCGGAGCCGGCGCGCCGGCGTGCTGGGGCACGTCGGCTGCCGGCAAGCGTTTGGCTGCTGGGGCGGGGCTCTGCTCTTGACTCCTCTGCGCTGGGGCGCGAGACGAGTATTACACCGGCTGTCCAGCCCCCGCGCCGATCGGGTACGCTCGGCGCGTCGCACGAGAGGTATTCCGCGTGTCCTGTCCGCGCTGCGGTTCCAGCACAAGGCCCGGCCAAAGGTACTGCGCCGAATGCGGTCTGGCCCTGTCCGCGGCCTGCCCAAACTGCGGAGCGCCGTACGAGGGGACCCCAAAATTCTGCGCCGACTGCGGCACGCGACTGGCGAGCGACGCAACACCGGCCGGCGTGACGCCGGCGGCCGCAGAGCCGGCGGGGCGCGATCACGCCGAGCGACGTTTCGTGTCTGTCCTCTTCGCCGACCTGGTCGGCTTCACCACGCTCTCTGAGCAGCATGATGCGGAGGACGTCCGCGACCTCCTGTCGCGTTACTTCCAGCTGGCGCGGGAGGTGATCGAGGGCTACGGTGGGACGGTCGAGAAGTTCATCGGCGACGCCGTCATGGCGGTGTGGGGCACGCCGGTCGCGCACGAGGACGACCCCGAGCGTGCGGTCCGCGCGGCGCTCGAGTTGGTCGACCGTGTCAGCGGCCTCGGGCTGCCGGCGGGCCAGTTGCAGGCTCGGGCCGGCGTCATGTCGGGGGAGGCAGCGGTCACCCCCGGCCGGGGGCGTCAGGGCGAGGGGATCGTCGCCGGCGATCTCGTGAACACCGCCTCGCGGCTTCAGTCGGTGGCTCCGCTGGGCGGCGTCCTGGTCGGCGAGATGACCAAGCAAGCGAGCCAGGCGGCGATCGTCTACGAGCCCGCTGGCGAGCAGGTGCTCAAGGGCAAGGAGGCGCCGGTTGCCGCGTGGCGGGCCGTGCGTGTCGTGGCGCAGCGGGGCGGGGTGGGTCGCGGTGAAGGGCTGGAGCCGCCGTTCGTCGGGCGCGAGGAGGAGCTGCGCTCACTTAAGGACCAGCTGCACGCGGCGAGCCGCGAACGCAGGCTGCGCCTGGTTGCGATCACCGGCCAGGCGGGGATCGGCAAGAGCCGCCTGGTATGGGAGCTGCTCAAGTACATCGACGGCATCGCCGAGGACATCTACTGGCACCAGGGCCGCTCGCCGGCCTACGGCGAAGGCGTGACGTACTGGGCGCTCGGCGAGATGGTCCGCCGGCGCTGCCGGATCGCCGAGGCGGAGGACGAGGCTTCGACCCGCGAGAAGCTGCGTCTCACGCTCGCTGATTTCGTCCCCGACGAGGCCGAGCGCCGCTGGCTGGAGCCGGCGCTGGCGGCTCTGCTGGGCATCGAGGAGGCCGACTGGGACGCGCGCGAGCAGCTCTTCGCCGCCTGGCGCACTTTCTTCGAGCGCGTCGCCGACCGAGGCACCACCGTGCTCGCCTTCGAGGACCTTCAGTGGGCCGACAGCGGCCTGCTCGACTTCATCGAGCACGTCCTCGAGTGGAGCCGTGACCGGCCGATCTTGCTGGTGACGCTGGCACGACCCGAGCTCCTCGAGCGCCGGCCCAACTTCGCGGTTGGCCGGCGCGCGCTGATCGCGCTCCACCTCGAGCCGCTCTCGGACGAGTCGATGGCCGAGCTGCTGCGCGGGCTCGTGCCGAACATGCCCGAGCGCGACCTGGCGCGCGTCGTCGCCCGCGCGGAGGGCGTGCCGCTGTATGCCGTCGAGACGGTCCGTGCCCTGCTCGACGCCGGGCATCTGGCTCGCCGGGGAGATGCCTATGAGCTTGTCGGCGAGCTGCCGCCGCTCCACGTGCCGCCCAGCCTGCGCGCGCTGATCGCGTCGCGTCTCGATGCCCTCGATCCGGCCGACCGGAGCCTGCTGCAGGACGCCTCCGTCCTCGGCCTGGTGTTCGCGATCCCGGCCCTAGCTGCGCTGAGCGGCCGACCGACGGACGAGCTCGAGGCACGCCTCCGCGCCCTCTCGCGCAGGGAGCTGGTTGCCCTCGAGACGGACCCGCAGTCCCCCGAGCGCGGCCAGTACCGCTTCGTGCAGGGGCTCATCCGGGAGGTTGCCTACGCCTCGCTGGCCAAGCGCGAGCGCCGCACACGTCACCTTGCGGTGGCGCGCTATTTCGAGCAGATCGGCGACGAGGAGCTCGCCGGCGCGCTGGCCAGCCACTACCTGGAGGCGTACCGCGCGGCGCCCCAAGGACCGGAGGGCGAGGCCGTCGCGGCGCAGGCGCGTGTGGCGCTGCGTGGCGCCGCCGAACGGGCGTCGCGCCTCCACTCCCACGAGCAGGCGCTGGCCTTCGTCGAGCAGGCACTGGCGGTGACGTTCGTCCCAGACGAGCAGGCGCAGTTGCGCATCCAGGCCGCCCGCTCGGCCGACGTGGTGGGTCGTTTCGAGGTGGCCAGCGACCACCTGCAAGCGGCGCTTGACTACTACGAGAGCGCCGGCGACGGCGTGCAGGCGGCGCGTACGGCCAGGCGGCTGGCCCATGTGCTCAACAACTACTCGCGCCCGGACGAGGCGATCACGCTGGCTACAGCCATGCTCGAGCGGCCGCTGCCGGACGCCGAGCGGGTGAGCGTCGGCCTCAACGCCGAGCTGGCGCGCAGCTACATGTTCCAGGGCCGTGCCCGCGACGCGCTCGAGGCGACCTCGCGCGCGCTGGAGACCGCCGAAAGCCTGGGCCTGCGCCACCAGGCGCTGGGGCTGCTGATGACCAAGAGCTGGGCACAGATGCTGCTCGGTGCCGTGACCGAGGCGACGATGCTGCTGTGGGGCGCGATGCGCATTGCCGACGACGCAGAGGACCTGGGGGCGCGGCTGCGCGCGCGCATGAACCTGTCCTCCTATCTCGCGACAGACGAGCCGCGCGTCGCGCTCGCCATCGCGCAGGAGGGCACCGAGCTTGCGCGCCGCTACGGGATGGGCGAATGGTCGGCGGCAATCGCCGGTAACGCGGCAACGCTGGCCCTGGTCATCGGCGAGCTGGATCTGCTGTCGCGGATCGAGGAGGAGGTGCTGGAGGCCGCGCCGGGGCCGCACTCGCTGTGGCTCGCCGGCTATGCCGCGGCAGGCCGGGCGCTGGCCGGCGACTTCGACGGCGCGCGGGAGCGGCTGGACAGGCTCGACGAGGAGCTCAAGACCTCGACGTCGATCCAGGATCTCTCGGGCTACAAGTTCCTGCTGGCGATGGTCGACGTCGCACAGGGCGACCTCGCTTCGGCCAGGGAGAACATCAGCGAGTCGCGGCGGGCATACGACGGGTCGGATGCGGTCCTTGGCACAGCCCATGTCGCCCACCTGGCGGCGCTGGCCGGAAATCGCACGGCGCTGCGCGAGCAGCATGCCTACCTGCGCCAGATGGCCAAGGTGGGGGCATGGACGGATCGGGCCCGGCGCGCGGCCGAGGCCGGCCTGGCGGCGCTCGACGGACGGCCGGACGAGGCGCAGGCGAGCTACCGCCGGCTGATCGAGGAGTGCCGCGCCGGCGAGCTGTGGCTCGATCTCGGGCTGATCCTGCTCGCTCGTGCGCGGCTGCTCGGCGATGTCGACGCGGAGGCCGCCGCCGGCGCCGAGGAAGCCCGCCAGGTGTTCGAACGGATCGGCGCCCACGGGCTCGCCGGCCGGCTCGAGCAGGCGGCAGGGCAGGCTGTCCCGGACGGGGCACGGCCGATTGACGCCAGTCGGGCGCCCGTCTAACGCCGGTTCGGGGAGGCCTGAGATGCCCGCGATGCTCGACGCGATGCTCGACCGGCTGGCGCGCTACGCGCGCCCGATCCTTCTCGTCGTGCCCGGCCTGCTGACGGTCGGCGCCTTCGTGACCATCATCGGGCTGCCGCTGATCGGCTGGACTATCTACGGCGTCGGGTATGTCGGGCTTCTGGTGGCCCTGCCGGCGGTCATCGCCGTCTATCGGGCGTCGCTGGATCGGGTGGCGCTGGTGGCCTGGGCCGTCCTCTATGTCGGTGTCGTCCTCGGCCTGCCTGTGATGGCGATGGTGTGGGTCTTCTACGCGCAAGACCCGACCGTCCACGAGGCGCTGCTGCCCTACGCCCTGACGCCGCTGGGCATGCTCGCCGGCGTCGTGGCGTGGGTCGGCCTGGCGCTCTTCGGACTGGCCGCCTACCGCGTTCGCGGCCTGCCCACCGGCCCGGCCTGGCTCTTCGTCGTCGCCGCGGTAATCGCCGTGCTGGCCGAGGTCGGCATCTTCGTCGTCGCCATGTGGGGGCTGGCCATCCTGCTGGCATCGATCGCCTTGGTCTGGCTGGCGCCGACGCCCGAGAGCCGCGCGCAGGCGACCAGCTAGCGGCCGACAACGCGCCGGCAGCCACTCCGGCGCCAGCCACTCCCCGGCACCTCCAGCCCTCCAGGCTTCGCAGCCAGTTGGCGTGCATCGGCCACGAAGGGATTGGCCGGGGTATGCCGGCTGTCCCCCAGTAAGTTCGGTGCATACGCTCGGTCGATATGCCGTGAACCGACTGAGAGGTAGGAGCAATACCCCAGCCTCGGCCGCCGACCACGAGTCATGCAGTACAACTGACTGCGAGGGGCAACTGGAGGCGGGAGGCAGGCCGCGCACGCTGGCGAGCCGGGGGCCGAGATCGGCCCCCCGGAGGTCGGCCTCTTCGCGCCACTCGGCGAATCGAGTAGGCTCACGGCGCCAGCCTCGAGGAGGGATGTTCGCTTGGCGTGTCCGCGGTGCGGCTCGGAGACCCGTCCGGGCCAGAAATTCTGCGCCGAGTGCGGTGCTGCCCTGGCCCAGCGCTGCCCGAACTGCGCCACTCCCTACGAGGGCACGCCAAAGTTCTGCGCCGAGTGCGGCACGGCGCTCGCGCATGCACCGGCAGCGTCGGAGCTCGGCACGTCGGCGAGGGAGGTCGAGACGGCGACTGCCGAGCGCCGCTTCGTGTCGGTCCTGTTCGCCGACCTGGTCGGCTTCACCCAGATGTCGGAGCAGCACGACCCGGAGGAGGTGCGCGACCTGCTGTCGCGCTACTTCGAGACGGCGCGGCAGGCGATCGAGAGCTACGGCGGTGCGGTCGAGAATCCGCTCAACGTTCTGTCCCGTCTCGGCGGCGA
>CAYRMQ010000021.1:0-33139 GCA_964425305.1 uncultured Anaerolineaceae bacterium | reverse complement strand
GCCCGGCGGGCCGACGAGCAGCACGCCGCGCGGGATGCGCGCGCCGAGCTGGTTGAACTTCTCGGGGTACTTCAGGAACTCGACGACTTCCTGCAGCTCGGTCTTGGCCTCGTCCACGCCGGCCACGTCGCTGAAGGTGACGACCGTCTTGTTGCCCAGGAACATGCGCGCCCGGCTCTTGCCGAAGCTCATCGCCTGGTTGTTGGTGCCCTGCGCCTGGCGGAACATGAAGAACAGGAAGGCGCCGATGATCAGCAGCGGCAGCAACATGTACAGGCCAATCGTCAGCAGGCCGCCGCTGTCGGGCCGGTCGCCGCCGAAGAGGGTGGGCACCTCCCCACATTGCGGCGAGGCCTCGCAGACGGTCGCCATGTTGGCGCGCACGTCGGTGACGAACTCGCTGGGCACCACGGCCGTGACCACGAGCGGCCGGCCGGCGCTGCCCCCTGCCTTGAGGGTGATCTCGAGCTGGTTGCCGCGCTGGGTGACCTTCTCGACCGCGCCTTCCTCGACCAGCTGCAGGAAGGACTTTGGCTCACGTTCCACGCGCGCGCCGTCGTAGGGAATCGGCTCACCCTGAGTGTTGTCGAAGAGAAACATGTAGAGCAGCGCCGCCGTGCCCACGACAAGCACGAGGGTGACTATTCCGTTGCGCAGAAAGCGGCTGTTCAAGAGGGATGGGACCTCCGTGGAGTCGGCGCCGGCCGTAGGGCAGGCTGGAGGATTATAGGGCCCCGCATCGCGACCACCACCATACGGTCGGGCCCCTCCCCCGCGACAGGAGTCTTGAAGTCGAGTGTGGAGCTGGTAGCGGAGGGCGGATTCGAACCACCGACCAAGGGCTTATGAGTCCCCTGCTCTACCACTGAGCTACTCCGCCGCCGGTCTCTCGATTCTACAGCCGAGTCCGACATCCTGGCCAACAGCGGACGCTCCCGTCAGGATCTGTCCGTCTGGCGTGGGTGCCCGATGGTCGCGAGTGTGACGTAGACAACGCGCCGATCGTCGTCGATGCTGTACCAGATCCGACCTGCGCCCGTGACCTCGTACTGCCACTGCTCGAGCAGCCGGCCGCCAATCGAACGGGTCGCGAAGTCACCCTTCAGGGGATGCTGGCGCTGGCTGCGAGAGCGTGGGTCCGCCCGCAGCGCCTGCCACGCCGACCAAGCCGCTCCGGGTGCCTGCGAGCACAGGAGATCTTCAGCTCTCCGCTGCGTGACTGTCTCCGAAACGAAGATCCCACTCGCCCGGCCCAGGCGGCGGTGCCACTCGGTCGCCGCGCCTAGGCATCGCTCAGCCGGCAGGCGGGGCAGGCACCCGATCACCTTCCGCGGCCAGCGATCGCCTGAGCTCGGCCGCCAGCTCGGGATCGGCGTAGATAGCCGCAGTAGCCTGCCATTCGCGCAGGAGCTGAGCGAGAGGCGTCATCACGCCGAGTTCTGCGGCCGCCTCGGCTGTTCGGAAGAACTCGGCGATGAACTCATGGCGCTGCTGCGCTGGCAGGAACGAAAGCCACGGGATGGACTCGACGCTCGTCTGAAGCCGATCACGCACCGCCGGATCAGTCAAAGCGGCGCCCAGCATGCGCGCCAGAAACCGTACGCTCTCGGCCACCGCTTCGGTCCGAGACTCGAGAGAAAGGTACAGGTCCTCGGCGTTGCGCCGATGGAGCACCACGTCGACATGCTCAAGCCGATCGACGACGGCCTTCGGGTCGCGAAGGAAGTCGGTCAGCGTCGCTTCTGCGGTTCGGCTCATGGGCAGAGCGTATTCTGATGTATATCAGATGTCAACGGATGCAGCCCGCCAATCTTGCGACCAGGCGAGGGAGGTCGGATCTCCTGTGCACCCGTTCATGCGCGTCGAAACGATCCGCTCAGTGCTGACTCACTGGGCCCTGCGCCAGGCCGAGAGCACTTCGTCGATACCCACCCGCACGGCCTCACGGGCCTCCATGCGATCCCAGCCTTTCATCCGGTACTCGTCGTAGGTAGTGTGCCGGTGGCGGACGTGCGCGCGCACCGCCAGCTCGGCGGCCTGCTACTGGCCGGCTCGCTGGTCGCCTTCGTCGCCGCGCCGCGGCTCGTGCCGCTCATCGCGCCCGGCTTCGACGACGCGCAGCAGGCGCTCGTCGTTGAGCTGAGCCGGCTGATGCTCGTCTCGCCGATCTGCTTCACGCTCGGCGCCGTCGCCATCAGCCTGCTGCACAGCGACAACCGTTTCGGTGCGGCCGCCGCGGCGCCGATCGTCTACAACGTCTCGATCATCGCGGCGGCGGTGTTCCTTGCGCCGCTGCTCGGCGTCCACGCGCTGGCGCTGGGCGTGGCCGCCGGCGCCGTCGGCTTCCTCGGCGTCCAGCTGCTGCCGCTCATCGGCCATCCGATCTTCTCGCGCGCCGGCAGGCTGCCGTTGCGCAACGCCGAGGTCTGGCACGGCCTGCGCCTGCTCGGTCCGCGCGTCGTCGGGCTTTCCGGCGTGTAGCTGCTGCTCGTCGTGGCGACCGCCGTCGCGTCGGCGCTGGGCACCGGCGCGTTAACCGCCTTCACGCTCGCCCACACCCTGCTGTCGGTGCTCGTCGGCCTTCTCGGCGTACCGCTCAGCGTGGCCAGTGGCGGCCGCAGTCGGCGTGCTCGTCGTCGAGGCGACGATGGTCGCCGGCACGGCACGCACGATGGCCGTCGTCGTCGGCGCGACCGGGCTGGGCGCGGCGGCGTTCCTGATCAGCAGCTGGCTGCTCAACATCCCCGAGCTGCCACGTGCGCTGCGCCTGGCGGCCGCCCTGCTACGCCCGACGTCGGCCCGCCGTGGCGACGTCGGGCACCGCCTAATACGTCATTGAAATGCGTGGCGCACCGTCGCGCACGGCCGCCCACCGCACCTCTCCACAGCGCGGGAGGTACGAAACCCCCGCCGCCTGACCCAGAGGTCATCTACGCACCTGCCGCCGCCCGCCGTATGTTGGCGATCCAACTGCATAAGGAGGATGCTGCGATGGACCGGGGTGGTGCGCCTGCCGTGAGCCGCGACCCGATACAGCTGGTGCTCGTCGACGAGCACCCCCTCGTCCGGGCGGGTGTGCGGACGATCCTCGAGAACGAGTGGGGCATGGAGGTGATCGCCGAGACCGATTCGATCGACGCCGCCCTGAAGTATTGCCATGAGCGTGCGCCGCAGGTCGTGCTGATGGACCTCGACCTGCCCGCGCCCGGGCTGATGCAGGGCATCCAGCGGCTGCGTCGCGAGTTCGGCAACTGCGCAGTCGTCATCCTCGCCCATCGCGCCGACGACGACGACCTCTTTCGCGCCGTCGTGGCCGGCGCCAGCGGCCACGTCGTCGACGACGCCCAGCCGGCCGAGCTGGCGACGATCATCCGCCGCGCAGCGAAGGGCGAGGAGCCGATCGGCGAGGTCCTGGCCGAGCGGCCGTCGGTCAGCCAGCGCGTGCTGGAGGCCTTCCGCCAGCTGGCCGTCTACGGCCCGCCTGTGCGCAGGGACGAGCCGATCCCACTGACGCCGCGCCAGCTGGCCGTCCTGCGCTATGCCGCCGAGGGCATGACCAACCGGCAGATCGCACGGGCGATGGGCTACAGCGAGCACACGATCAAGACCGAGATGTCGGCCATCCTCGCCGAGCTGTGCCTGAAGCACCGCACCGAGGCCGTCGTCCATGCCGTGCGTCGGGGGTGGATTAGCCTGCCCGACCCGGAAGGCGACGGTCCCCACTGAGCAGCGGGCCCGACCAGCGGGCCTGACCGCCGACTGCCGCGTTCGGTAAGGCAGCCGGCCGGAGCATCGACCGAAATGCTTCTAGTCGACCTCGCGCACGCGGCCGCTGGCAACGTCGTAGACGAGGCCGTGAACCGGTACGCGCCGCAGCCAGGGATGGCCGCGGATGCGTTCGACCTGGCGCCGGACGTGATCGTCGAGGTCGTCGAAGGCGCCGAAGCGGATGTCTGCCGCGACGCCGCTTTCGCGCTCGAGCTCGGCCGACAGCCCGGCCTCCGACAGGCCGTGCAGGCCGCAGCCGGTGTGGCCGAGGACGATGACCTCGGTCGAGCCGAGCACGCGCTGGCTGAGCACGAGCGAGCGGATGAAGTCGTCGCTGGCGACAGCGCCCGCGTTGCGCATCACATTGGCGTCACCGGCGCGCAGGCCGAAAATGTCCTCGACGACGATGCGCGCGTCCATGCAGGTCAGGATAGCCAGGCCCGACAGCGGCGCCGGACCCAGCGCCGAGCGGTCGAACTGATCGGCGAAGCGCTCCGCCTCGCCGCGCAGCCGGCTGTACTCGACCGACGGACCGTCCGACTGGCTCACCCGCCGATGGCGCCTCCGCTCAGTTGTGCGGGCCACCCGCGTGGCGCCCGAAGCGGGACAGCAGCTCGCCCACCGTCAGCCGGCCGTACTGGCCGCCGAGCCGCTCGCGGGCCAGGCGCCAGGCGGCTCTGACCGGTCGCGAGCCGCGCTGGTCGAGCTCGGCCAGCTGCACGTCCGCCCAACGCTCGATGCCCGGGATGAGGCGCATCTGGTCGGCGAGGATCGTCGCCGCCTCGGCGACCGGCGTGGCCGCCGTGATCGGCGAGGGCCGCACGCCGGCGCTGCCGCTGGCGGCGCCGGGAACCGGTGGGCCGGCCGTCGCGCTGGCGCGCGAGATCGTCTCCGACGCGCGGCGCATCGCCGCCTCGGTCTCGGCCGTCGTGGCGGCCGTCGTGGCGACCGCATCGGCGCTCGCGTCGGCGGGGCCTGCGCCTGCCACTGCTCCGTCGCCCGTCGCCGGCGCTGCCGCCGGGGCGGCCGTCGGCTGAGCCCTCCGCGACGAAGCGGCCGCCGGCGGCAGGCTCGGCGGCGTGCGCGCCGGCGTGCCCGCTGCCCTGCGCCGTCCGCCACCTCCGCCTCTGTCGGATCCCGGGCCGTCGCCGGCCGTCGCGCCGGCCATCGCCGTGTTGATCAGCGCCGGCACGTCGAGGCCGGTCAGGCCCTTGACCGTCGCGCTGGCCTCGGTGACGGTGCGGGTGGTGTTGCGCACGAGCTCGGACGCGCCGTCGTTGGAGAGCACGGTCAGGTTGTCGATGCGGCCCATCGGCTCGGCCGCGGCACGGACGATGTCGGGCAGCTGGCCGAGGACGGTCTGGATGACGGCGGCCTCGTTGAACTGCTTGAACGCCTCCGCGCGCAGCAGCAGCGCCTTAGCCTCCGACTCGCCCTTGTTGAGGATGATCTCGGCCTCGGCGTTGCCCTCGAGCGTCACGCGCTGCGCCTCGGCGTGGGCGTTGACCTCGACGACGCGCGCCTGCGCCTCGCCCTTGGCCTGGATAACTGCCGCCTGCGCCTGGCCGGCGAGCTTCTCCCGCTCGGCCTCGGCCTGGGCGGCGGCGATGCGCGCCTGGCGGTCGCCCTCGGCGCGACGGACGACGGCCTCGGCGTCGGCCTCGGCCGGCCGGACGGTGGAAGCGAGCAGCTCCTTTTCCTTGCGCGCCGCCTCCAGCCCGGCCAGCTCGGTCTGCTTGCGCGTGACCTCCTGCTGCGCCTCTGCCTGGGCCAGCGGCCCGGCCTGGCCGGCACGCGCCTGGGCTGCCGCCGTCTGGGTCAGCACCTCGGCCTTGCGCAGCTCGACGTCGCGCTGGGCACTGACCTTGACCTGCTCGGCCTCGGCCTCGCGGACGGCAGCGTCCTGATCGGCGCTGGCCTTGGCGATACGCGCGTCGCGCTCGACGATAGCCAGCTTCTGCTGACCGAGCAGGTCGACGTAGCCGCGCTCGTCGTTGATGCTCTGGATGGTGAACGAGTCGATCTGTAGGCCCGACGTGGCGAGGTCGCCCTTGGCCGCGTCCTGCACCTGCTGGAGCAGCTTCTGGCGGTCCATAATCAGCTCCTCGATGGTCAGCGTGCCGACGATCGAGCGGAGCGAGCCCTCGAGGACGTTCTTGACGATCGAGTCGACCTGCTCGTCCCTGGCGTCGAGGAAGCGCTCGGCGGCGTTGCGGATCGACTCCACGTCGCGGCCGATCTTGAAGGTGGCGACGCCCTGGACGGCGACCTTGATGCCCTGGCTGGTGACGGCGTCGGCAAGCGAGACGCTGATCTGGCGGGCGGTCAGCTTGAGCCGGCCGGCCTTGTGGATGAGCGGCAGCACGAACGTGCCGCCGCCGACGACGACCTTGATGCCCTTGTCGCTGGGTTTCGGCGCGGCGATCTCGCCGCGCTCGTCGCGGACCTTCGCGCCGCGCGAGCCGGCGATGATCAGCGCCTCGTTGGCGTTGGCCACGCGGTAGCGGCTGGCGACGTAGAAGACGAGCAGGCCGAGGACGACGACGAGGAGCACGCCCAGCAGCGGCCCCATACCGGTGAACGAGATCAGGTCAGGCATCGGGCGTTCCTCCCTCGCCGGCCGGGCTGACGGCCGCTGCGACTACGGGTGTGACTACCAGGGTCGTGCCGGCGATGTCTCTCACGGTGACGAGCGTGCCGGCGGCGATGTCGTGCTCCGAGGTGGCGGTCAGGTCGTGCGTGCTGCCGCCGTAGGAGAGCAGCACCGAGCCGGAGCGGCCGGCGGCGATCGCCACCGACACGCGCCCGCGCTGGCCGACGAGCTCGCCCAGGCTGAACGCCGGTGGCGCCTCGGCGCGGCGCAGGAAGTTGAACATGACGGCCACCACGCCGGCGCCGACGATGCCGAAGGCGACGCCGAGCACCGACGCCGGGCCGGGGCCGAGATCGAAGAGCTGCGTGCCGAACAGGCCGCCGACGCCGAACATCGAGACGAAGCCGAGTAGCAGCGGCATCAGCGTCACTCCGCCGAGGTCGAAGTCGATGTGCAGGAAGTCGAGCACGCCGCCGAGGATGTCGTCGAGGAGAACGGTCAGGAGCAGCAGGATGCCGCCGACCGCGACACACATCACGAAGATGGTGTTGGCCAGATCGATGGTCAGCAACGCCCCACTCCCCACACGGGCCGGTCAGCAACTGGGTGACGTGCCGGCCGACAGAAGCATACGGCAGCCACCGTCCGGCGCATAGGGTCGTCCGCGCCGCGGGCCGCGGCGCGTTCGACTGGCGCGCGCCACCCTCAGGGCCGCCGAGCCTCCGCCTCCAGCCCGCGAGAGACCTCATCCATCAGCCAGCGAACGGCATCCGGCGCGACCAGCGCGACGAGCAGCGCGATGGCCAGGACGACGGCGATCGCCGCGGCATAATCGCGCCCGCGCGCCGCCTCTCGCCAGCCGCTGGCCAGCGCCGCCCGGTCACCGCCGGCGAGCAGGAACGGCACGGCCGCCAGCGCTACGGTCAGCCCGTGGACCCACACGATGGGCAGCCCCAGCGTGGCGCCGACCGCCACCGTCCACGGCCGGTCTGTGCGCGCGCCCCAGATGACCAGCAGCGCCGCGAGCGGCAGCCGCAGCGGAAGCGGCGGCGGGACGCTGAATGGCTGCGGGAGCCCGACGTTACTCAGCGTGGCGGCGACGAACTCCGGCCACCAGTGCGGCGCGACGACGGCCGCGGCAAGCGCCAGCGCGCCCGTCGCGCCGGCCGCGATGGCCAGTTCGCGCCACTCCCGCCGGACGGCGAACCAGAGCAGGCCGACGCCCGGCGTCACCTTGGCCAGCACGACGAACGACCACGTCCACGGATGGCGGAACCCGAGCGCGACCGCCGCCGCCATCAGCAGGTGGACGTTGCCGTGGTACAGCTCGAGGGCGACCGGCGGCAGGGCGAGCAGGACGAGCGCCCAGCGACGACCGATCCACAGCACCGTCCCCACCATCAGCGCCAGCCACAGCCAAAGGAATAGCCACCACGGCAAGAGGCCGAGCGGCGCCATCAACAGCGCCATCGGCGGCGTGTAGCGGAAGGCGCCGAGGGCGAAGTTGTTGAACATCGTCCGGCCGTACAGGTCGTCGAGGTGGATCGACCAGTAGGAGTACGCGTCGTAGCCGAGGCTGCGGCCGAGGTACGTCACGACGACCAGGACGAAGAGCGTCGTCAGCCAGCCCGACATGATCAGCCCGTCGCGCACCGCGCGCAGCCGGACCGCGCGCATGGCGACGGGCAGGGGCTCGAACGGCGACCAGCGCATGCTGGCCGGAGGCTACCGCAGGCGCCGGCGGCGAATGCCGCCGGCGCGTCGAAACGGCCGACGCGAGGCCTTAGACTCTCGCCGATGAGCTACGGCCCTGGCTTCCCCGCGGCCCCGTCCGAGCCGCCGCCCTCACCGACGGGCCACGGCCTGCATCCGATGACGATCGGACGCGTGTTCGAGCTCTCCTGGCGCATGCTGAAGTACCGCTGGCGGGCGCTGTTCGGGGCGGCCGCCATCCTGCTCATCCCGGCCTACGTCGGGCAGACGATCGTCACGATGGCCACCGCAGCTGTCGTAAACGACTGGCTGGCGGAGTGGGAAGAGTGGGCGCGGCAGCTTGAGCTGATGGTCGAGTTCGCGCCCGACGAGTTCACGGAGCTGCCGCCGTTCCCAGCCTTCCCGGCCGGGTTTGCCGAAGCGATGTTGCTGTCCATCGCGATGGGGATCGTCTCGTTCGTGCTGGGAGTGCTCGCCATGGCAGCCGTCGTGCACGCCGCGGCGCGCACGTACAGCGGAGCCGAGCCGTCCGCCCGCGAGTCCGCCTCCCAAGCCCTGCGCCGCTCGCCCAGCCTCGTCGGGGCCGAGTTTCTGGCATACCTCGCAATGATCGCCGTCATCGCCGTCGGCGGAGTGGTCGGCGCCGTGCTGATCGGCCAGGGCCCGGGGCTGGTCGCATTCCTCGGCGTAGTCCTGATCGTCCTCGCGTTCGCGGCCCTCATCGTCCTGCTGATCCGTTGGATCTTTATCGAGCAGGCGATCATGCTCGAGGGAGAGTCGGCCGTCGGCGCCCTCGGGCGCAGCTGGCGGCTGGTCGGTGGGTCGGCGCTGCGGGTCCTCGGCTACCTGCTGGTCCTCGGGCTGACGATCGGCCTCATCGTGGCCCTCGTTCTGGCCGCCTTGCTGGCCGTTCTGACGGGTGGCGCACCCTCCACGGACCCTGTCATCGTCGCCGTCGAGTCGTTCGTGTCCCTGGTGGCGACGCTTGGCGTGACCGCCTACACCACGATCTTCATGACCCTGCTCTACTTCGACATCCGCTGGCGGCGGAACGAGTTCGGGCAGGCTACGGCAGTCCCCTCCGCCTATGGATCGCAACCTCCCCACTACGGCGGCGGGCAGCCACCGTACGGGGGAGGCGATCAGCCGCCCTACGGCGGAGGCGGGCAGCCGCCGGGAGGGCAGCCGCCGGCCGGCTGATTACGGGCTGCCGAAGAGCAGGCGCAGCCACGACTCGAGCGGCGTGCGCTCGCTCGACGGCTGCTCGCCGCCGAGTGGCACGACCGGCCGGGCCGGCGGCGCGTCCGCCTCCAGCGCGAAGGCACGCTCGTTCGGGCCGCCGAGCCCGTAGGCGCGCGCCTGGAGTGCCTGGAAGGCGTCGCTCTGGACAAGCTCCAGCTCGCGTTCGCCTGCCTCGAGGCGGGCCTGCAAAGCGGCGGTCTCGGCCCGCAGCCCGGCTGCTTGGTCGGTCGCTTCGTTCAGCTCGGTCAGCGCCCGGCCGAAAACGATGACCAACCAGACGGCGAGCACGGCCACGCCGATGACGATGAGGTGCGAGCGGCCGGGACGAATCGCGCGCGCCTGCCGCGGACGACGGACGCCGGCACCCGGATCGGCGGCAACGGCTGCCCGGCCCTCGCTGGCCAGCGCCAAGGTCACGGCATCGCTCGGCATCGCGGCGCAGCGTAGTCGGCTGCGAGAATCGATGTCAAACCGGCCGCCACCGTGTGCCTGTGCACGGACCGCGCGCAACCGCCTGCTGCCGCCTGCTACACTCCCGCGCTAAATCGAACAGATGATCGAAAGGGGCGGGACCATGCGCATCTATCGGCCGGCCGGCACCGTCGAAACGCTCGAGCGCCTGCTCGACAACCCGCCAGTGGCAGACGCCCTCGTGGCACGGCGCACGATCTCAGCGCGGGAGGCCGTCCTGCGTCCGTTTCCCGGCTGGCTGGACGAGCGCCTCATCGGTGCCCTCCGTGCCCGTTCGATCGGCGCCCTCTACTCACACCAGGCGGAGGCCATCGAGGCGCTGCGCCGCGGCGACGACATCGTCGTCGTGACTCCGACTGCATCGGGCAAGTCGCTGTGCTACGACCTGCCCGTGCTGCAGGCGCTGGCCGAGGATCCGGCCGCGCGCGCCCTCTACCTGTTCCCAACCAAGGCGCTCAGCCAGGACCAGCTGGCGGGCTTCCGCGAGCTGGCCCGAGCCGCCGGGCTCGCCCTCAACGCGGCCGTCTACGACGGCGACACGCCGGCGCCGATCCGGTCGTCCATCCGCTCGGCCGGGCAGGTCGTCATGACCAATCCCGACATGCTGCACGCGGCGATCCTGCCCCATCACACCAAGTGGTTCCAGCTGTTCGAGCAGCTGCGCTACGTCGTCGTCGACGAGACGCACGTCTATCGCGGCGTCTTCGGCAGCCACGTCGCCAACGTGTTGCGCCGGCTGCTGCGGCTGTGCCAGCACTACGGCAGCCGGCCGCAGGTCATCTGCTGCTCGGCGACGATCGGCAACCCGCGGCCGCTCGCCGAGACGCTCACCGGACGGCGAATGACCGTCGTCGACCGCAACGGCGCGCCGACCGGCGAGAAGCACGTGGTCGTGCTCAACCCACCCGTCGTCGATACTCGTACCGGCGTCCGCGCGGGACCGCTCGGTCTTGCTCGGCGAGCCGCGCTGGCTTTCCTGCGCGCGGGCCGCCAGACGATCCTCTTCGGCCGCTCGCGAGTCGGCGTCGAGCTGCTGTTGACCGGCCTGCGCGAGGCGCTGCGCGAGGGACGCGGGCCGCTCGACCGCGTGCGCGGCTACCGCGGCGGGTACCTCCCGTCAGAGCGGCGCGCCATCGAGGCCGGCCTGCGCAGCGGCGAGATCCTCGGCGTCGTCAGCACGAACGCGCTCGAGCTGGGCATCGACATCGGCCGGCTCGATGCCGCCGTGCTGGCCGGCTATCCCGGCACGATCGCCGCCACGTGGCAGCAGATGGGCCGCTCCGGCCGCCGGCGCGAGGCAAGTGTCGCCATCCTCGTCGCCGGCAGCGGTCCCGTCGACCAGTTCGTCGCCGCCCATCCCGAGTACCTGTTCGAATCGTCGCCCGAGGAGGCGCGCCTCGACCCGGCCAACGTCCACGTCCTGCTGGCCCACATGCGGGCGGCCACCTTCGAACTGCCCTTCGCTGCCGACGACGAGTTCTGCGGCCAGCCGACAGAAGACATGCTCGCCTTCCTGGCCGAAGAGGCGCACGTCCGCCGCGCCGACGACGGGCGCTGGTACTGGGCCAGCGAGAACTTCCCGGCGTCGGAGATCTCGCTGCGCGTGGCGGCACCGGAGAACGTCGTCATCGTCGACGTGGCGGGTGCCCGGCCGCGGGTCATCGGCGAGGTCGACCTGTTCTCGGCGCCGACGCTCGTCCACGAGAACGCGATCTACCTGCACGAGTCGCGCCAGTACCACGTGGAGCGGCTCGACTGGGAGGAGCGGCGCGCCTACGTCCGGCCGGTCGACGTCGACCACTACACGCAGGCCGAGCTGGCCGTCACGCTCAAGCCGCTCGAGACCTTCGCCGGCTGGCCGGCCGGCGTGGCCGAGCGGGCGCACGGCGAGGTGATGGTCAGCAGCCTCGCCACCATCTACAAGAAGCTGCGCCTCGAGACGCACGAGAACCTCGGCTGGGGACGCATCCACCTGCCCGAGATCGAGCTGCACACGACGGCCTACTGGGTCGCACTCGAGCCGGCCGCCTTCGCCGGCTGGCGGCGCGACGAGCTGGACAGCGCGCTGGCCGGCGCCGGCCGAGTGCTGCAGACGGTGGGCAGCGTGCTGCTGATGTCCGACCCGCACGACCTCGGCATGGTCGCGCAGGTGCGCTCGCCCCACGCCGAGCGGCCGCTCATCTACCTGTACGACGCGGTGCCCGGCGGCGTCGGGCTGGCGCAGCGTCTGTACGAGCGCCACGCCGAGCTCGTCGACGCGGGGCGGGCGCTCGTCGCCGGCTGTCCCTGCGCCGACGGCTGCCCGGCGTGCACCGGCCCGCGCCTCGACGGGGGAGATGGCAAGGCCGCGGCAGGGCGGCTGCTGGCGCTGCTGACCGACGGCGCCGTCGTGGGCAGCGCCGCGTGACAGGCTAGCTGGCACGCGGGCGGCCGAGGCTGCCGACGATGAGCCGAACTGCCACCGCCGCGGACCGATCACGAGGCCGCCGGGGCCGATGACGAGCGCGCACGCGGTCATGGCGCGCCGGCTGGACCGGCTCCGACAGGCAGACGGCAGGCGGCGGGCGCCGGCCAGGCCGCCGATGAGGGTCGGGCCGCGGGCACCGGAAGGCGCGGGCGACCGGCGGTCGGCGGGGCTGGCGGCCGTGCTCGGCGGACGCGTGCTTAAGACTGCCGGCGGACCGCTGGTCGCCGTCGAGTCGGCCGTCAGGCTGCCCCTCGACGTCGAGCGACTGGCGTGCCTGCCCTTCGCCGTGCCGCAGGACGCGCCGCTCGTCTGCCTCGACCTCGAGACGACGGGCCTGGGAACCGGCGCCGGCACGCTGGCCTTTCTGGTCGGGCTCGGCGTGTGGGAGGGAGAGGATTTCCGCGTCACCCAGCTGCTGCTGCCGGACCACGCCGACGAGGCGCGGTTCCTGGACGGCCTGGCCGAGCTGATACCGGCCGGCGCGTGGCTGGTGACGTACAACGGCCGGTCGTTCGACTGGCCGCTGCTCGTCGCTCGCTTCCGCCTCCACCGCCGCGATCCGCCGCCGACCGGCGGCCACCTCGACCTCCTGCCGGTCGCTCGCCAGCTGTGGCGCCACCGGCTCGCCGACGCCCGGCTGTCGACCGTCGAGCACGGGCTCTGCGGCGTCGAGCGCGAGCACGACCTGCCCGGCGCGCTGGTGCCCGAGCGCTACTTCGGCTACCTGCGTGAGCGACGGGCGGAGCTGCTGGTCGACGTTGTCGAGCACAACCGCCAGGACATCGTCTCGCTCGGCCTGCTGCTGCAGGTGCTCGCCGGCCGCTTCTCGCCGGCGGGCTATGGCCAGGCCGCGCACCCCGGCGACCTGGCCGGCCTGGCCCGCGCCTACGCGCGCCGCCGCCGCCACGCCGACGCGCTGGCCTGCCTCGACGCCGCGCTGGCGTCGGAGTTGTGGAGCCGCGGGGTGGTCGGCGGCGCCGGGCTGCGCCGGAAGCTGGCGACCGAACGAGCGTTGACGCTCGGCCGGCTGGGGCGGCCTGCCGACGCGCTCGCCGCGTGGCACCAGCTGGCCGAAAGCGGCGGCCCCGGCGCGGGGCTCGCCTGGATCCGCATCGCCAGTCACCGCGAGTGGTTCGAGCGCGACCATGAAGGCGCGCTCGCGGCCTGCCGCAAAGCGGCCGACGTCTGCGCGCGAGCCAGGTCGTGGGGCCGGCCGCTCCACGGCGTCGAGCGCGACCTCAGCCGGAGGCTGCCCCGTCTCCAGCGCCGCGTGCGTGGCTCGCTGCATCGCGTCCGTCGCGAC
Organism: uncultured Anaerolineaceae bacterium; assembly: GCA_964425305.1. Taxonomy (GTDB): domain Bacteria; phylum Chloroflexota; class Limnocylindria; order Limnocylindrales; family CSP1-4; genus JALYGJ01. Next base: position 19,582 of record CAYRMQ010000021.1, on the reverse strand, counting down.
CGGCGGGCGGTTGCGTGATGCGCCGGCACACGTCGGCCAGCGTCGGCACGCCGTCGAGGCCCTCGTGCTCGACCTTCAAGCTCGCGGCGGCCGCCGCGACGGCGAGCGGCGCCCACGGTTCACCCGGACGTTCGCCGCCCGTGGCGCCGGCCTGCGCGGCGCACCATGTCGCCAGGAAGACGTCGCCCGCACCGGTCGCGTCACGTACCGCATCGGCGGGGAGTGCCGGAAAGTGGCGCCCGGCCAGGCGGCTGCTGCGGCGCACGAGATGGAGAGCGCCGTGCGCACCATGCGTGACGACGAGCTGCTGGCCATCCCGCCGCAACAGCCGGCGCAGCTCCCAGCCGCCTGCCGTCGCGTCATCGGCGCTGACGAGCGCGATGTCGGCGCGCGCGACGAGGGCGGTCCGGCGCAGCGGCAGGTGGACCATCCGTTGGCCGGGCACGAGGCGGCGGAAGACGCCCTGCCAGGCGAGCGCGACGAGGGCGCCGCCGGGCACGGCCGCGGCCCACTCGTCGGCCAGCTCGCCGGCGACGGGCGCCAGCAGAAGGGCGGGCGTGTTGCGCCAGTCGTCGGGGAGTGCCGTGGCCGGGAGTTGGTCGCTCGCCTGGTGGACGAGCTGGACGCGGCCGGCCGGCGTGTCGCGGTTCTCCATCGCGGGGCCGCGCTCGAGGCTCACCGGCACGAGGTCGACGCCGGCCGCCGACAACAGCTCGAGCTCGTCGGCCGCTGCGGTCACGCCGTCGACGCCGACCAGCGCACGGACGCGGACGCCGAGGCGTGCCGCCGCGAGTGCGCCATACGTCACGCCGCCGCCCAGCCGCCAGCCACGCGGGTCGGCGGAGGTGATGTCGCGGCTCGCCGCGCCGACGACCACCAGCGAGGTCTGGGCGCCGGTCGCGCCTATACTCGACGGGACCACAGCCGCAAGCAGAAGGCGCCTTGTACTTCTACGAACTCCACGAATCCGACGACGACCTCTTCGCCGAGGTGCTGCTCGCCCACGACTCCGAGTATGACGAGCAGGAGTTCCTCGAGATGGTGCTCGAGGCGCGCCAGCACGTGCTCGACCACTTCGAAGAAGACTCGCTCATCGAGGCCGTCGCCAACCGGCTGCAGCGCACCCACGGCTTCGTCCACATCGACGACAGCCAGCTGCGCGCCGCGGTCAACGTGTCGGTCCACGAGGGCGAGACCTCGATCACGCCGGTCGAGGAGCGCGGCCCCTCCTTCGAGCCCGAAGAGGAGCAGGATTTCCGCACGCTGCTCGTCGACATCGAGCCCGAGGACCGCCCCTGGCGCGACAACTGACGCCCGCTTGATCCGGGCGGTTCAGGCGGAGTGCAGCACGCGAACTACGTCGCCGTCGCGGACGTGGTAGTTCTTGCCCTCCGTGCGCAGCAGGCCGCGCTTGCGTGCCTCGGCCTCGCTGCCTGATGCGATCAGGTCCTCGTACGACACCACCTCGGCGCGGATGAACCCGCGCGCCAGGTCGGTGTGGATGGCGCCCGCGGCGTCGACGGCGGTCGCGCCATCGCGGATCGTCCAGGCGCGCGTCTCGTCGGGCCCGACGGTGAAGAAGCTGATCAGCCCCAGCAACCGGTAGCTCAGCCGGATGACGCGCTCCAGGCTCGACTCGCTCAGGCCCAGGTCCTGGCGGAAGACGGCTGCCTCCTCCTCGTCGAGCTGGCCGATCTCCATCTCGATGCGCGCCGACAGCGCCGCCACGTCACTCTGCCGGTGGCGATAGCGTGTCGCAAAATCTTTCGCGATCGGGTCCGCCCGCGGGATGTCGGCCTCGCCCACGTTGAGCAGCACCAGCACCGGCTTCTCGGTCAGGAAGCGGAAGCCGCGGATCAGCTTCTGCTCATCGTCGGACAGTTCGACGTCGCGGACCGGCGAGCCCTCGCGCAGCGCCGGCTCCAGACGCTCCAGTACCGCCTGCTCGCGCTCGTTCTGCTCGCGCTCGGCCGGCGTGCCGTGGCGTCCGCTGGTGCGCAGCTTCTCGAGCCGCCGCTCGACGACGGCGAGATCGGCGAGCACGAACTCGACGTCGAGCCGCTCGACGTCGCGCCCCGGATCGACCGAGCCGTCGGGATGGGCCACCGTCGGATCGTCAAAGGCGCGCACGACATGGAGCAGCTCGTCGGCGTTGCGCAACTGGGCCAGCTGGTCGGCCGGGATCTCGGCCGGCTCCCGTCCGTCGGGGCTCAACGGCGGTGCCGGTAGGTCGACGTACGTAACGTCGGCCGGGACCTCGCGTTTGGGGTTGTACAGCTCGGTCAGGCGCGAAAGCCGCTCGTCGGGGACTTTGACCACGCCGACGTTGACGGTCAGCCCGCCGAAGCCGCCCGTCTGCGCGTCGCCCCGCGTCAGCGTGTTGAAGACGGTCGTCTTGCCTGACCGCGCCAGCCCGACAATCGCGATCTGCATGGCGCGAGGCTAGCCGAGGCGCGCGACGTACGTCGGACGAGGCCCGCGGGGGACGTCGGACGAGGCCCGCGCCGGGCGTCGGAGGAGGCCCGCAACGGACGTCGGAGGAGGCCCGCGACGGACGTCCGCGCACGCATGTGCGGACTGGCGGCCAGCCTGACCTCCGCCTCGAAGCGGCCCGTGCCTGGCGGACGGAGACTGGCGCCTCCCGGGGCTTGGCACGGCCGCTCTCCGCCATATGCCGCCCTGGTGAGCACTACGCGAATCCTGACAGCGGTCGACTGGTCGCAGCCAGCGTTTCCGACACTGCCTCACGCTCGGCGGCGGCCAGCCGCTCGCTGCTGGCGACGTCTCGGCTCGCGTAGCGCTCAGCCCGTGGGCAGCTGACGGGATTTGCCGGCCGCCGGCGCCGTAAGGCCCACCAGCGCGACACCTGTCAAGAAGGAGCCGCCGGCCGCGCCCGCAGTGCCCACCAGCACGTCATCTGACTGAAACGAGCCGCGCGCCGCCGGCCGTCCCCTTGTCGCTGCAGGCTGGAGGCGAGACAGGCTCAGTAGCCGGCGTCCGGATCGACCAGGTTGGCCAGCGGCTCGCCGCGCTGGAAGCGGCGCAGGTTGTCGCAGAAGAGGTCGATGCTCCGATCGAGCACGCGGCCGCTCGACCACGACGTGTGCGGCGTGACGATGACGTTGGGCAGGTCGTAGAACGGCGAGTCGGCGGGCAGCGGCTCCTCGCGGAAGGTGTCCAGCACGGCGCCACCCAACGTGCCCTCGCGTAGCGCGCGCAGCAGCGCGCGCTCGTCGACGAGCCGGCCGCGGGCGACGTTGATCAGCCACGCGCCGGACTTGACCTGGGCGAGCATCGACTCACCGAAGAGCGACTCGGTGTCCGGCGTCAGCGGCAGGGCCAGCACGATGAAGTCGCTCTGCGCCAGCAGCTCGGGCAGCCGCTCGGCAGGCAGCAACTCGGCGACCCTCCCCTCCCCAACGGCCCGGCCGTCGCCCCGGCCGTCGTCGTCGCCACCGATGCTCCGCCTGGTGGCCACCACGCGCGAGCCGAACGCCGAGGCCAGCTCGGCCACGCGCCGGCCGATCGAGCCGAGCCCGACGACGCCCACCGTCACGTCGGCCAGCTCCGTCGCCTCGAGCGGCTGCCACGTCCGCTCGCGCTGCAGCTCGAGCAGGTGCGGCAGCCGGCGGCTGACGGCGAGCATCATCATCAGCACGTACTCGGCGATCGGGTCGGAGAAGACGCCGCGGGCATTGGTGATGGCCAGCCCGCGCTCCATCGCCGCCGGCGTTAGCACGCGCTCGACGCCGGCGGTGGCCGAGTGGACCCACTGGAGCCGCGGGCAGCGTGCCAGCAGGCGGTCGAAGATGCCGCGCGGCAGCGGTCCGCGAAGCAGGACCTCGACCTCGTCGAGCTCTGTGTCGGCGAGTCCCTCGAGCGACACGCTGACGAGCTTGCTGCCGGGCGCCGCGGCGGCGATCTTGCGCAGGTCCTGCGGCCGGTAGCGGGCCGAGAGTATCGGCGTCAGCGCGATTGCGGCGGGCACTCCGCCGGGCCCCGAGCCCGGTCCGGTGGCGACCGTCGGGCGGGTGCCGGTCACGGCCGGACGGCGAGCGTGTGCGGCGCCACCCGACGGACCCAGGCCGGCGGGTCCTCGAGCTCGGCCTCGCTGGGCAGTGCCGAAGGTCCGCTCCACAGCAGGCGGATGGCCGCGGGGCCGCCGCTGGCCGCAACGCCGGAGACGAAGCGTTCGCCGCGGCGGTACTGCTCCATCTTCAGGTCGAGGCCGGTCAGGCGAGCGATGATCCGCTCGAGCCCGCGGCGGCGCTGGTTGCGGCGCGCCTCGAAGCGCTGGCGGATGACGGCGACGTCGGTCAGCAGCTGCACACCCGCCTCGTCCATCACCCAGTCGCTGAAGCCCTCGAGCAGGCTCATCACCAGCTGCGTCTCACGGAAGAGCCGGCGCTGCTCCTCCGACATCAGGCTCGCCAGCGGGTTGCCGCTGCTCTCGCGCAGCCGGCGCAGTAGCTGCCCGATGCCGTCCGCCTGGAGCGAGCGCGCCTGGTCGAGCAGACCGGCCAGCTGGCGTTCGAGGCGCTCGCTGAGGTAGGGCCGCAGCCAGTCGTTTGCCTCGAACTCGAAGGCGTGGGTCGTCTCGTGCAGCGCGATCCACGTCCGGAACTCGTTCACCGGCACGCCCAGCGAGGCGGCCGTCGCGCGGACGTTCTCCTCGACGAAGAGGAGCCGGCCCGGCTTCGACTCGGCCGACAGCAGCGCGACGTCGTACTGGCCCAGCACGCGCTGGCCGAGATAGGCCAGCAGCAGTCCGATCTGCTGCGTCGACAGGAACCGATTGGCCAGCCGCGCGACACCGGCGGCGAGGCTGCCGTTGGCCGACGGGTGCGGAAGGTGGCTCTCCAGACGGCCGATGAGGTGCTTGAAGGTGACCAGGTTGGCGCGCGCCCAGTCGGCGCGGCTGACGACCGAGTAGCGCTCGACGACGCCGGGCAGCGGGATCTCGAGCTGCCGCTCGAGGAGCGGCACGACCCTGTCCATCGCGGCGGCGTACGAGGGGGCCGCCGCGCGCAGCTCGGCCGGCGGCAGCGCCCCCGGCGCCCGGCGCAGGCGGCCGACGGCGATCTGCTCGGCGCGCCGCCAGTCGACCAGCCCGTGCCCCGCCGCCCGGTGCGCCCGCCGCGCGAGGTAACGTGAGGCGATCGCCAGCCCCGCCGCGCCGAGCGCCAGCCCGATCCCGATCGCGCGCTCGTTGCGCCGCGGCGAGGCCATCGTCCGGCTGCTCACGCGGCGCCCGCCACGGCAACTCCCTCGATCGTCGGAAAGAGGTCGCCGAAGAGGCGCTCGGCGACGCGCCTGAACGCGGCCACGTCGCCGGTGGTCAGCTGCACGTGCGTCGCGTGGGCCGCCGCCGGGGCGGCCAGGCCGTGGACCTCGAGCAGACCGGCCAGCGAGCTGGCCGTCGCCGAGGCCGAGTCGATGACGGCCACCAGGGGGCCGACGACGCGCCTGATGATCGGCGCCAGCAGCGGGTAGTGCGTGCATCCGAGAAGCAGGGTGTCCATGCCGTCGGCGCTCTCGAGCAGCGGCGCCAGAGAGCGGCGCACGACGTCCTCGACGAGCGGTCCGTCGAGCTGGCCCGCCTCGACCAGCGGCACCAGCTCGGGGGTGGCGTGCTCGACGACCTCGATGAACGGGTTTTCGTCCTTGATCGCCTGGAAGTAGGCCCGCGAGCGGACCGTCGCCGGCGTGGCGATGACACCGACGTGGCGCGTCCGGCTGGCCAGCGCCGCCGCCGTGGCGCCGGGCCGGACGACGCCGAGGATGGGCACGTCGTAGCGCAGGCGCAGGTCGCGCAGGGCGACCGCGCTGGAGGTGTTGCAGGCGACGACGATCGCCTTCACGTCGCGCGAGGCCAGCTCGTCGAGGCACTCGGCGCTGAAGCGGCGTACCTCGTCGTCGCTGCGCGTGCCGTACGGAGCGCGGGCGTTGTCACCAATGTAGAGGGTCGACTCCGACGGCAACCTGCGGATCACCTCCCGCAGGACCGTCAGCCCCCCGACCCCCGAATCGAAGAAACCGATGGGACGAGTATCGACCATCCCTCGGTCAGCGGCTGCCGACGGCCGCCATGAGCGGCGCCCCGCCGACCAGCTGCTGCGCGATGTCGGTGATGCTGCGGCTGATCGACGCATCGGGCGCCGACAGCACGAACGGCTGCCCGCGGTTGTTGGCCTCGACCACCAGCAGGCCGTCGCTGACCACGCGGAAGTCGGGCTCGCGGCCGAGGAACTGGCTGATGGCGTCGGGCGGCAGCCCGCCCATCGAGTCGGCGCGATTGACGAGATAGCGGACCTTGTCGGCCGGAAAGCCCATCGCGTGGAGGGTAATCGCCATGGCGCGCGATTGGTAGAGTGTCGCGCTCTCGTAGCTGAGCACCTGGATGACCTGATCGCTGTTGTCGAAATAGGCCAGCACGATGTCGTTGACCGATGCCGGCGTGTCGATGATGACGATGTTGTAAACGCGGCGCATCAGCAGCAGCAGCTTTTCCATATCGCGGGCGGTGATCATCTCCGACATCTCGACGCGCGGCGGAGCGAGGAACAGGTCGACGCCCGACGGATCGCGCCAGACGATGTCGGCGAGATCCCTCTTCTGGATTGCGTCGGTGGGCAGGTCGACGACCGACGGCGCGTTCTCGGGCACGCGCAGCAGCGCGCGCAGGTCACCGAACTGGATGCTGCCGTCGAGCAGCGCCACCTTTGCCCATTCGGCGCGGGCGATCGCGGCGGCCAGGTTGAAGGCGAGCGTCGTGCCGCCGACGCCGCCCTTGGCGCCGAAGATGGTGAAGACGCGCGACATCGATTCCGGCGCGCGCGCCCGATACTCGGCGAAGATCTCCTGTACCGCATTCATGAACTCGTAGCCGCTGAAGGGCATCGAGATGACGCGCGCGAGGCCCATCTCGGGCGTCGGCCGGATGGGCTTCTGGGGCACGGTCAGGATGATGATCGGCAGGTCGACCTCCGCGCGGCGCAGCTCGGCGATGAGGTCCAGCCCGCCGACGCGCCCGCGCAGGAGCGAATCGATGACGAGCATGTCCGGGCGCAGCTCGTGGACCTGGCCGGGCACGGCACGCCCGTCGGTGACGATATCGAGGAGCTTTACCTGCGCCTGGGTGTTGAGCAGGCTCCTGATGTACTGGGCAACCTGCGGCACGTCTTCGACGAGGAGCAGGCGAATCTGGTTCGACGCGTGGGCGGAGGACGACACGGCCGGACTATAACAAGCCACACACCAGGATCATCCGTTCGCTACCGGTACCAAACGGGGTGAGCGCATAGTCCCCTCCTGTGACCGACGGATGGAGGCCCGCCGCCTCCACGAGCGCCAGTAACTCGGACGCGCCGAGCAGGCTGAAACGATCCTCGCGGGCGACGCGTGTCAGCGATCCGGACGGCGGTCGCCAGGCGTCGAAGTACGTCGTCAGGCGCGCCGTCGCGTGTGCCGCGTCGTACGTGCCGGCCCACGTCTTGGCCACCTCCTCGCCGGTCTCGGGGTCGGTCCGTTGCCACTCGAGCAGCAGCCGGCCGTCGTAGAGAGCGAGGTCGTCCGGGCCGGGCACCCAGACGTCGACGACCGCCCGCCCGTCGTCGGCCAGCTGGCGCGCCATGGTTGCCAGCGCGGAACGCTGAGCCTCGCGACCAGGCAGCAGCAGCAGCGTGTTGAGGGCGAGGATGACGAGGCCGTAGCGGCGGCCAAGGTCGAGGTCGGTGATGTCGCCCTCGACGAGCTCGAGCGAGCCACTCGCCGGTTGGCGGGCGGTCTCCGACCAGCGCCCGCGCGCCCGCTCGAGCATCTGTGGGTCGACGTCGACGGCGGTCACCTCGTGGCCGGCGGCGGCCAGCGGGACCGAGATTCGGCCGCTGCCGGCGGCCAGCTCGAGCACCGGCCCCTCCGTCGCCCGGGCGAGCGCGAGGTAGAGGTCGAGATCCGGCTGCTCCGTCGCGAGGTCGAGGTCGTAGTAGCGCGCCAGGCGGTCGCGGTCAGCCTCAGCCATCCCGGAACGCGCGCCAGGCGGCTGCCACCTGCTCGGGATCGGCGAAAAGGTCGTAGGCCGTCTGGGCGACGAGCGTCGCCGCCATCAGCGTCGTCTCGTCGGCGCGCGCAGTCGCCGCCGCGTCGCGAAACTCGATCGAGTGGGCCGGCGTGCCCTCGTCGCAGATGGCCAGCTCGGGATGGATCGTCGGTAGCACCTGGCTGACCTTGCCCATGTCGGACGAGCCCAGCCGGTCGTACTCGATCGGGTTGTCGTCCAGGCCGTGGGCGCGCATGTTCGCGCGAAAGAGCTCGAGCAGGACGGGGTTGTCCTTCATCGTGCTGCGGCCACCCGAGAACTTGACCTCCGCCTGGCAGTCGGCGGCCAGGGCGGCGGCGCGACAGATCTGTTCGAAGCGCTGCTGCATCTGCTCGAAGTCGGCCTGCTCGTCGCTGCGCAGCATAAAGCGCGCGGCGGTGTGGTCGGGAATGATGTTGGCGGCCGTGCCGCCGCCGGTGATGATGCCGTGGACGCGCGCAGCCGGGCGCAGCTGCTGGCGCCACAGGCCGACGGACTGGAAGAGCAGGATCAGCGCGTCGAGGGCGTTCTTGCCGCGCCAGGGATCGGCGGCGGCGTGCGCCTGCAGGCCCGTGAAGGCCTCCTCGACGTCGACGCTGGCGAGCAGGGCACAGGCCGAGCGGTTGCGGTCGCCCGGGTGGAAGAGCAGCGCCGCGTCGACGCCCTCGAAGAGGCCGTCGTCGATCATGAACTGCTTGCCCGAACCGCGCTCCTCGGCGGGTGTGCCGAAGAAGACGATCTCGCCGCGGAGCTCGGGTGCGAGCCGGGCCAGCGCGATCGCGGCGCCGATTCCGCTGGCGGCCATGGTGTTGTGGCCACAGCCGTGGCCCAGGCCGGGCAGGGCGTCGTATTCGGCCAGGATGCCGATGCGCGGGCCTTCACCTGCGCCCCCGCGGAGCGTGCCGCGCACGGCGGTGGAGAGGCTGCCGGCCGGATGCTCGACGGCGTAGCCGTGGCGCGCGATCGCCTCGGCCACCCAGCGAGCGGCCTGGTGCTCCTCGAAGGCAGGCTCGGGATTGGCGTGGATGCGGTGCGACAGGTCGAGGATCTCGGCGCGCGCCTGCTGGACGGCGTCGGCCAGACGCTGCTTGGCATCCGTGCTCGTGGCGGCGCCGGTTCTCATCGTGGCGTCGGTCGTCTTCGTGGCATCGGTGCTCATCGGAAAACCTCACTAGCCGCCGGCGCCCGCCGCGTGGACGGGCGGACCAGCCTCGAGGACCTGCGGCCGAGCATCCTCGTAACGCACCTGCCCGCCGTCGCGCTGCTTGACCGCCAGCGCGCTGATCGCTTCGAGAGCCAGGCGGTGAGCGGCCATCGCGGTTATCTCGGCGCTGTCGTAGGCGGGCGCGACCTCGACGATGTCCATCGCCGCCAGCTCGACGCGTCCGACGATGCGGCGCACGGCACGCAGCAGCTCGCGCGTCAGCATGCCGCCTGGCTCGGGCGTGCCCGTGCCCGGCGCCATGCCCGGGTCGAGCACGTCGATGTCGATCGACAGGTAGATCGCGTCGGCGCCGTCGAGCGCCTCGGCGATGGCGTCGTCGACGACGGCCTCGGCGCCGCGCTCCTCGATCTCGCGCATGAAGTGCCAGCGCAGGCCGTTCGCCTTCATCCACTCGAAGACGTCGGGCGGCGGCCAGTAACCGCGCAGGCCGACCTGCACGAAGTTGCGCCCGGCGACGGCGCCCGACTCGATCAGCCGGCGCATCGGCGTGCCGTGACCCTTGAGCACGCCCCAGTCCTCGTCGGCGGTGTCGGCGTGGGCGTCGAAGTGGACGATGCCGATGCTGCGCGGGTGGCGGACCTGCGCGACGGCGCTGGCCGACGGCCAGGTGATCGAGTGGTCGCCGCCGAGGACGATCGGGACGGCGCCGCTGGAGGCCACTTCGAGGACCTTGCGGAAGACCATCGAGTGCCCGCGGTCGAGGTGCGCCGGCACGATGTTCGCGTCACCGGCGTCGACGACGTCGAGGTGCTCGAACGGTTCGATCTCGAGCTGCAGCGAGTAGCCGCCGTGGTTGTACGTTGCCTGGCGGATGGCGCGCGGCCCGAAGCGGGCGCCGGGACGGTAGCTGACGCCGTCGTCGAAGGGCGCGCCGACGATGGCCACGTCCGGCCGGCGCTCGAAGAGGGCCTCTGGCGCGTCGATCCACGGCCGGTTACAGAAGCTGACGGGCCCGACGTAGGTCGGAATCTCGGGCGCCACGAACGTGCTGTAGCGCCGGTCCCAGCCGTTCTGGCGAGCAAAGTCAGGCGCAGCGTGCTCGGTGGACATAGCACGGACCTCACGAGTGAGTCGCCGCCGGTTCCGGGCCGCGGTCCAGCAGGGCGCCCAACCCAATGCTAGCGATTCCGCGGCCGGCGTCGCGCGCTCCGGCGCGGCTGATCAACGCCTGAAGGTCAGCGTCGCCTCGACGAGCACGGCCATGGCCACCACGAACAGGGCCAGCGGCACGCTGAACATCTGCTGTCCGAGGAGCAGGACGAAGATGACCACGACCAGGCCCACCAGCACGCCGCGCCGGGCGGCGCGCCACCAGTCGCCGCGGTAGGCGATGCGCCGCGCGCGCACGAAGCCGGCCAGCCACAGCAGCGGCACGAGCGACATGCCGGCAGCGACGCCCATCGCCAGGGCGCCGGCGAGGAGCACGACCGGCTCGCCCAGAGGGTCGTGATTGAGCACGATGTACGCCACGACGGCCCACGCGCCTGCCGCGCCGGCAAGCAGCGCCACGTTCGCCAGCCGGTCGCGCTCGTACATCTCTGGCGGCCGAGTCTAGCCGCACGCGACGGCCCTCGCGGTTAGGCTGCGCTGCGCGCGCACACCGTGCGGTACGGGCAGTAGCCGCAGGCAACGGCGCTGGGCCGCGCCGCGAACCGGCCGCCGCGGATGTCGCCTGCGGCGCGGCCGACCCGTTCGACGGTCCGCTCCAGGCGCCGCCTGTCCGGCACGGCGCTGCCGACCACGCCGCTGTCCAGGAAGTGCAGCCGCAGCTCGCGCGGCAGCTGACCCGTGTCTGCCTGGTGAGCAAGCGCGTAGACCTGCAGCTGGAGCGATTCGCGCGCCTTCTGGTCGGCCTTCGCCTGCTCGCGGACGTCCGACGACTTGTAGTCGGTGATGACGGCCCCATCGGGACCGGCATCCAGGCGGTCCATCCGGCCCCTGATCTGGTCGCGACCGATGGTGAACACGAACGGCCGCTCGACGGCCGCCGGCGGCTCGTCCGCCTGTGCCAGATGCGCCGCGCGGAACCTTCGCAGCGCGGCCTGGCCGGCGGCGTAGCGCGCCTCCTCGTGCTGCCGCGAGAGGAAGCCTTCGGCGCTCCAGTGGCCGGCGTAGACGGCGAGCAGCTGCTCCTCCGACATCTCTTCGCCGCGCGACTGGCGCAGGTGGAACGCGGCCACCGCCTGGTGCAGCGCGTTGCCGTAGACGAGCGCGTGGTGCGCCGGCGTGGGCACACCGACCACGTGCCGCAGGCGGTAGCGCTCGGGACAGCTGAAGTAGTCCTCGAGCTGAGAGAAGCTCAGCGAGAGCGGGCCATCCGCCGGCGCGGGCGAACGCCGGCTTGTCGCCGGTGCGGCGACCGGCGCGGGCGGCGCCAGCCGCCGCTCGAGTGCCCGCGCGGAGGCGAGGCTGCTCGCCGGGACGTCCACCGCCTCGGCCACGAATGGCGATACGCGCCGGCCGGCGCCAGCGCCGCCGAGCGAGTAAGACAGGATCAGCTCGTCGCGCGCGCGGGTCATGCCGACGTAGAACAGGCGCCGCTCCTCGGCCAGGCCGTCCTCCTCGGCGAGGTCGCGGCGGTCCGCGAGCAACTCGTCCGGCAGTGCCAGCGCCGGTGGCCGGCTGCGCGCCGGGAAGCGGCCCTCGACGAGACCGCACAGGTACACGACGGGGAACTCCAGGCCCTTGGCGCGGTGAACGGTCAGGACGGCGACAGCGTCGTCATCCGCCAGCGTCGCCTCCTCGTCGGGCCGGTCGCCCGCGGCGACGAGCTCGGCCAGGCGCGGCGCCAGGACGGCCACCCGCCCGTCACCGAGGAGCGCGCCGTGCGTGCGGACGGCGTCGAAGAAGCGCACGACGTCCGACGCCGCCGCGGCGTCGTCCTCACCGGCCGGCTCGGCTGCGAGCCGCGTCAGCCGCCCGCTGCGGCGCAGGAAGTCGTACAGCACCTCACCGGCCGTGCGCGTGTGCGACAGCTCGATGGCGGCGATGACGTCGTCGACGAGCCGTGCAGCGGCGCGCCGGGTCGCGGGCGAGAGGCGCAGCAGACCGGGCTGTTGCTGGAGCTCGAGCAGGACGTCCCACAGCGACCGGTGGCGCCTCCGGGCATGCGCCATGATCGCCGTCAGGTCCGCTCCGCCGAGCAGGTACGGCCACGCCACGGCCAGCGCGTACAGCTCGACGGTCGAGGTCGGGTCTGCGACGACGCGCAGGAAGCAGAGCAGCACGCGCGCCTCCGGCCGCTCGTAGAGCGGGCGCGGGCTGCTCGAGCGGACGGGCACGGCCTGGGCAAGCAGGCTGCGGGCAAACGCGTCGACGTCGCCGTTGGTGCGGACCAGGACGGCGAAGTCGCGTGGCCTGGCGCCGACCCCGATGCGCCGCGCGATCTCGCGCGCCACCTCGTCCGCCTCGGCGTCGCGTGTCTCGAAGGCGAGCACGCGCACAGGCGCCGGCCGCCGGCTCCGGCGCTGCGCGAGGAGAGTTTTGTCGAGACCGTCGAGCGAGGCCAGCCGGCCGGGCTCGTTGTGCCTGATCAACCGCTGGCTCGCGCTGAGGATCGGCGCACGCGACCGGTAGTTGCGCGTCAGGACGATCCGGCGCAGGCCGGGATGGGCGGATGAGAAGCGGCGGAGGTTGCTGACGGCGGCGCCGCGGAACGCGTAGATCGCCTGATCGTCGTCGCCCACGACCGTGATATTGGCTAGCCCCCCGCCGAGCGCCAGCACCAGCTCCAGCTGCGCCGGGTTGGTGTCCTGGAACTCATCGACCAGCACGTAGCGGAAGCTCTCGTGGAGGGCGCGCCGAATGTGCGGCCGCTCACGCAGCAGGCGCAGGCAGAGCAGCACCTGGTCGGCGTGGTCGATGAGGCCACGCTCGGCGAGGAGGGCCCGGTAGCGGCCGTAGGCACGCGCGATCTCCGATTGGCCCGTGGCAAGGTCGCGCAGCGCCTCCGCCTCGTCGCCGCCGGCCGCCGCCGCCGCCCTCTCCAGCAGCCGACCGACGTGCTCCTCGAGATCAGCCGGCTCTATGCCCTCGTCCTTGGCTCGCCAGAAGAGGTCGACCAGCGCACCGAGAAAGCGCTGCGGATCACCGAGCGGGCGATAGCGGTCCAGCCCCAGGCTGAACAGCTCCTCGCGCAGGAGCAGGACGGCCTCTGCGCGGCTGAGGAGGCGGACATCGCCGGGCAGGCCGAGCTCGAAGGCGTTCTCGCGAAGCACCCGATCGCCGAACGCGTGGAAGGTGTGGATCGCCGTGTCCGCCTGGCCATAGGGCACGAGCACGTCCACCCGTGCCTGCATCTCGAACGCCGCCTTGTGAGTGAACGTGAGGGCGAGTATCTGGCGCGGCAGGGCGCGCTTGGTGGCGATCAACCACGCTATGCGGCGAGTGATCACCTCCGTCTTGCCCGTACCGGGGCCGGCCAGCACGAGCAGCGGTCCCTCGCCATGCGTGACGGCAGCACGCTGCTGGCGGTTCAGCCCGCTGAGCAGCCGCCGGACCTCGGCGAGCGCAACCGGCGCCGCACCGCCGCCGGCCACCGCTGCCGCTCGCGGCACGGGTGGGACTTCCCTCTCGACGAATGCCATGGCGGCAGCCTGCCAGGGGCGCGTGCCAGCTTGCGTGGCACGCCGCGACGCGGTCCGTCAGGCGCGCTCGTGAGCCGTGCTGCCGGCGCGCCGGAGGGCCTCGGCCTCCTCGTCGGAGAGCGCCGTCTCGCTCCGGCCGGCATGGATGTTCTTGAGGTAGACGCGCGTGACCTGGCGCGAGTGGAGGCTCGACAGCACGACCCCGTTGGCCTCGCTGTCGAGCAGGGCCAATGCGAAGCTCTGGTTACCGCCCGTGTCCTCGAAGGGGTTGTAGCGGACGACCCCGACGCGCTGGATCGAGCGACGTGCCTGGTCCTCGGCGATATGCAGCCTGGCCGAATGCTCGGCCAGCTCACCGGCCAGCCCGTCGACCCGTTGCAGCTCCTGGTTGAGCAGCCGATCCAGATGGTCCACGCCGGTGCGCGGCAGGCGGCCCTGGCGTGACGCGCGGCGCAGGCGCAGCGCGAGGAACAGGTTGAGCAGGATGCTCAGGCCGGCGAGGACGAGGGCGGCGAGTGCCACCGGGGCGAGGTATGCGTCGGGCATCGCGCGAATTCTAGCCGCCGCGATTCCGATGCTAGACTCGGTTTGTGAGCAAACGAACGCGCGGCTCGACGCGCTCCCGCCGCCGGCCCGGCGCCCGGCCGGCCAGCTCCCGACCCACGGCGCGCCGCCGCGAGAGCGCAGCTTCTCGATCCTTCACCGAGGCCGCGCCGCTCGCCGACGAGCAGCTCGAGCAGGAGCCTGCGATGGAGGTCGCCGAGGCTCAGCCGGCCGCCGACGTCAGGCCGGCGCCGCGGATGGCTCACCCGCGCCAGCGTGCCAAGCCGGGCAGCCTGCTCGCCGCGAGGGCGGCGACCGAGTACGTCTACGTCGCCGAGGACCTCAAGCGCATCGGCGTGCTGAGCGTGCTCCTCTTCGGTGCCCTCTTCGCGCTGTGGGTGCTCATCGTCATCCTGCGCGTCATCCCGCTGCCCTTCTACTAGGAGGGAGCGAGGCCGATCAGTCCGGCCCATGCCGCCTGGACAACCCGCCTGGCGCCGCCACACGCCCCGCCGACCTCACCGCCCGTCACTCAGTCGCCCACCAATTCTTATCCGAGCTGCGCCGGCTGGTGGGGGGCTCTGGGGCTCCAAATGACCGTCACGCAGCTGCCCGGCCACTGGCTGACTGCAATTGGGGCCGTCGGACCCGCTTGCGGTCGCCCCGTCGTCGGATAGGAGTCGTGCCACGACTGAGTGACAGGATCGACAGCTGGCCGACCGGCCCGGCGGACCACTCGCCGGTTGCCATGAACGCGCCCCTCACAGATGTTCTGCCCTTGTGGCCGACTAAGAGATCTTGACACGTGTCGAGTCAAGTGCTATGGATTGAGGCGTGAAGAGCGCCGCGAGGTGGTGAGTGGAATTCGCGGCTCGATACAGCAACGGGAGGTGATTTCACAGATGACGATGCAGCGCTGGAATCCTTTCCTGCGTGACTTCGTTTCCCTGCGTGATGCCGTCGACCACCTGTTCGAGGAGAGTTTCGTCAGCCCCGAGCGGCTGATGAGCTGGCGCGGCACCGGCACGCGCCCGATGCCGCTGGAGATCTACGAGACTCCAGAGGAGATCGTCGTGCGCGCGCTGACGCCGGGCGTCTCGCCGGACCAGCTCGACGTCCAGTACCAGCAGGGCACGCTGACGCTGCGAGCGCGTACCGAGAGTCCTTCGGCCCATGACGACTGGACGTGGCACCTGCGCGAGTTCGGCTACGGCGAGATGGTCCGCACGATCAGCCTACCGCGCGAGATCAACGCCGACGCCGCCGACGCCTCCTTCGAGCACGGTGTGCTGACGCTGCGGCTGCCGAAGGCCGATGCAGCCAAGCCGCGCCAGATCCCGATCACGGGCCAGCAGGTCCAGATCGGCTCCGGCCAGGGCTGACGGCCGGCGGGCCATGGACGAGCGCGAGCCGGTCTACGCCATAGCCGTCGCCGCTCGCCTGACCCGCATGCATCCGCAGACGCTGCGCAAGTACGAGCGGGCCGGCCTCCTCCGGCCCGCTCGACAGTCGGGCAACCAGCGGCTCTACTCGAACGCCGACGTTCGCCGCCTCCATCGCATCCGCTACCTGGTCGAGAAGCGCGGCCTCAACGTCGCCGGGCTCGAGATGACGCTGCGCATCGTCGACCGGCTCGAGCAGACCGACGACCGGTCCACACGCGACGACCTGCGCCGGGCGATCGACGACGCGATCGACATGGGCGGCCCGAGCCGCCGATGACGGAGCGCGATCCACGGCGGCCCCGTCTCCTCTTCCTCAAGCCCTTCACCGCGCGCGTCTTCAACCCACTGGTTCGTGGCTTCATCCACTGGCTGCCCGGCTTCGCCCTGGTCGTCCATCGCGGCCGCCGGTCGGGGCGCCTGTATCGCACGCCGATGACCGTCTTCCGCGACGGCACCGACTACATCCTCGCGCTGACCTACGGCCGGGACTCCGACTGGGTCAAGAACGTCATGGTCGCAGGCGAGGCCGAGCTGCGCATGGGCGCATCGGTGCGGCACGTCGTGCGACCACAGCTGTTCGTCGACGGGCAGCGGCGGCTGGTGCCGTTGCCGGTGCGGATCCTGCTTCGTCTGATGCGCGTGGACACATTCCTGCTGCTGCACCCGACCGACTGAGGCGACGCGCCGCCAACAGGGCGTGCTACGCGGCCTCCGCGCTCGGCGGCTCGTACGCCCACGCGCCCTCGCGCGACAGCCACGCCCGCTCCGCCACCTCTTGCCAGTTCGTGCCCAGGTGACCGACGTAGCCGCCGGCGAGCTCGAGCCCGCCGCGGCGCAGTACGTCGGCCAGGATAAGCGGGCGGCGCAGCAACTCCGGCGCCTCCATCGCGACCGTCTCGAGCAGCCCCGACAGGCGCATCGCCGGCGGGCCGAACCAGCTCGGGTCGGGCCCGATGGTCCGCCTGGCGATGGCCGCCACGCGCGCCGCCGCGTGCGCCACGTCGCGCTCAGAGATCTCGTAGGGGGCCAGCGCCGACGCCTCGAGAAGCCCGGCGCGGACCTCGATCACCAGCAGCTGGCCGGGGCGCAGCCGCGGCAGCCAGCCGCTGGGCCCCTGCAGGACGAGCCGGTAGCGCATGTCCTCCAGGAACGAGAGCAGGGCGACGTCGCTGCGGCCGAAGTCCGCCATGCCCAGGTCGGCCAGCCACTCCCGCAGCTGCTCTGCCACACCCTTGCCGAGGTCTTCGAGTGCCGCGGCGGGGCCGAACTCGTAGAGCAGCTCGCGGTCCACCTCGGGCAGGCAGAGCGCGTGATGGGCCCACGCCTGCCAGACTGTGCCACCCGCGGCGAGGCCACGCTGCGGAGTCGTCAGCCGCGCCAGCAGGTGCAGCTCGTCGCCGAGCAGCAGCACGTCGATGCTGCGCTCGATGGCGTTGGGCCGGACGACGAAGAGCGCGCCCTCGAGCTGATCGACCAGCGAGTACCAGCGGTCGCAGCCGTCGGTCAGGAAGCGCGGGTCGTGCGAGATGGCGGCCTCGACGGCGCGCAGCGGGTCCTTCGCCTTGGTCATGCCGGCGGCGACCATCTGCCTGGCCAGCTCGGCGAGCGGCTCCGGCCCGCGCTCATGTATCGACGCGAGGGCGGTGCTGGCGATGGTCGGAGCGTATCTGGGCAACGGCAACCTCCGCTGCGGTCACCGTAGCGAAGGCACCTTATCGGGCGCTTACTTCGAGCCCTTGCCGCGGCGGGCGCGCCGCTCCGTCGCGCGCAACTCCATCCGCTCCCTGAGCGAGCGCTCGTAGCCCTCGCCGGACGGCTCGTAGTAGCGCCGGCCGAGCTCGACCAGCTTGTCGGGCAGGTACTGCTGCTCGACGTCGGCGCCGGGGAAGTCGTGCGGATACAAATAGCCGACGCCAATGCCGTGGTCGCGCCGCTCGCGCCAGGTGCCTGAGCGCAGGTGCCTGGGCACAGGCAGCGAGCCATGCTGCTCGACGTCCTCGACGGCCTTCCAGTAGGCCGCGCCCGAGCGGTTCGACTTGGGCGCGGTGGCGATGAACGTCGCCGCCTGGGCGAGCGCGTACTGCGCCTCGGGCAGACCGACGTACTCGACCGCGTGGGCGGCCGCCGTCGCGATCTGCAGCGCCCGTGGGTCGGCGTTGCCGACGTCCTCCGACGCGCTGATGACCAGCCGGCGGGCGATGAAGCGCGGGTCCTCGCCGGCGGCGACCATCGCCGCCAGCCAGTACAGCGCCGCGTCGGGGTCGTTGCCGCGCAGGCTCTTGATGAACGCGCTGACCGTATCGTAGTGGCCGTCGCCGGCGCGGTCGTAGGCAAGGATGCGCTGCTGGGCGGCGCTCTCGACCAGCTCGAGCGAGATCGCCCCGTCGCCGGCCATCGCCGCCGCCGCCTCGAGGATGTTCAAGGCCACGCGCGCGTCGCCGGCGCTGATCTCGACGAGGTGGGCGCGCGCATCGTCCGCCAGCCGGACGCCGCCCGCCAACCCACGCTCGTCGGCCAGCGCGCGCAGCACGAGCGCCTCGACCTGCTCGTCGGTCAGCGGCTCGAGGCGGAACACTCGCAGCCGCGAGAGCAGCGCCGAGTTGACGCCGAAGTACGGGTTCTCGGTGGTCGCCCCGACGAGCGTGATGGTGCCGTCCTCGACCTGCGGCAGCAGCGCGTCCTGCTGGGCTTTGTTGAAGCGGTGGATCTCGTCGATGAAGAGCACCGTCGAGCGGCCGCCCTGGTCGATCCAGGCGCGCGCCTCGGCCATCCGCGCGCGGACGTCGGCGACGCCGCTCATCACCGCCGACAGCGTCGCGAAGGGAGCGTCGATGATGTCGGCCAGCAGCCGCGCCAGCGTCGTCTTGCCCGAGCCGGGCGGGCCCCACAGCAGCATCGAGCTGAGGTGTCCGCGCTCGATCATGCGCCGGATCGCGCCCTTGCCACCGACGAGGTGTTCCTGCCCGACGAACTCGTCGAGCGCCGCCGGCCGCATCCGTGCCGCCAGCGGGACGCTGCCGCCCTCACCGGCGGCGGGCAGCTCGAGCGGCTGGGGGCGGGCGTTGACGGAGGTGCGGCGAGGCATGGCCGACCGAGCATAGTCCCTGCCCGACCGACTAACATCAGAGACCCGCCACAGCAAGCACAGGAGCCGCCGGTGTCCGACTCGGTCAACCTTCGCATCCCCGGTCCCACTCCCCTTCCCGACGCCGTCCGCCAGGCCGGCAGCCGGCAGATGCTCAACCACCGCGGGCCGGAGTTCCGCGAGCTGATCTCGCGCGTGACCGAGCGCCTCCAGCGCGCCTTCGTCACGCGCAACGACGTGCTGATCCTGACCGCATCAGGCACGGGCGGGCTGGAGGCGGCTGTCGTCAACCACCTATCGCCCGCTGACCGCGTCCTGGCCGTCACCATCGGCGCCTTCGGTGACCGCTTCGCCAAGATCGCCCAGCGCTACGGGGCCGACGTCACCCGCCACGAGGTCGAGTGGGGCCGGGCCGCCGACCCGGCCGACGTCGAGCAGGCGCTGCGCCAGATGGCGCAGGCCGGCCGCCCGGCGAAGGCGGTGCTGCTGACGCACAACGAGACGTCGACCGGCGTGACCAACCCGCTGGCCGAGCTGGCCGCCGCCGTCCGCCGGACGGAGCCGGAGACGCTGATCATCGTCGACGGCGTCAGCGGCCTCGGCGCGGTGCCTTTCGAGACC
>CAYRMQ010000020.1:30705-33147 GCA_964425305.1 uncultured Anaerolineaceae bacterium | reverse complement strand
ACCCGCTCGATCGCGGGGATGGAGCTCGCGCTTCCGGGTGCGCTGGGCTGTCGACGGCCGCGGCGACCTGGCGTCGGCCGGGGGCGACTTCGTCGTTGTTCGAGGCAACCTCTGCGTTGCCGGCGACCCAACCGTCGTATCACCCGGCGCCCTGCCAGACAGAGGAGGTAGTGATGTCGGCATCGAACGTTACCGCGGGCATCGAGCGCGCCCTTCTCGAGCCGGGCGATCCCGGCTTCGAGGAAGCGAGCACGCTGTGGAACGTGCGCCTCGATCGCCGGCCGGACCTGGTCGTGCGCTGCACCGATGCCAGCCAGGTCGTCGCCGCCGTCCGGTATGTACGAAGCAACGGCCTCCAGCTGTCGGTCAAGGGCGGCGGTCACTCATATGCCGCCCGCAGCGTCGCCGGCGGAGGACTGCTCATCGACCTCTCGCCGATGAAGCAGATCAGCGTCGACACGGAAACACGGACGGTCACGCTGGAGGCGGGGGTCACGTGCGGCGAGCTGGACGCTGCCACGCAGCAGCATGGCCTGGCGACGCCGACGCCAACCGTCTCATCGGTCGGCGTGGTGGGGGCGGCCCTCGGCGGCGGCAGCGGCTACCTCGCGCGCAGCTACGGCCTGACGCTCGACAACGTCTCCTCGATGGAGGTCGTCACCGCGGACGGCCGACAGGTGCGCGCCTCGGACGATGAAGATCCCGACCTCTTCTGGGCCCTGCGTGGCGGCGGCGGGAATTTCGGCATCGTCACGTCGGTGCAGCTCAGGCTGCACCCTGTCGGGCCGGAAGTCCTGGCGGGGCAGGTCATCTACCCCTTCGCCGACGCGGGCAACCTCCTTCGTTTCTTCCGAGACTTCATGGCGCAGGCACCGGACGAGTTCCAGTGCTACCCGTTCATGTTCCGCATCCCGCCGATCGATCTCTTTCCGGCGGAGACGCACGGCCAGCCGGCGCTCGACTTCGTCCTGTTTCACGCCGATCCAGCGGCCGCCGACTTCGTCAGGCCGCTGCGCGAGCTGGGCCGGCCGATCCTCGACGCGGTGGCGCCCATGCCCTATGTGGGCGTCCAGCAGACGTTCGACGCCAACCTGCCGGGAGGCCAGCGTTACTACTCGAGGGCCCACGACCTGCGCGGGATCTCCGATGGCGCAATGGCGGCAGTCGTCGAGTTCGTCCCGCGGATGAAGGGAGCCTTCAGCGCGGCCTACTTCGATCCGGCTGGCGGAGCGATCGCGCGGGTCGAGCCATCGGCCACGGCCTACGCCGGCAGGCACGCGCCGTCCGGCTTCCACATCCTGGCCGGCTGGATGGAAGCCGCCGAAGACGAGGCGGTGATGAGCTGGGCGTCGGACTTCCATCAGGCGCTGGCGGGAGAGTCCACCGGCGGCGTCTACGTCAACCTGCTGGCCGACGACGAGGCGGAGCGGGTGCCGGCGGCGTACGGCGAGAACTACGCACGGCTGCGCGAGCTGAAGCGAGCCTGGGACCCCGGGAACCTGTTCAGGAGCAACCACAACATTCCGCCGGCCGGGTAAGTCGAGCGTCCGTTCAATGAGTGCAGCCTATTAGGACCTAGCCCCTGCCGCGGACGCAGCACATCATTCAGGCGGTGCGCTGCCGGCGAGGGTGTCGTGTCACCGGCTTCTCGGCCGGTGGTAACAGAGGAGGACCACGGCGTGCGCGGCAGGTGAGTCCGAGCGCTGTGGTCCGCGCCGTCGCCTTCGAGCGGGAATGGAGGTGGCAGGTGAGGCGAGGCGACCCGTATCTTCCTGTCAGTCGATGGCTGACGCTGGCAACCGTCGTCGCTTTGCTGGTGGCCGCCTGTGCGGGTGGCGAGAGCGATCAGCGTTCGACCGATGGCGGGACTGCCCCGACCGACCCACCGGCAGCGGCAACACCGGCCGCCGGGCAACCCGACCAGTCGCCCGCCGGGTCGGGAGATGATCAGACGGTCGCCGTCAACAGGACGGTCTGGAACTACGGCTTCGAGTGGGAGGTGCGGGAGGCCACGCTGTCGGGGGAGGTGAATCGGCTGCTCGGCCGGGAGACTCGTAATCTGATCGTGACGGTGCGCCTGACCAACCACGGCCCCGAGGCGGCGGGGTTCCGCGGCGAGGCTGCGGCCGTCTTCGAAAGGGGAGGTTCGCTGTTTGGCGCCACCACCGGCACCGTATGGGTTGATGTCGACAGCGGATCCGGCCTGGAAGTGCCCAGCGGCGAGTCCGGGGAAGGTGTCCTGCGCTTCGCCGTTCCTGTCGACTTCGAGCTGGAGCGAGGCTTCCTGCTCATCGGGGAGAGAACTGACAATCAGGCAGTCGTGCCCTTTGGATCGGCCGGCCCGCAGCTGGTGGACCTGGCGCCGCACCTCGTTGACGTCACCGGCGAGATCACGATGGAGGTGTTCGACCTGATCGTGACGCAGGTCCGCCTCAGCGCGGA
>CAYRMQ010000020.1:0-30605 GCA_964425305.1 uncultured Anaerolineaceae bacterium | reverse complement strand
GACGATCCGTCCGGCGAGTACGTCCTGACGTTCACTCCCGGCCGTCTCCTCGAAGGCAGCGACGAACCCGATTCCCACGCTCTGGCGTTCACGGTCGACGCCGCTGGCGGAGACTAGGTCCCGAACGACGGGCGTGGCGCCTCGGACTGAGCGGTCATCGCGATCGGCGTCCTTCGCCGAGGTACTCCTCGTCGCTGACCTGCTCGCCCCAGTCCGACTCCGGACCCTCGGCGGGCGCCTCCCACATGGCCAGGTGCGTCATGAAGTGATCGGGCGCGGCGCCGTGCCAGTGCCACTCGCCGGGCGGCGTGTAGACGCTGTCGCCGGCGCGGATCTCGACGATCTGCCCGCCGCGAGACTGCGTCCGCCCGATTCCCTCGGTGACGTACAACGTCTGGCCGAGCGCGTGGGCATGCCAGGCGTTGCGAGCGCCCGGCGCGAAGCGGACGACGCTGACGCGCATGCGCGACGAGCCTTCGCCCTGAACGATGGCGTCGAGCCAGACGTCACCCATGAAACGCTCGGTCGAGCCCTTGGTGGTCGGCTGCTTCGGCTTGATCTCCATCTCGGCAAACTCCTCGGTGCGCAGCTGGTCGGAGCCACGCGGTCGCATGGCGGCCGGGCGGGCACTCGGACGTGGCGAGCGGTCGTCCGGGCCGCGGGCCAGGCATGACGCCGAATACCTCCGCGGCAGATGCTGGCACATCTGGCCAGACGGCTAGACGAGCCGCCGTCGAAGGCCGAAGTCCGTTGCGTCGCCCCACGGGCGGGGCGTCGATCGCCGCGCGAAGCCACGGATGAAGCAGACGTAGAACTCGAGACGCCGCATCTCGCGCTCGCTCAGCTCGCCGTTGCCCGGCAGGCCGCTGGCGAATTTCGGCTCCTTCGGATCGTCCTCCGCGGCGGGCGGGGCTGGCCGCATGGCGGCGGCCCACGCGTCCCACGGCCGCCGGGCTGCCGCGCGATCGGCGCTGCTGACGGCCAGGTCCGGTTCGCCGAGCGGCCCAGCCACGCCGCGCCCGAGAGCGTGCGGGATCCAGTTCGAGGCGCGCTGCATGCACAGGCAGCACTGGTCCGACAGGTGCGCCGGCTCGCGATGCAGCACCACACAGTCCCGTATGTGGACGTGGTTCAGGAACGGTCCTCGCTCGGGACAGGTCTCGGACCAGAAGCCGGAAGCCATCACCGGCGCTCCGCGGGGCACCGGTCGGCTGGTTGCCGGGCTCTCCGACCGACAGCTGATGGTGGGTGCTCAATCGCCGCGCTCACGAGTGGCATTGAAGGCGCTGCCGGCTCGCATCAGCATGAACGCGCCATCCGGCGGCGTCTTATTCGCATCGCCAGTCGCCTGGCGGAGCTACGCGTCAGGCGCCGGCTGGCCGGCCCGCTCGACGAGCGGCTTGACCTCGCCGATGAGGCGTTCGAGCGTCTCCCGGTCGTAGGGCGCCGGGATCTCGGCGATGGCCGTCTCGAAACCCAGCTCGCGCGCCTCGAGCAGCCGCTCGGCGATGTCCTCCGGCGTGCCGACCCAGAAGGTCGGGTCGTCCTCGACGCGTTCCATCGGCGTCTCGTTGTGCTCCATCAGCCGTCGCCAGACACGCGCAGCCTCGGCGGCGCCGTCGCGTATGACGGGCTTGCACCCGATCGTCCGCTCGATGGCTGCCGGATCGCGGCCGACGTCGGCGCAGTGCTGCTCGAGCACGGCGACCTTGCGGCGTAGGACGTCCATCCGGCCCATGCCGTTCCACATGTCTGCGTAGCGCGCGACAGTGCGCAGCGTCTTCCGCTCGCCCGAGCCACCGATCATGATCGGCAGGTGGCGCTGCTGCGGCAGCGGGTCGTGGCGCAGGTCGCGGAAGGCGTAATGGCCGTCGGGAGGAGAGGTGACCGGCTCGCCGTCGAGCATCCGCCGCACGGCACCGACCGCCTCATCGAGCCAGGTCAGGCGCTCGCCCGGGCTGCGCCCGAAGGGCAGGCCGTGGGCGGTGTGCTCGTACTCGAACCAGGCCCCGCCGAGACCGAGGATGGCCCGCCCGTCGCTGAGGTGGTCGAGCGTGGTGACCGACTTGGCGACCAGTCCTGGGTTGCGGAAGGTATTGGCCCCGACCAGAAGCCCGAGCCTGACCCGCGCGGTCGCTTTCGCCCAAGCGGCCAGCGTCAGCCAGCCCTCGAAGATCGGCTGCTGCGGCTCACCGAAGATGGCGTGCAGGTGGTCCCACGTCCAGAGATGGTCGTAGCCGAGCTCGTCGACGCGCCGGGCGGCAGCCTCGAACGACGGCCAGTCCGAGGCCTGGCTCCAGAGCAGGATGCCGAGGCGGAGCTCGCTCACCCGGCAGGCGAGGGGCCGCGCGTGGGTGCGGTCGACTCGCGCGCCACGAGCCGCGGCGTCATGACGATGTCGGCGACGTCCTCGCGGCTCGCCCGGCGGGCCATCATGTCGAACAGCAGCTCGGCGGCGAGGCGGCCCATCTCGACGCCGTCTTGGCTGATCGTCGTCAGC
This sequence comes from uncultured Anaerolineaceae bacterium, assembly GCA_964425305.1. GTDB lineage: Bacteria > Chloroflexota > Limnocylindria > Limnocylindrales > CSP1-4 > JALYGJ01. The sequence continues at coordinate 28,105 of CAYRMQ010000020.1, read as the reverse complement.
GGCGGGATGGTGTATGCCGCCAGGTCGATGTCGTCGTAGCCGATGAGCGAGAGCTGCTCGGGGATCGATATGCCCGCCTCGAACGCCGCTCGCATCAGGCCGAAGGCGGTCGTGTCCGACGTCGCGTAGATCGCCGTCGCGCCGGCCGCCGAGCCGTCGCCGAAGATGCGCCGGCCGAGCTCGTACGAGGGTGCCGGCTCGGGGTCGGTGATGTGCACCTGGATGTGCTCGGCGGCACCGCGCTCGGTCATGAAGTCGCGGTAGACCTCGATGCGCCGCCGGCCGTCGTACGTGCGCGCATCAGAGACGCAGATGATCGAGCGGTGGCCGAACGACCAGAGGTGCTCCATCGCGAGCAGCGAGCCGACCACGCTGTCGCCGTAGACGCCCGGAATCTGCCGCCGGCCGGTGCGGTCGGTGACGCCTACGACGTAGCGGTGCTGCTGGGCCAGGATGTCGAGCGCCGGGTCGCCGCCCTCCAGGTCGCCGATGACGATGATGCCGTCGGCGTGCGAGCGCTCGAACATCGAGCCATAGGCGATGGCGACCTCGGCGCGGTAGTCGACGTGGCCCAGGAAGAGGCGGTACTCGCGCTCGCGCGCGGCGCCGTTGATGCCGCGCAGCACCTGCAGGTGGAACGGGTCCGATATGTCGCGCGCAATGACGCCCAGCAGCGAGCTGCTGCTGCCGCGCAGGCCGCGCGCCAGCAGGTTGGGCGTGTAGCCCAGGCGCGCCGCCGCCTCGAGGACGCGCGTGCGCGTCTCGTCGCGGATGGGGATGCCGCTCTCGCGGCCGTTGAGGATGCGCGAGACGGTCGTCACCGACACGCCCGAGTCGTTGGCCACGTCACGCAGCGTGACGCCCCTGCGCCAGCCCGGCGGATCCTTCTGCTCGATGCTCATCGGCCTCTCGCGGTGTGGGGAAACCTCTTGACGTCCATCGGCGCCTGAGTATATCCTTCCGGCGCTTATCGTCAAGCGCTAACGTTAAGCGGCATCGATAAGCCTAATCGTCAAGCCTAGTCAGGGAGAACGATTGGACGCGTTTCCCCGCTTCGACCTGGAGGGGCGCACCGCACTCGTCACGGGTGCCGCCCGCGGCCTTGGGCGGGCGATCTCGCTGGCCATGGCGCGCGCCGGCGCGGACGTCGCGCTGGGGCTGCGCAACGGCACCAGCGCGGAAGAGCTGCAGGCTGAGATCGAGAGCCTCGGCCGGCGCTGCGTGCGCGTGGCGATGGACGTACGCGACCTGGCCCAGATCGGCGCCGCCGTCGAGACCGTCGCCGGCCACTTTGGGCGGCTCGACATCCTGGTCAACAACGCCGGCCTCGGCCCGGCGAACCCGGCCGAGAGCGTCACCGAGGCCGACTACGACCTGACCATGGAGGTCAACGTCAAGGGCGTCTTCTTTGCCAGCCAGGCCTGTGGCCGGCTGATGATCGAGCAGGGCTACGGCCGCATCGTCAGCCTCAGCTCGCAGGCGGGCTTCGTGGCGCTGCCGACCGAATCGGTCTACTGCATCAGCAAGGCTGCCGTCGCTCACCTGACCAAGTGCCTCGCCGTCGAGTGGGGCCGCTTCGGTGTCACCGTCAACGCCGTCGCGCCGACGTTCATCCGCACCGACGGCACGGCCGCCGACCTGGCCGATCCTGTCTTCGCGGCCGACGTCCTCGAGCGCATCGCCGGCGTTCACCGCATCGGCGAGCCGATGGACGTCGCCGGTGCAGTGGTCTTCCTCTGCTCGCCCGCCGCCGCGCTGATCACCGGCACGACGCTGCTCGTCGACGGCGGTTGGACCGCGCGCTAGGCATGACGAGGGCCGAGGACGAGATGGAGACGCCGGCCGCCCGCCAGGACCTGCAGCGGACGGTGGCGCATGCCCGTGCCGCCGTCGGCCGTGGTCGAGGCACACTGCGCTTTCTGGGACGCAACGGCATCCTGCTGGCGCTGATCATCCTGCTCGTCATCGGCGCCGCCCTGTCGCCGCACTTCCTGACCGTCAATAACCTGGCCAACGTCGCGCGCAACACGTCGATCGTCGGCATCGTGGGCGTGGGCATGACGTTCGTCATCCTGACCCGCGGCATCGATCTGTCGGTCGGCTCGATGCTCGGCTTCACCGCCATCGTTTTCGGGCTGCTGATGGGCTCAGGTGTGCCCTGGCCGCTGGCCATCGTGCTGACGATCGTGGCCGGCGGGATGGTCGGCGCGCTGAATGGACTGGGCATCACCAAGGGCCGGCTGCAGCCGTTCATCATGACCCTCGGCATGCTCGTCATCGCGCGCGGCGTGACGATGACGCTCGTCGACGGGAAGCCACAACCGCTGGGCGAGGCCGCCGCCGGCGTCGCCTGGCTGGGCACCGGCACCGTTCTGGGGCTGCCCGTGCCGGTGCTCCTCTTCGCCGGCATCGCCGCATTCGCCTGGTTCGTGCTTCGTCACACGACGTTCGGCCGGCAGGTCTACGCCGTCGGCGACAACCCCGAGGCGGCGCGCCTGTCGGGCATCTCGACCAACCGCGTGATCTTCAGCGTCTACGTCATCAGCGGCATGTGCGCGGCCGTGGCGGCGTTGATCGAGGTGACGCGGCTGGCGACGGCCGTCCCCAGCCAGGGCACGGGCACCGAGCTCGACGCCATCGCCATCGTCGTGATCGGCGGAACGAGCCTGTTCGGCGGCGAGGGCGGCGTCGGCGGCACGGTCGTCGGGGCGGCGATCATCGCCGCCGTCAACAACCTGCTCAACCTGCTCGGCGTCTCGCCCTTCTCGCAGCAGATCGTCAAGGGGCTGATCATCCTCGGCGCCGTCTTCCTCGAGCGCCGCAGCCGTCGCGAGGAAGGGAGGTGAGCCGCTGAGGGATCGTCAAGCGTTGGAGTCGGGGCCGGCAGCAGAGGCCCGTGCCCCCGAACATCCGTCACCCGGTGAAGGTTCTGAGTGCAAGGAGGACACGGGTATGTTCAGGATAGCGAGAGTCGCCCTTCCGGCGTTGCTCATCGTGCTGGCCGGTTGCACGAGCACCGCGCCCGTCGCGACGCAGTCGCCAACCGCCGCGCCAACCGCCGCGCCGACTGCCGCCCCCACCGATCCGCCGGCCGAGACGCCGACGATCGGCTTCTCGCAGGCCAACGGCAGCGACGTCTGGCGCATCAACCAGACCAACAACGTGCGCGACTTCTGTGCCGAGTACATTCCCGGCGCGCAGGTCATCGTGACCGACGCGCAGGGCGACGAGGCCAAGCAGTCGGCCGACGTCGACGACCTCATCGCGCAGGGCGTGGACGTGTTGCTGCTGACGCCTCTGACGGCCGACGCGCTCACGCCGGCGGCGCAGCGGGCGCTCGACGCCGGCATCCCGGTGATCACCCTCGACCGCGCCGTCAACATCCAGGTCACGCAGCACATCGGCGCCGACAACAAGCTGATCGGCAAGGCGGCCGCCGAGTTCGTGGCCAACACCCTGCTCGGCGGGCAGGGCGGCAAGGTCCTCGAGATCCAGGGCGTGCTCGGGGCGTCGGCGACCACCGACCGCCACGACGAGTTCGTCAACTGGCTCGAGGCCAACGCGCCGAACGTCGAGATCGTCGGCGGCAGCCAGACGGGCAACTACCGGCGCGAGGAAGCGCTCGTCGTCATGAACGACTACCTCTCCGCCTTCGGCGAGGGCCAGGTGCAGGTCGTTTACACGCACAACGACGAGATGGCCCTCGGCGCCGTCCAGGCGCTCGAGACGGCCGGCCGGCTGGACGAGATCGCGGTCGTCGGCGTCGACGGCCAGAACGAGGCGATCGATGCCATCAAGGAGGGCAAGATCGCGGCCACGTTCACCTACGACAACGCCGGCAAGGAGGGCTGCCAGTCGGCGGCCCAGCTGCTCGCCGGTGAGTCGATCGATCCCGAGTGGGTCCTCGATACCAATCAGATCGACGCGACCAACGTCGACGAGTGGATCGGCAAGGGCTTCTAGCAGCGCCGCCTGGCGAACCAGCTGGGTGACGCATTGAACGTCGCCGAGGGCACGGCTGCCTCCTCCGCCGTGCCCTCGCGACAAGACCATGCAAGCAGGAGCGTGGAATCGATGAATGCGGTCACTCCGCCAGCGGCAGCTCCCGGCGGGCAGCCGGTGCTCGAGATGCGGGCCATCGACAAGGCCTTTCCGGGCGTCCACGCGCTTCACGAGGTCAGTCTGGCGGTTGGCCCCGGTGAGATCCTCGGGCTGGTCGGCGAGAACGGCGCCGGCAAGTCGACGCTGGTCAAGATCCTAGCCGGCGCGTACACGCGCGACGGCGGCGAGGTGATCGTGGAGGGCGAGCGGATCGAGGCGCCCGAGCCGCAGGCGATGATCCAGCGCGGCGTGGCCGTCATCTACCAGGAGCCGTCGCTCGCGCCACACCTGACCGTCGCCGAGAACATCTTCATGGGCCGCCTGCCGACGACGCGCCTGGGCCGCGTCGACTGGGCCCGCCTCGACCAGGACACGGCTGTCGTCTCGCAGCTGCTGGGGCTGGACCTGGAGGCGCGCGCCATCATCGGCCGCCTGTCCGTGGCGCGCCGGCAGATGGTCGAGATCGCCAAGGCGTTGTCGCGTAACGCGCGGATCATCGTCCTCGACGAGCCGTCAGCCGTGCTTGGTGACGCCGAGCTGCAGGGCCTCTTCGGCGTAATCCGCCGGCTGGCCGAGAAGGGCGTCGCCTTCATCTACATCTCTCATCGGCTGAACGAGGTCTTCCAGATCACCGACCGCGTGGTCGTGCTGAAGGACGGCCGCGTGGTGACGACTTCGCCCACGCGGGAGCTCGATTCCGCGCAACTGGTCCGACTGATGGTCGGCCGCGAGCTGGCCGCCGGCAACGTCACCCGCTCGGCGCAGCGCGGCGAGATCGCGCTCGAGGTGCGCGGCCTGCGCCGCGAGGGCGTGCTGCACGATATCGACCTGCGCGTGCATGCCGGCGAGATCGTCGGCATCGCCGGCCTGGCCGGCGCCGGGCGGACCGAGCTGCTGCGCGCGATTCACGGCGCCGACCGCATCGGCGGCGGCCAGATCGAGGTCTTCGGCCGGCCGGTGACGATCACCTCGCCGCGGCAGGCCATCGCCCTCGGCATCGGGCTGCTGACCGAGGATCGCAAGTTCGACGGTTTAATGCTCGAGCAGTCGGTCGCCTTCAACGTGACCATCACGCGTCTTGGGGCGGTCGTCGAGCAGGGCGTGATCAGGCCGGCGCGCGAGCGACGGACGGTGGGGGAGTACGTCAAGCGGCTGTCGATCCGCACCCCGGGCATCCGCGCGCGCATCCGCAACCTGTCGGGCGGCAACCAGCAGAAGGCGATCTTCGCGAAGTGGCTGCACGCGCAGTCGCGCATCCTGCTCATCGACGAGCCGACGCGCGGCGTCGACGTCGGCGCCAAGCGCGAGATCTGGCAGCTGCTCGCCGATCTGGCCGACAGCGGGGCGGCGATCGTGATGGTCTCGTCCGAGCTGCCCGAGGTGCTGGCCGTCAGCGATCGGATCGTCGTCATGCGCGAGGGGCGCATTACCGCCGAGCTCGAGCGGGCCGAGGCGAGCGAGGAACGGATCATGCACTACGCCACCCGCCACGAGCCGTGATGCCGACCGTCGCGACAGAGCCGGCCGAGGAGACCGGCGCGCCGTTCCGGACGGTCTTCGGCCGCGGCCTGGTCGAGGAACTGCGCAACTTCGTCCACCGCCCATACCTGGTCGTGACGATGGAGGACCTGTGGCCGCGCTTCGCCGGCCTCTTCGACGACGGGCTCGCCGCCGTGCACCGCGTGAGCACCCTCGAGGTGGTCGAGCTGGAGCGGCAGGTGGAGGCGCTGCCGGGCTGCGCGAGCGTGATCGGGCTGGGCGGCGGGCAGGCCGTCGACGTCGCCAAGTTCGTCGCCTGGCGCAGGCGGCTGCCGTTCTTCCAGGTGCCGACGGCAATGACCGTCAACGCTCCCTTCGGCCACCGCGCCGGCCTGCGCCGAGACGGCATCGTGCGTTACCTCGGCTGGGCCGTACCGGAGGCCGTCTACGTCGACTTCGACGTCATCGCCAGCGCCCCGCCGCGGCTCAACCGCAGCGGCATCGGCGACATCCTGTGCTACCACACCGCCCACTTCGACTGGCGGCTGGCGGCGGAGGCCGGGCGGGTCGAGCCGCGCTGGCCGTACGACGAGGCGCTGGTCGGCGCGGCAAGGGCGCGGCTGTCTTCCGTGCTCGATCACCTCGACGACATCCGCGCCGTCAACGAGACCGGCATCCGCGTGCTGATGTCTGCCCACCGCTGGGGCGGCGCCACGTTCCACGACGCCGGCTGGAACCCGCGCCACATCGAGGGCGTGGAGCACTTCTTCTTCTACAACCTGGAACGTCTGACCGGGCGCCACTTCATCCACGGCCAGCCGGTCGGGCTGGGTTGCTACATCGGCGCGGCGCTGCAGGAGAACGAGCCCGAGATGGTGCTCGCCGCGCTGCTACGCGCCGGCGTCGACGTGCGCCCGCAGAGCATGGGCGTGACGTGGGACGACTGCGCGGCGGCGATGCGCAGCCTCGCGTCGTTCGGGCGCGAAGCCGGGCTGTGGCACACGGTCGCCGACGAACGGCCGATGGACGAGGACTTCATCGACTTGGTGCGCGACCGAGTCGAAGCGGCGTACGAGGGCTGGGACGAGTCATGAAGCTGGGGTTGACGCTGCCGCAGGGCTGCGACCGCGAGTACCTCGGGCTCGATCCGGCGACGGCCTGGCGGCGGACCGTCGAGATCGCCCAACTGGCCGAGCGGGTCGGCTTCGAGTCGCTGTGGATCTACGACCACATGCAGGTCGATCCGCCGCCGGAGGAGGCGATCGTGTTCGATCCGTTCGTTGAGATCTCGGCGCTGGCGACCGTCACGCGGCGGGCGCGGCTGGGGCATCTCGTGCTCGCCGCCGCCTACCGCAACGCGGCGCTGACGGCCAAGATGATCTCGACGGTCGACGTCGTCAGCGGCGGGCGGGCGGTGCTCGGCATTGGCGCGGGCTGGAAGGAAGACGAGTGGCTGGCCTACGGCTACGGCTTCCCGCCGGCGGGGGAGAGGTTGGCCATCCTGTCCGATTCGCTCGAGATCATCAGCCGCATGCTGACGCCGGGGCGTGCCGCCTTCGCCGGCGCGCACCGCCACGTCGTCGACGCGATCCACGAGCCGAAGGGGCTGCAGCAACCGCGTATCCCGATCGTCGTCGGCGGCAACGGGCGCAACGTCACGTGGCGCCTGGCAGCTCGCTTCGCCGACGAGCTCAACCTCGACGCGCTGCTGCCGCGGGCGGTGGGCGAGGCGCTGCCCGTCATCGCCGAGCGATGCATCGAGATCGGGCGCGACCCGGCCAGCCTCGCCGTGTCGGTCCACATCTGGGGCGAGGCCGCCGCCGTCGAGCCCGGCCGCGAGCGGCAGGAGCGGCTGCTCGAGTACGCCGAGCTGGGCCTGGCGCGGGCCATCGTGCAGGGTTTTGCCGGCGTGACCGACGCGGCGGCCCTCGACGCGCTCATCGACGACTGCGACCAGGCCGGCCTTCTGGACGTGGCGCCGGTCGCCTGAGCCGGCGAGCGATCGTGCCCCCCGTGGCCTGAAGCGCCGGCGACGGCGCCTCCCGACGGTTCTGTCCTTGAAAGCCAGACCGCGGGCCCGAGCAGGGCGGCAGGCCAGCTCAACAACGGCGGCCAGCAGGCGCAGTCGCGTCCTTCAAGGCCAATCTCGGCGCTCCGGCGACCGCGGAGACAGCACCGCGGCCGGTAAGCCGCCAGAAAACTCAGGAGCAGGACCAAGTCGCCCCACTTCAAAGACAAAGTCGACCCGCCGGCTCGCGAGCGCACATTCACGCAGCTTCGTCGAGGGTCTTTGTCCATAGACTTGACAAAGCCTGCCGAGGTGCGCATGATGCGACTTTGTCAAGTGTCTTGGCAAAGTCTCGAGGAGCGGGGGAGCAGAGAGGGACGCAGGCAGGTCGATGGCGGCACTTCCCGGCAGGGCCACGCACCAGCAGACGCGGACGTTCAACCAGCGCCTGGTGCTTCGCGCGATCTACGACGGCGGCGAGGTCAGCCGAGCCGACGTCGCGCGCCTGACCGGCCTGACGCGCACCTCCGTCTCGCACATCGTCGGCGATCTCCTGCATGCCGACCTCGTCGCCGAGGTGGGCCGCGGCCCGTCGAACGGCGGCAAGGCGCCGATCCTGCTCAGCGTCGCGTCGGATGCGCGCCACCTCATCGGCCTCGACCTGGGTGAGGGTTCGTTCAGTGGCGCCGTCGTCAACCTGCGCGGCCAGGTGCAGAGCTCGATCAGCCGGCCGCTCGATGGGCGCGACGGCGACGAGGCGGTGGCGCTGGTGCTCGAGCTCATCGAAGACCTCAGGCAGCAATCCGGCCGACCGCTGCTCGGCGTGGGCATCGGTGCCCCCGGCGTCATCGACTCGCGCCGCGGGACCGTCCGCTGGGCGGTCAACCTCGACTGGGCCGACCTGCCGCTGGGCGACATCGTCGCCCGCCGCTTCGGCGTGCCCGTGGCCGTCGCCAACGACAGCCAGGCGGCGGCGCTCGCCGAGCTGACCTTCGCCGCCCGTCCCCGACCGACCAACCTCGTCGTCATCCGCGTCGGCCGCGGCATCGGCGCCGGCATCATCCTCAACGGCCACCTCTTCCAGGGCGACGGCTCGGGCGCCGGCGAGATCGGGCACGGCATGCTCGTCGCCGGCGGCGAGAGCTGCCGCTGCGGCAAGGTCGGCTGCCTCGAGACGGTGGCCAGCCTCGGCGCGATGGTGCGCGACGCCGGCCGGGCCGTGTCCGGCATCGACGGCGAGGCGGCGCTCGTGGCAGCGTTCCATGCCGGCCAGCCCGAGGTGCAGGAGATCGTTCGGCAGGCCGGCCGGATGCTCGGCTGGGGCGTCGGCACGCTGATCGGCGCGCTCAACGTCAACCACGTCGTGCTCGTCGGGCCGGCGGTCAACCTGGGCGACGAGTGGCTGGCCGAGGTCCGCGAACAGGCCCGCGCCAGCGCCCTCCGCCTTCTCTCCAGCGAGACCGAGATCAGCCTTGGCCAGGCGCACGACGACGTCGTCCTCGGTGCGTCGGCGCTGCTGATGACGCAGGAACTCGGATTGAGCCTGGTGCGCTGATGACCCGCCACCTGCACGCCGTCGACACGCGCGACCTCGGGGACGTCGCAAGCCTCGCTGTCGGCATCGATGTCGGAGGCAGCAAGACGTCGCTCGTCGTGACCGACGCGGCGGACCGGCTGCTGTGGCGCGACGTGCAGGCAACCGACGCCGCGGATCTGGGCGAACAGATCGTCGCGCTGGCCGCCGCCGCCGTCGATCGCTGCGCGGCGCTCGGCGACCAGCCGGTGGGCATCGGCGTGGCCGTGCCCGGCCAGGTCGACGCGCTCGACGGAACGCTGCGCCTGGCGGTCAACCTGCGCGCGCCGGTTCTCGCCCTCGGCCCGATCGTCGCCGAGCGGATCGGGCTGGCCTGCGCCGTCGAGCACGACGCGCGCGCCGCCGCGATGTGGCTCGCGCAGCGGCGCGACAGACCGGCACGCCACCTCGCCTACGTCAGCATCGGCACGGGCATCTCGGCCGGCATCGTCGTCGACGGGCAGGTCGTGCGCGGCGCGGTCGGGCTGGCCGGCGAGATCGGCCACGTGGCGGCGATCGAGGACGGCCCGCTCTGTCCGTGCGGGCTGCACGGCTGCCTCGAGGCGGTCGCCGCCGGACCGGCCATCGTGGGCATGACGCGCGCTGCGCTCGCCGGCGGGCGGGCGAGCGTGCTGACGGCCGATGCCACGCCGGCCGACGTCTTCGCGGCGGCGGCTGCCGGCGACGAGCTGGCGGCCGCCATCGCCACGACGGTGACGGGCTATCTCGCCCGTGCCATCCGCGGGCTCGTTCTCGGCTTCGGCGTCGATCGCGTCGTCATCGGCGGCGGAGTGGCTGCTGCCGGCGACATCCTGCTCGAGAGCGTCGAGCGTCACATCGATGCCGAGCGCCGCGCCTCGCCACTGATCGAGGCTGCCTTCGGCGCGGCGACGATCGAGATGCTGGCGCCCGACGCCGAGGCCGTCGCCAGAGGAGCGGCGTACCTGGCCCGCGCCCGCGCACGGGCCGGCCAGGCAGTCGGAGAGGGGGTGGGCAATCCATAGAGAGGAGCACCGATTAGCGGACCACGGTCCAGTCGACAGTCGACACGAGAGGATGGGGTGGAGGAGGAGATCGAACCAATGAGGAACCACAACTGGTTGGTCATAACGGCAGTCATCGCGCTGATCGTCGGCGCGTGCCAGGCTGCACCGGCGCAGTCGCCGACGCCCGGCGCCGCGACGCCGACAGCCGGCGCTCCGACCGAACAGCCGAGCGAGGAGCCCTCGGTGCCGCCGACCGAAGCACCGAGCGAGGAGCCGACCGAGGAGCCGACCGAGGAGCCAACCGAGCCGCCGGAGGCGGTCCTGCCGACGGCGCCGACCGGCTACGCCGAGCTCGATCGCGCGCTGGCCGGCGAGCTGAGCGGCACGACGGTGTCCGTCCAGACGCAGTGGATCGGTGGCGAGGGCGCCAACTTCGCCAACACGCTGGCGGCCTTCCAGGCGGCGACCGGCATCACGATCGCCGTCGACAGCGTCGGCAGCAACCACGAGCTGGTGCTCCGCGCCCGCATCGACGGCGGCGCACCGCCCGACCTGGCGCAGATCGCCCAGCCGTCGGCGATGGCGGCCTACGCGCGCAACGGCCAGCTGATCGACCTGACGCCGATCATGGTCAACGATCGTTTCAACGACGACTTCGCCGCGTGGCTCGACCTGGTCGGCGTCGACGGCGGCGTCTACGGCGTCCCGTGGAAGGTCGACGTCAAGTCGACCGTCTGGTACCCGATCGCGCCCTTCGAGGCCGCCGGCTATCAGGTCCCGACGACGTGGGAAGAGCTCATCGCGCTGTCCGACCAGATCGTCGCCGACGGCGCCAACCCGTGGTGCATCTCGATCGAGCACGGCGGCGCCACCGGCTGGGTGGGCACCGACTGGGTCGAGGACGTCCTGCTGCGCACGGCGCCGCGCGAGATCTACGACCAGTGGGTCAACCACGAGATCCCGTTCACCGATCCGCACATCCAGCACGCCTTCGACCACGTGGCGCAGATCTTCTTCAGCGACGGCTACGCCTACGGCGGGTCGACCTACATCAACTCGACGTGGGTCGGCCAGACGATGGACCCGGCGTTCGAGAGCCCGCCGGCGTGCTACTTCCACAAGCAGGCACTCTGGTACAGCGATTTCTTCCCGCCGCGTGACGATCCGGCTGCCCAGCCGCAGCCCGGCACGGACGTCGGTGTCTTCTACTTCCCGCCCATCGACGCGCAGTACGGCAACCCCGTCCTGGGCTCCGGCGACGTCTTCATGATGCTCGTCGACCGCCCCGAGGTACGCGCCGTGGCGCAGTTCTTGGCCACGCCGGAGGCCGCCTATGAGTGGATCAAGGCCGGCATCACCTCGGCCAACGGCAATACCCCGAGCGAGTGGTACGAGGGCAACTACAAGGCGGGCGTCGCGGCCTCGATCCTGGCCAACGGCACGACCTTTGCCTTCGATGCCTCCGACCTGATGCCCCCGGCCGTCGGCCAGGGCACCTTCTGGAACGGCATGTTCGACTGGATCGCCCAGAACGGCGCCAACACCGAGCAGGTGCTTGGCGACATCGAGGCGAGCTGGCCGGCAAACTAGCCGATAGCGAACGGGTGCGCCGCCTCTACCGCGGCGCACCCGCCACTCAGCGGGTACGAGGTTTGTGACCACAGCCACCGTCACCGCCGCCCCCGCCTCGTGGCCGCGGCGCGTGCTCCTGCTCGCCGCCGGGCTGGCCGCGCTGGGCGCGGTCGTCTTCGCCATCGTTGTGCTCGTCGATCGCCAGGGCGGGACGAACCTGCTCGCCGCGATCTACGACCTGCTCGGCAACGAGGCCGGCGCGCAGGCGCTGCGGCAGGGGAGCGGCGACGTCTTCCTGGCCAAGCTGCTGCTGGCGGTGGTCGCGCTCAGCGTCGGCGTCGGCGGCGTGTGGCTCTTCTACATGTCGCTCAACGCCGTCGTCGAGCGCTTCCCGCCGGCATGGCGCGAGCGCGTCACGCCGTGGCTGTTCGTCGCGCCGGCGATGATCCTCGTCGGCATCTACCTGGTCTACCCGGCCATCGCCACCATCGTCACCAGCCTGACCGAGGACGGCGGCGCGGTGGCCAACTACAGCTTCGTCTTCGCCACGCGGGCGATGCAGACGGCGCTGCGCAACAACGTCATCTGGCTCGTGCTGGCGACCGGCGGCAGCGTGCTGCTCGGCCTGCTGATCGCCGCCCTCTTCGACCGCGTCCGGCGCGAGGCGCTGGCCAAGACGTTCGTCTTCATGCCGCTGGCCATCTCGCTCGTCGGCGCGTCGGTCATCTGGGGCTTCGTCTACGCCTGGCGGCCGGCGAGCCAGCCGCAGTACGGGCTGCTCAACGCCGCCGTCACCGCCGCCGGCCACGAGCCGGTGGCCTGGCTGCAGACGCCCGGCGTCAACACGATGGCGCTGATCGTGATCATGATCTGGCTGCAGACCGGCTTTGCGATGGTCGTCCTGTCGGCGGCGATCAAGGGCGTTTCGTCGGAGATCATCGAGGCGGCCCGCCTCGACGGCGCGTCTGAACGGCAGCTCTTCCTGCGCGTCGTGGTGCCGATGATCAAGGGCTCGCTGATCACAGTCGCGACGACGATCGCGATCGTCGTGCTGAAGGTGTTCGACATCGTCTACGTCACCACCGGCGGCCGCGCCGACAGCGACGTCATCGCCAACGCCATGTTTCGCGAGATGTTCCAGTTCGGCAACGACGGCCGCGCGGCGGCCCTGGCGGTGGTCCTCTTCCTGGCCGTCGTGCCGCTGATCGTGATCAACGTGCGCAACCTGCGCCGCCAGGGGGTGGATGCGTGACGGCGCGAACGTCGGCCCTCCCTCGTCCGCGGGCCTGGCGTGCGTGGCGCAGTGCCCTCGTGCGCAGCGCGCCGCTGCGCGTGGCCGTCATCCTCGTCTGCGTCATCTGGTCGCTGCCGACGGTCGGGCTGCTGGTCAGCTCGTTCCGGACCTCGAGCGACATCACCCGCACCGGCTGGTGGGAGGCCCTGCTGCACCCCTTCGAGGCCGCCCAGTGGACGATCGCCAACTACGTCACCGTGATCGAGGCGGAGGGCATGGGCAACGCCTTCATCAACAGCCTCATCGTGACCATCCCGGCGACGGTCATCCCGATCACGATGGCGGCCTTCGCCGCCTACGCCTTCGCCTGGATCCGCTTCCCCGGCCGGAGCCTGCTGTTCATGCTGGTCGTCGGCCTGCTCGTCGTCCCCCTGCAGATGTCGCTGATCCCGATCCTGCGCCTCTACTCGGGCCTGCAGCTGAACGGGACCTTCCTCGGCGTCTGGCTGGCGCACACCGCCTTCGGCCTGCCGCTGGCGATCTTCCTGCTCTACAACTTCATCTCGCAGCTGCCGCGCGACCTGTTCGAGACGGCGGCGATCGACGGCGCGTCGCACTTCCAGGTGTTCACGCGGATCGTGCTGCCGCTGTCGGTGCCGGCGCTGGGCGCCTTCGCCATCTTCCAGTTCCTGTGGGTCTGGAACGACCTGCTCGTCGCGCTCGTCTTCCTGAGCGCCCGGACCGACCTGCTGGTCATGCCGGCCAGCCTGAGCCTGCTCGTCGGCTCGCGCGGCGAGGCGTGGCACGTGCTGACCGCCGGCGCCTTCGTGACGATGCTGCTGCCGCTGATCGTCTTCCTGCTCCTTCAGCGCGCCTTCGTGCGCGGCATCCTCGCCGGTTCCGTCAAGTCGTGACGCTCGCCGGGCGGCTGGCCAGCGAGGTGTTCATGACGGCGTTCGGCGGCCGGGCGCTGCCGCCCGACGTGGCGGCGACCTTCAACGCCAGCCCGCCCGCCGGAGTGACGCTCTTCCGTCACCTGAACGTGGGCACGGCCGGCGAGCTCCGCGAGCTGACCCGACAGCTGCAGGCGGCCGTGCCGGCGCGCGCGCGGCCCCTGCTCATCGCCACGGACCAGGAGGGCGGCCAGCTGCAGGCGCTGGGCGACTTCACGACGCCCTTCGCCGGTGCGATGGCGCTCGGCGCGACCGGCGACGAGGCGCTCGCCGAACGCGTGGCGCGAGCGGTCGGACGGGAGCTGCGCGCGCTGGGTGTCAACGTCAATTACGCGCCGGTGTGCGACATCGCCACCAACCCGGCCAATCCCGGGCTCGGCATCCGCAGCTTCGGCGACGACCCGCCGGCCGTCGCCCGGCTGGCGGCGGCGACGGTCCACGGCCTGCAGGCGCAAGGCGTGGCCGCGACGGTCAAGCACTTCCCGGGCAAGGGCGACGCGTCGGTCGACACTCACCACCGGCTGGCTGTCCTCCACCGCACCGAGGAGGAGCTGCACGCTCGCGAGCTGGTGCCGTTCAGGGCCGCCCTCGGGGTCGGAGCGCGGCTGGTCATGTCGGGCCACTTCGCGCTGCCCGCGCTGACCGGCGACGAGGCGCTGCCCTGCACGCTGTCATACGAGGTCACGACGCGGCTGCTGCGCGAGCGCCTGGGCTTCGCCGGCGTGACGATCACCGACGCGCTCGACATGAAGGCGCTGGCCCAGGGTCCGGCGCAGCTGGTCGAGGCGGTGGCCGCCGTCCGGGCCGGGCAGGACCTGCTGCTGGGCACCTACCCACCGTCGGCCGAAGGTCTGCCGGAGGGGCTCGAGCAGGCGCTGCGTCGCGGCCTCGTCGATTCGACCGCAGTCGGGGCCTCGCTGGCGCGGGTTGCCGACCTGCGGCGCTGGCTGGCCGGCTTCGAGGATCCTGACGTCGACGTCGTCGGCTGCGCCGACCATCGCGCCCTCGCGCGCGAGCTTGCCGAGCGCTCGATCACGCTCGTCCGCGACGATGCCCGCCTGCTGCCGCTGCGCCTGCCGGCCGATGCGCGCGTCGCGGTGATCGTCCCGCGCCTGCGCGACCTGACGCCGGCCGACACGTCGTCATACGTCGCGCTCGGCCTGGCCGAGGCGGTGCGCCGCCGCCATCACGCGATCGACGAGTTCGTAGTCGACGACGCACCGACCGACGCCGACATCGCGGCGCTGCGCGGCGCTCTGGCCGGCCACGAGCTGCTCATCCTGGGCACGATCAGCGCCCACCTCGAGCCGGCGCAGGTCGAGCTGGCACGGGCCATCCTGGGGCTGGGCCGGCCGACGGTGACGATCGCGCTGCGCACGCCGTGGGACCTCGTTGCATATCCGACAGCGGCGACCCACCTGTGCAGCTACGGCGTGCTGCCGCCCAGCATCGAGGCGCTGGTCGCGGCGATGTGGGGCGAGATCCCGTTCAGCGGCCGGCTGCCGGTGACGATTCCTGGCCTGTACGCCCGCGGCCACGGTCTGGTCGGAGTCGGGACGTAAGCACTGCCCGGGATGTGCCCTCCGTCATGTCCCAGAGGGGCCGGCTGACACTGGGCCGCCTACCCGCGGGTGGACCAGCATATGTCCGATGACTCGGCGGGCCGTCCATTGGGAGTCGCTTGGGGCCGGCGCGCGCCTGTTCCGCCTCGCCCATGTCGGGTGGGGCATCCTCAACGTGGCCGGGCTGGCGTACGTCTGGCTGTCCGCCGCGACCAGGCGCCGGGATCGGCTGCTGGCGGCATCCGTCGGCCTGCTCGGCGCGCGGGGGGTCGCCCTCGTCATCGGCCGTGGCAACTGCCCCTTCGCCGCACTCCAGCGGCGGCTGGGTGATCCCGTACCGATGTTCGAGCTGCTGCTGCCGCCACGCGCGGCCAGGGTCGCCATCCGGCTGCTGACGATCGTCACGCTGGCCAGGTTTGCAGCCGTCGTCGCCCGGCCGCCTGTCGCGCGCGGCTCGCCGCCCGCTCACTCGCAACGGTGCTCGAAAGGCGGCGATCTGAAAGACATGCGGCAGATCGCTCGTGAGCGCAATGAGGCAGGCTGAAGCGCGGCCGGCATAGGCTGCAACCATGCGAGTGCAGACCCTCGTCAGACGGAGCGCTGCTTGCGTGCTCGGCGCGGCAGGATTGCTGGCAGCGGTCGCCTGCGGCGCCGGTAACGGCGGATTGCCCGGTTACTGATACGACACTCCACGCGCCAGCCTGTCAGTTGTTGCGGAAGCGAGCCGGCATCCTGATCGTGATCGGCCCGCCGAACTCACTGAAGGCGTAGTCGGTGCGCCCGCTGATCGACTGCAGGCCGAAGCTGGCGCGACACTCATGGCTGAACTCCGCCGACTGTGGCGTGCCGTCCTCCCGAACCAGGAAGTCCATCGTGTACCCGTCAATCGGGCAGCCCAGCCGGCGGATGTTCGCCTGGACGGTCGGCGGGTGGACGAGGGGCACTGGAGGCGGTGGACGTCGCCTCCCGCCGACTCCAGACCCAGGTACTCGAGCTTGTCATAGGCCTCGGCCGGAAGGAGGGGGACCAATGACTGTGCGTCGAGCTCCAGCTCGTCGGCGGTGGTGCGGATCCACGGCTGACGATCGGCGCGGACGTAGTAGACGTCGTTCTTGAAGATCATCCGCACACGCCGTGCGCGGCTGTCCTCGTCGAAAGTCATGGTCAGGTCGAAATCGTAGCCCGAGACCTCGATCGCGGTCGTTATGGCCAGCGTCGTGTTGCCGGATGTCACGGTCGTCTCCGCATCGAGGTGATACGAGGCATCGGGGTCGGCCATCCGCTCCATGAAGAGGCTGGCCGGGTGATCGGGATCGCGCAGCCAGTCGGCGGCGCTCGGCCGTGGTGTCGGCTGCTGTGTCGGGGATGGGCTGGTCCCTGTGGCCGGCCCGGCTGTCGCTCCGGTTGGCGCCGGCGATCGCGACGCGTCGGTAACCCCCGCCGTGTCGGGCGGGAGGTGCTCGGTGACGGCGAGGTAGACGACGGCAACCGCGACCGCGGCGAGCAGACTGGCGCCGCCCCACAGCAGCAGCGCCCGCCGGCGCCCCGGATCGGCTCGCATCTCAGCCTCGGTCGCGGCTGGGGTGCCCCACGGTGTGCCGCGGTAGCGTTCGCTGAACGACCGCTCGTCGGACGGCGGAGGGGCGGGACCGACGCGCGTGTCGCGTGACATGGCGCCGATTGTGTTGCGCCACGCGATGCACGTGAACGGGCCAAAGGTCCCGCGGGGAGTTCAGATGGCGGGCGCCGGCGGTGCCGATGGGCAACGTAAAACGCTCGGTCGGGGGCGGTCCTAGGACCAAGTCGCTCTGGACTTTGCGGCGCTCCGGGTTGACCATCGGCGGTACCCAGCGCCCCGAGCGCCCCGGTCTCGAGGGGAACAGTGCCCGCCCGTCACGTATTCGCGTCGCTAACCCTGGTCCTGGCCGTCACCGTCACGGTGGCGGCGGCGCCCGTCCGTGCGGGTGAGCTGGGGCCGGGCGGCGCGCCCGCCGCGCGTGTCGATGACCGGACCCACGATGGGTTCTTCCTGCCGACCGAAGGCGCCGCCGATGACGGCCGCGATACGAGCGACCTGCGCTACCCCGAGGCGCCGCTCGAGGCCTACCGCCCGCGCTTCGTCCGCCAGACCGGCAAGAACTGCGCCTTTGCCTCGGCCGCGATGCTTCTCGACAAGTGGACCCGCGGCGCGCTGCGCCCGTCGCAGGCGCGGCTGCGCGCCGCCAGCCGTGTGCCCGATACGGAGGGCGTCAACTTCGCCGCGCTGTCACGCGCCGTTGCGCGTGTCACCGACGTCGACCTGCGCTACTCGCCCAACGGCGGCGATCCGCTGACCTGGCCGGCGTTGCTGTCGCGTCTCGCTCGCGGCGGCGGGGCGGTGGTCGGCGGCGCCTACTCGCGCTTGCCGCGCCACTATCAGCGCTGGGGGCGCGAGTTCGCCAGTCGCGGCGCATCCGCCTCGGGGCATGCCGTATACGTCGAGCGCTACGAGCCGACGCGCGCTGGCGGCCGCGTCTGGATGATGGATCCGCTGGCCAAGAGCGCGCGTTACAGCGGCGAGTGGATCTCGGTGCGCGAGCTGCGCCGCTACGCCTGGCTCAACTCGCGTGGGCTGGTCACCGCCGCGGCGACGCCCGAACCGCCGCCGCTGGCCGGCTATCAGTTCGGTCGGCCGCAGGTCGGCGAGTGGTCGCTGGCCGGGCAGCCGACGCAGCTGCGCCTGCCGGTCACGATCGCCGCAGGCTGGTCCGCACCGGCCGGCCTGGCCGCGGTCGTCGAGTGGCAGCTGATCGAGCCCGAGCCGGAGATCACCACGCTGCTCGCCGACCTCGACAAGGATTTGACCGCCTCGACGACCGATGATCCGGCGGGCGCTGCTGATGGCATCTCCGGCCCCGATCTGGGGCCGCAGCTGGCCGCCACGCTCGGCCCGGCCGACGATCCCGGCACTTCGCCGGCCGACGCCGGCGCCGGCGGCGACGGCGAGGCGGCGGCGCTCGTCGAGCTTGCGTTTCGCGATGGCCTGCTCGTGGGCGAAGTCGACGCGCCGGCCGAGGCAGGCGTCTACGAGCTGAGCGTTGAGCTGCGGCTGCGCAACGGCGCCGCGCCGGCCGGAGCGGGGCAGTCCCCGATCACGCCCGCCACGGTCAGGTTGCACGGCGCGCTGGCGGCGGACATGACCCTGCTGTCGGAGCCGTCGGCGACCAAGGGCATGCCGCTTGGTGTTGGGTTGCTGGTCGCCAATCGCGGCACCCGGGATTGGTCGGGCGACGACGGCGCGATCGTCGTCGCGACGTGGCAGACACCGCTGGGCACGCTCGCCGGCGCCACCGCCGTCGTCGAGCTCGCTGCCGGGACCGAACGGACGGTCACGCTGAACGCGGTCGCGCCGGCGCTCGTCGACGGAGGTGAGCTCGTCGTCGAGCTCTGGACCGAAGAGGGATTCCCGCTGTCGCCGTTCGGCGCCGAGCCGCTGGTCGTCCCCTTGCTTTTCGCCGACCCGCTCGGCAAGTAACGCGCCAGCCGGCGGCGTCGGGATTCAGTCAGCGCTCGTCGCCGGCCTCGGAGTCGTTGGAAACGGCGTTGTAGGCCTCGCGATACTCGGTCCGCAGGCGCTGTACGTCTGCCTGCGCCGCGCGGTGCTCGGCAGTGCCCGGATGGGCGGCGGCGAGCCGGCGCTCGGCCTCGCGCCACTCGCTGAGGATGGCGCCCACCTCGCGCGGCGGTGCGACCTTCTCGATCGGCCGCGTGAGGACGCCCGTCGCGTGGCGTGCGCGGACGGCCTCCTCGCCGAGGTGCTCCTGTTCGGCCGATTTGGTCAGCAGGCTGGCGGCGAGCTTCTCGACCTCGTCGGCGACGGCGACGAAGCGCGGAGTACCCGGCTGCAGGCGGCGCTTCTCGAGCTCGAGCTCGCGCAGGCGGTCGAGTCGCTGCAGCAGCTCATCCGACGCTGACCTGAGTTCCTGTTCCAGTTCCATGGGTCGCACCCCTCCAACGCGCCGGCGACACGGCAAGCGCTCGGCACTAGCGAAGGTTACACCCTCCACGCGATTGGGCGGCGCAACGTTACATTGACGCTAGACTTCGCGCTCGTGCCGTCACCCTCCGATCGCCCCCGGCCGCCCCGCCGACCCGCCGCCGCCGTGCGCGCCGCGGCCGTCGTCATGGCGGTGGCCATGCTGCTGACCGTCCAGCTCGGCTCGCCGGCCGTCCCGCCGGCGGTGCAGGCGCAGACCGACGAGGCGCGGCTGCGCATCGTCGGCAGCGCGCCCTTCACGTGGGACCCGGCGCTCGCCGGCGACGCGGGCAGCGCGGGCACGCTGGCGCAGGTGTTCGAGGGCCTGACCGCGTTCGACGCGGACAGCCGGGTCCAGCCCGCGCTCGCCGCGGAGTGGCAGGTCGAGGACGACGGGCGGCGCATCGCCTTCATCCTCCGTCCTGACCTGCGCTACAGCGACGGCTCGCCGATCGAGGCGCAGCACGTCGTCGACAGTTGGCTGAGCCTGATCGACCCGGGCAGGCCGGGCCCGCTGGCCAGCCTCCTCGCCGACGTCAGCGGCGCGGTCGACTACATGGCCGGCCGCGTCGGGCCGGAGGGCGTTGGGCTGCGCGCCGACGGGCGCAACGTCATCGTCGAGTTCCGCCGGCCGGCGACCTACTTCCTGGCCGTCACCGCGTCGCCGTCGCTGGCTGTCGTGCCGCCGGCGATGCGCGACCGACTCGCCGCACCGCTGCTGCCGCCGCAGATGGTCGTCTCGGGCGCCTACGTGCCCGTCGAACAGGGCAGCGCCATCCGCCTGGAGGGCAACCCGCACTACTGGGCCGGCCCGCCGCCCATCGGCACCATCGACATCGTGACCGATCTCGGCGGACGCAGCCCGGTGGCGGTCTTCGAGGCGGGCGAGGTCGACTACACGCCGGTCGCCAGCTTCGACGCGTCGTGGATGCGCTACGACCGGACGCTCGGACCTCAGCTGCGCCGGACCGACAGCTTCTCGGTCCACTACTACGGCTTCGACACGACCGCCGCGCCGTTCGACGACGCGCGCGTCCGGCTGGCCTTCGCGCAGGCCGTCGACTGGGAACGCATCGTCGCGCTGGGCAACGACACGCTCGCCGCCACGTCGATGGTGCCACCCGGCATCCCCGGCCGCGGCGACGAGAGCTTCCGCCCCGCGTACGACCCCGACGCGGCGCGACGCCTTCTCGCCGACGCCGGCTACGCCGGTGGCGCAGGCTTCCCGGAAGTGCCGCTGACCAGCTTCGGCTATGGCTACGAGGTCACCGTCGCGGGCGAGCTGGAGGACGTGCTCGGCATCAGCGTGCAGGTCGAGATCCTCGACTTCGAGCACTACATCGGCCGGCTCGACGGCGCCGACCGGCCACAGTTCTGGACGCTGTCGTGGATCGCCGACTATCCCCACGCCCACGACTTCCTCGGCCTGCTGCTCGAGACGGGCAGCCAGAGCAACTACGGCGCCTGGAGCAACGCCGACTACGACGCCGCGATCGAGGCCGCGGCGGCGGCCGAGGACGAGGCCGAGCAGGCGCGTCACTACACCGCCGCCCAGCGCATCTTGCGCGAGCAGGCGCCGGTCATTCCGGTCGAGTACGGCGAATCGTGGGCGCTCAGCCGGGACGGGTTGCTGGGCGCGCTCGAGTCGGGTGTCGGCATGATCCGTTACGCTGGTCTCGACTGGTCGCCCGAGGCCGGCCGATGAAGGCGGCTCCACGGCAGGCGCTCCTCCTCGCGCTCGTGGCAACGCTGGCGGCGGCGCTGTCGCCGGCGTCCGCCGTCGCCCAGGACGTAGTCTTCGGCGAGCCCGAGGCACAGGCCGAGCTGGGCCGGCAGATCGTCTTCAGCACCAGCCTGACGGCGCCGGCCGAGCCGCACAGCGTGGAGCTGCTGCTGCGCCTGCCGACAGAGCGGGCGGTCGAGGTCATCGCGGCCGACGTCTCGGCGGTCGCCGGCGGCTGGCGCGCCGAGGCCACGCTGGAGGGCAGCGTCCCGCCCAACACCCGCTTCAGCTACCGCTTCCGCCTGCGCGAGCCGACAGGCGAGACCGTCCTCGGGCCGGAGGCCGACGTGCTCGTCGTCGATCGCCGCTTTGCCTGGCGCACGATCGAGGGTCCCATGGTCCGCGTGCACTGGTACGAGGGCGACGAGGACTTCGCGCGACGGGCGCTCGACATCGGCGAGCGCGCCGTGCAGAACGCGGCCGAGCTGCTCGGCGTGGAGGAGACCGAGCCGATCGACTTCTTCATCTACGCGTCCGAGCCGGACTTCCGAACGGCGCTCGGGCCGGGCACGCGCGAGAACGTCGGCGGCCAGGCGCACAGCAGCATTCGCACGATGTTCGGGTTGGTCGAACCGCACCAGCGCGGTCGGGACCTGGAGTGGCTCGACGTGCTCGTCGCCCACGAGCTGACGCACCTCGTCTTCGACACCGCCACCGACAATCCCTACCATGCGCCGCCGCGCTGGCTGAACGAGGGCGTGGCGGTGTACCTGTCGGAGGGCTACAACCCGCGCTGGCAGGCGGTGATGGAGCGCGCCGTCAGGCAGGGCTCGGTGATCCCGCTCGACGGCCTGGGCGGACTCTTCCCAACGACGCGCGAGCAGTTCGAGCTGGCCTACGCCGAGAGCGTGGCGGCCGTCGACTACTTCATCGCCGAGTACGGCGAGCCGACGCTGTGGAGCCTCGTCCTGAGCTACGCCGGCGGCGTCTCGGACGACGAGGCGTTCCGCGCCGCGACCGGCGCCGACCTGGCCGCCTTCAACGCGGCGTGGATGGCGTCGCTCGGCGTGGAGGTGCCGCAGCCGCTCGGCCCGCAGCCGGGCGCGCCGGGACCCCTGCCGCCGGGCTGGGACGGCGCGCCGGCGACGCCACCGCCGGGCGGCCCGGGCGCGACCGCCGCGCCGCCAACCGCCGGCCCCTCGCCGGACGCGACGGCGCCGCCCGCCACACCGGTGGGCGAAGGCGCCGGGATCGGCGTCGAGGTCGCCGTCGGCCTCGGGTTGATCGCCGTCGTCGCGCTCGTCGGGCTGGCCTGGCTGGCCCGGCGTCGTCTGCTAACCTGACCCGGCCGATGCGTGACCTTGCCCTCCTTGCGCTCGACACAGCCACGCAGCGAGGCGCCAGCTACGCCGACGTCCGCGCCGTCCGCCGTGCCGACGAATCGATCAGCGTCAAGTCGGGCCGCGTGGAGGGTGTCGCCTTCGGCGAGAGCGAGGGCTTCGGTGTGCGCGTGCTCGTCGGTGGCGCCTGGGGCTTCGCCTCGTCGAACGAGCTGACCGACGGCGCCGCGCAGGACGTCGCCGCGCAGGCCGTGCGCATCGCCGTCGCCTCGGGACGTGCGCTGCGCCAGCCGGTCGAGCTGGACGACCGACCGCCGGCGAAAGGGAGCTACGAGACGCCGCTGGAGGAGGATCCCTTCACCATCGCCATCGACCGCAAGATCGCCGACGTGCTCGAGGCCGACCGGCGCATGAACGCGGTCAAGGGCGTTGCCTTCACCGAGTCGAGCTACAACGCCCAGCGCGAGTGGAAGACCTTCGCCGCCAGCGACGGCAGCTACACCGAGCAGGTCATCACCCACGTCGGTGCCGCCATCGAGGCCCATGCCGTCGACGGCAGCGAGCTCCAGCGGCGCAGCTATCCTGACGCCGGTGGCGGCTACCAGGCGGCCGGCTACGAGTACATCCGCGGCCTCGACCTGGCCGGCCACGCCGAAGAGCTGGCATCGGAGGCGGTCGAGCTGCTGTCGGCGCCGCAGTGCCCGCCCGGACGGCGGACGATCGTGCTGCACCCTTCGCAGCTCTATCTCCAGCTGCACGAGAGCTGCGGCCACCCGATCGAGCTCGACCGCGTCTTCGGCACCGAGGCCTCGTACGCCGGCACCAGCTTTCTGACCACCGACAAGCTGGACGACGGTTTCCGGTACGGCTCGGAGCTCGTCAACATCGTCGCCGACGCGACAACCGCCGGCGGGCTGGGCACCTTCGGCTGGGACGACGAGGGCGTCGAGGCGCAGGTTGTGCCGATCGTGACCGCCGGCCGCTTCGTCGGCTACCTGACCAGCCGCGAGACGGCGCCGCGCATCGGCCGGCGCAGCGGCGGTGCGATGCGCGCCGACGGCTGGAACCGCATCCCGCTCATCCGCATGACGAACGTCAACCTGCTGCCCCAGCCGGGCATGAGCTTCGCCGACATCGTGGCCGATACGGACGACGGCCTGCTGCTCTCGTCGAACCGCAGCTGGAGCATCGACGACCGCCGCCTCAACTTCCAGTTCGCGACCGAGGTGGCGCGCGAGATCAAGGGCGGCAAGGTCGGCCGGTTGCTCAAGAACCCGACCTACACCGGCATCACCTACGAATTCTGGGGCTCGTGCGACGCCATCGCCGACGCGACCGATTACCAAGTCCTGGGCACGCCCAACTGCGGCAAGGGCGAGCCGGGCCAGATCGCCCATGTCGGGCACGGCGTCAGCGGCGCGCGCTTCCGCGACGTGCAGGTAGGGGTCGGCAAGTGGTAGTCGAGGAGACCGCCGTCGGCGGCATCGCGCTGGGCGAGCACGTGCTGGCGCTGGCCGAGCAGGAGGGGGCGACCGACGCCGAGGTGCTGGTGCTCGGCGGCGAGGAGGCGCTGACCCGCTTCGCCAACAGCCAGATCCATCAGAACGTGGCCGAGACCAACACGCAGCTCAACCTGCGCTACGTGGCGGGCAGGCAGGTCGGCGTGGCCAGCACGAACAGGCTCGACGACGAGTCTCTGCGCCGGCTGGTCCGCGCGGCCGCCGAGATAGCGCGATTCCAACCGGTATGGGAGGACTTCCAGGGCCTGCCCGAGGCGCTGCCGCTGACGCTCGTCGACGGCACCGCCGCCGCCTCCACCGCCGCTTCGTCGCCGGAGCAGCGCGCCGACGGCGCACGTGCGGTCATATCCGCCGCCGACGACGCGGGCGTCCTCGCCTACGGCTCGTTCAAGACGGCGAGCGAGCGGCTGACCGTGGTCAACAGCCGCGGCGTGCGTGCCCACGAGGAGCGCACGCATGCCCACCTGATCACGGTGGCTATGGGTCCTGACGGCGAATCGGGTTATGCCGAGGCGGCCGCCGTCGACGTCGATGACATCGACGCGGCGACGATCGGCCGCGAGGCGGCGGCCAAGGCGCGCGCCTCGCGCAACGCCCAGCAGATCGAGCCGGGCGACTACCCGGTCGTGCTCGAGGAGTACGCCGTCGTCGACCTCCTCGACATGCTCGGCTACGTCGGCTTCTCGGCGCTCGCCGTGCAAGAAGGCCGCTCCTTCTTCGAGCCGGGCAAGCGCATCGGCAGTGAGCTCGTCTCGATCTGGGACGACTCCGCCGACCGCGCCGGCACCCCCGCCTCGTTCGATTACGAGGGCGTGACCAAGCAGCAAGTTCAGCTGGTCGACCGGGGCGTCTGCGTAGCGGTCGTCTACGACCATCAGACGGCGGCTAAGGAAGGCCGCCGCTCGACCGGCCACGGCCTGCCCGCGCCCAACCCGTGGGGCCCCTTCCCGCTCAACCAGCAGATGGGCGCTGGCGAGACGTCGCGCGAGGAGCTCGTCGGCGGGCTCGAGCGCGGCCTGCTCGTGACGCGCTTCCACTACACCAACCCGGTTCATCCCAAGCTCGCCATCGTCACGGGCATGACGCGCGATGGACTGTTCCTGGTCGAGGGCGGCGAGGTGCGCGGGCCGGTGCGCAACCTCCGCTTCACGCAGAGCTACCTGGACGCGCTGGCCGGCGTCGAGGCGGTCGGCAACTCACGCCGCCTTTTGCGCGGCTTCCTGGGATCGGTGGTCGTGCCCGCGCTGCGCATCTCGGCCTTTACGTTCACCGGCACGACCGAGCACTGACGCTGGCATGCCGGCGTCGGAAAAGCCAGTCCTCGAGTTGTACATCGGCGACCGCCTGGAGCTGGCCAAGCCGCACCCGTGTGGCGGCCGCTCGTGGGTGGTGACGCGCCTCGGCGCCGACATCGGGCTACTGTGCGAGGGCTGCGGCCGGCGCGTGCTCCTACAGCGCCGCGATGTGGAGCGCCGTCTGCGTCGTTTCGTCGAGCGGGCTGAGGACGGGCAGCAGTGACGACGACATACCATCGCCGCCGCACCGACCCGCCGCCCGAGTCGCCGCTGGTCGTCCTGCGCAACCGCCGCTTCCTTGCCCTCTGGCTGGCGCAGGTCGCGACGCAGGTCGGCGGCAACATGGTCCTCTTCGGGCTGACGGTGCAGGTCTTCTCGCTGACCGGCCGGAGCACGTCGGTCAGCCTGCTCATCCTGAGCTTCCTCGTGCCGGCCGTCATCTTCGGCGCGGTCGCCGGCGTCTACGTCGACCGGCTCGACCGGCGGCTGATCCTGGTCGCGGCGAACCTGATCCGGGCGGTCGCCTTTCTGGCGCTGCTCTTCGTCTCCGACCAACTGGCGCTGATCTACCTGCTAACCGTGCTGGTGTCGACGGCGACGACCTTCTTCGGCCCGGCCGAGGCGGCGATGATCCCGGTGCTCGTCGAGCGGCGCCAGCTGCTGCCGGCGAACTCGCTGCACATTTTCACGCTGCAGGCGTCGTTCTTCCTCGGCTTTGCGCTGCTCGGGCCGCTGTTCGTCAACCTGGCCGGACCGGTGACGATGCTGTGGGTCGTGGCGGCGCTGTACTTCGTCGCCGCCGGACTGTGCTGGATCCTGCCGGCGCACAAGCCGCCGCTCGGCGCACGCAGCGCGACCGAGGCGCTGGGCGAGGCGGGCAGCGCCGTGGCGACGACGTTTGGCCAGCTGCGCGACGGCCTGCGCTTCATCGCCGACAACCGGACGATCTTCTGGCCGCTGACCTACCTCGGCATCACCGCCTCGCTGATCGGCGTGCTAGGCGTGCTCGGGCCGGGCTTCGCGACCGAGGTGCTCGGGCTGTCGGAGCGCGACTTCGTGGTCGTCGTGCTGCCGCTTGGGCTGGGGCTGGTGATGGGCATCCTCATCCTCAACCTGTACGGCCGCTACTTCTCGCGCCGGCGCGGCATCGAGGGCGGGCTGATCGCGCTGGGCGTGACGCTGGCGGCGCTGTCGTTCGCCCAGCCGCTGACCAGCCGCTTCGACCTGGGGCCGCTCGTCTCGCTGCTGTCGATCGTCATCGTCGTCGCCTTCGCCGCCGGCATCGCCTACGCCTTCGTGGCCGTGCCGGCCCAGACGCAGCTGCAGGAGGAGCTGCCGGCCGACATCCGCGGGCGCGTCTTCGGCGTCCTCAACATGCTGGTCAGCATCGCCAGCTTCCTGCCGATCATCATCGTCGGCCCCATCGCCGACGTCGTCGGGACCTCGATCGTCGTCCTCGCCGCGGCCGGCTTCGTGCTGCTCATCGCGGTCGGATCGATCCTGCTCGCCCACCCGTCACACGAGGTCCGCGGCGCGCCCAGCCTGGTCGACGTGGCCGACCCGGTGGCGGTCACCTCGCGCTCGCTGACCCAGCCCATCCCGCTGCGCTACGTCGACGACGGCAACGACCCGTCGGGCCTGTCCTACATCTCGTCACCTGTCGTACCGGGAAAGGCTGGGCCAGCGGGGCCAGGGGAGGCTCGGGAGCGCGACGAGCAGTGAGCCGCGTCGCCATTGTGTTCACGGGTGGCACGATCTCGATGCTGCCCAGCGCCGAGGCAGGCGGCGCCGTGCCGGCGCTCGACGGGCAGGCGATCATCCAGCGCACGCCGGGCCTGGCCCAGATTGCCGAGCTTGAGCCCATCGACTGGGGCCTGGTGCCGGCGTCGCACCTCGGCTTCGATCGGCTGATCGAGCTCGGCCGGCTGATCGAGCAGACCCTCGCCCGCGACGAGGTCGACGGCGCGGTCGTCGTGCAGGGCACCGACTCGATCGAGGAGACGGCCTTCGCCTACGACCTGCTGGTGCGCTCGGTCAAGCCGGTTATCGTGACGGGCGCCATGCGCCACGCGGCCGAGCCGGACTACGACGGGCCGCGCAACCTGACCGACGCCGTCCGCTGCGCGGCCACGCCGGAGCTACGCGGGCAGGGCACGCTGGTCGTGCTCGACGGGCTGATCGTCGGCGCCGACGAGGCGGCCAAGATGCACGCGACGGCGCTGTCTGCCTTCCAGCCGCGCAACGGCCCGCCGGTCGGCGAGGTGCGCGACGACCGGGTGGTCGTCGGCGCGCCGCGGCCGGCTCGGCCGGTCCTGCCCGTTATTCCCGATGGCGCCGGCACCGTCCATCTTGTGACGGTGGTGACGGGCATGGACGGCGTGCTGCTGCGCCTGACGCTCGAGACCGGGCCGGTGGGCGTCGTCGTGGCGGCGACCGGCTCGGGCAACACCCACCCCGACGTGCTCGCCGCCGCGCAGGAGCTGATGGCGCGCGGCGTCGCCGTCTGCCTGACGACGCGCTGCTGGTCGGGCCACGTTGCGCCGGCCTACGGCTTCCCCGGCGGCGGCGCGCAGTGGCAGCGCGCCGGCGCCATCCTGTCGCGCCTCGACGGGCCGAAGTGCCGCGTCGCGCTTGCTCTCGGGCTGGCCGCCGGACTGGCTGACGGCGAGTTGCGCCGCGTGCTGCGCGCATGAGCGGGCCGCCTCGCGCCGAACTGATCGTCGAGGGCCGCGTCGCGACGCTCG
>CAYRMQ010000019.1:0-33966 GCA_964425305.1 uncultured Anaerolineaceae bacterium | reverse complement strand
ACCCGCGTCGCCGAGGAACACGCCGGCCAGGACTGCATTGGCGCCGGCTGTCCGGTCGGCCGTGATGAGGACAGCACCCCCGGCAGCCACGTCGATCTGGTAGTGCATCCAAGCGCCGCCGTTGAACGACGTCGTTAGGTTGAGCGTCAGAGGGTCTGTCCCATCGTCGACGGTGACGCTCTGCCGCCGCTTGGTCGTGTCCCAGTCGACGGCGTAGAGATGGAGCGTGCCGCTGTAGGCGTCGGTGAAGTTCAGGCGCACGCGCAGGCTGCTCGAGTGGTACCACGTCCGCGGCCGTCGCTCCGACTCGTCGGGGCTCTCAAGAGCGCGCACGTCGGTCGTCGGCGACGCCCAGCCGGCATACCGCACACCCTGCTCCAGAGCGTAGGTCACGCCGCTGGGTAGGACGGCCAGGTCGCCGTCGGCCTCGGCCCCGTTCCAGGCAGCCAGGATGTAGCCGTCGGCGCCGTAGTTGCCCACCCAGTCGCCCTGATGGTTGGGTTCCCGCAACACGGCGGCGTGGGCAGTGGCGGTCTGGCCGCTGGAAGCAGTTGCCGTGGCCGTCAACGAATAGATTCCTCCGGCCAGGGAGGCGGTGTCCCATAAGGCCGACCAGCCATCCGAGCCATCGGCGTCCGTCGAGAGCTCATAGCCGTTGGCAGAGAAAGCGACTCGCGCGATTCCCGAATCGTCGGATGCGTCGGCGGCTATCTGCACCACGCCTGACACGATTGCGCCATCGACCGGACTGGTGATCTGCACCACGGGTCGCGGATCCCAGCCGGGCGCCACCTGTGCGGCGCGAAGCGCATTCACCAGCGGCTCGCCATAGCCGTCCGGATCGTTCTTCCATTGGCCTTTGCCCGTACAGTTGCCTGCTCCGTCCGCATCGGCGTACTGCCCATTCGGACATTCCCCAGTCGAGGCGAGTACGTCCGCGACATCGCCAGGGACCAGCGCCGGGTTCGAGGCGGCTACCAGAGCCGCCACGCCAGCGACGTGCGGTGCTGCCATGCTCGTGCCGCTTGCCTTCTGATAGCCGCCACCCTTCCACGTCGACAGGATGTCGTAACCCGGTGCGGCCAGGTCGACGACGAGACCGTAGTTGCTGAACTCGGCGAGCGTGTCGTCGCAGTAGAGCGTGAGGAAGGCACAGCCGGCGAGCCCGCCAGGCTCGCCGTCAAAGTCGACTGTCGCGGACACGGCAATGACTTCTGGGAAGGCGGCGGGAATGAAGCCGGAGGCATTGGTCGTGGAGTTGCCTGCTGCCGCCACATATGTGATGCCCGCTGCGACCGAATTGCAGATGGCCTCGCGCAGTCCACCGTCCTTACAGTCCCCGACAGATCCGGTGTCGCCAAGGCTCATGTTCGCGACGTGTACATCGTTGGCTGGATCGCCGTCGAGCATTAGCCCCGTCAGATGGTCGATCCCACAGATGACGTTGGACCACGCCCCCGTTCCCGAATCGCTCAACACCTTCAGTGGAACGAGCCTGGCTTGATGGGCGACCCCGACCACGCCTACGCCGTTGTCGGCGACGGCGGCGGCGATGCCCGCCACGTGCGTCCCGTGACCGTGACCGTCCTTCGGCGGCCCCGAGCTGTAGCAGTTCTTTCCGAGTGACGTGTCGAGGTTGGCCTTGAGATCGGGATGCGAGAGATCGATCCCGGTATCGATGATCCCGATGCGCGCGCCTGCACCGCTGAAGCCAGAGTCGTGGGCATCGGCGGCAGTGGGATGGCGCGCATCGATCCGCTTGATGCCCGGCGGCGTCGTTTCGGCCGCGATATGGACGAGCTGGTCCTCGACAACCTTGCGGACTGTGTTGGCTTTGACCAGGGCGGCAGCCGCTCGTGCCGAGCCGTGGAAGACGAAACCATTGAGCGCGTGCTCGAAAAGCAGCCCAGCCGATCCGCCCGCTGCGCGGGCCAACGCGTCAGCCCTGCGGCCCGGCGACACGCCGGGATCGAGCGTCACGATCCATGTCCGCTGGCCGCCACTCGACGGCTGCTCCGGGCGCGCCGTAGCGACTCCCGTTGTCGACAAAAGCACGACGACGAGGACGACCGCTGCGGTGCCCGTCTGTAGCTGGGCCGAAAGGCTCATGACGACCTCTGCTGGCCCCCCGTCCGCTGGTCCGCCGAGTGTGGTCTTCTGGCCTGCCTACGTCAACGTCCTACGTGCACGGGCGCACCGCCTACCGTTCGTGGGCAAGCGTGAGCGCGGAGACCGCCAGCGCACCTGCCTCGTGTAGTGCGGTGGCGCAGGCGGCCAGTGTCGCGCCGGTGGTGACGACATCGTCGACCAGTACGACCCACCAGCCGGCGACGGCGGCATCCATGTGCACGGGTACATCGAAGACACGCCCGACGTTGGCAGCGCGTGCGCCACGGCCGAGCCTGTGCTGCGCTCCGGTCTGTGCGGACCGCTTGAGCGCCGCTGCTACCGGTAGCCCGAGCAGCCGGCCGACTTCGCGCGCGAGCAGCTCGGCCTGGTTGAAGCCACGCTCACGCCTGCGCCGGGCGTGGACGGGCACCGGCACGAGTAGCTCCCCGCCGATGCCAGTCCTCGCCCAGCGATCGGCCATCAGTTCGCCGAGGGGGCCGAGCAGGCGCAGCTCGCCGTCGTATTTGAGCGCGTGGAGGCACGCGCGCGCCGGCCCGGTGTAGGTGCAGCACCACTCGAGCTGGGCCAAGCCGGCGGGTGGCGTCGCGGCCAGGCCAAGTTGAGTGCCGGGCGGCTCGTCCTGTCGCCGCGCCAGCGACGAGCGGCAGGACGGGCAGAGAGCAACCTCTTCCAGACCACAGCCGGGGCAGCTGGGCGGCAGGAGCAGGTCGAGCAGGCGCTTCATGGAGCGATCTTGATCGAGCTCGCTTATCGCCTAATCACCTGCACGCGGACGGCGCGGCTCCATAAGACGTCAGTCGATGCGCGATCGCGGACCAGCGTCCCAGACACGACGGCTTGTGTAAGGGCTTGGATGTCAGCGGGTCAGACCGCGCGACCGCGTCCTTCTCCCCAGCACGTTCCGCTTGACGAGATAGCCATGCCGAGCGATCGCCGACGCGATCGTCGATCCGCAGTCTTCGTCCAACGGAGGCGCCGCGACCACCACACGGGAGGCAACCAATGTCCCAGGGGAACAGCTGGCAGCGGAGCAGGCGGCGCAGCGGCTGAGGGCAGTGTGGCGGCGGCTCTCCGGCTCGCGTATGGCCTTGGTCTCGTTGCGCTGCTGGTCTCGTTGTTGCTCACGCTTGGCATAGACATGCTGGCAGCCACAGCCAGGTCGATCGCGTCCCACATCGCGTCTACGCTGCCCGCTGGCGTACTGATCAGAGCCGCCGTGGGCCTGAATCTGGCGGCCGGCGTGGTGCTCACGCGAATGCTGGCCTGAACGCTGTTCGCAGGTCTGGCCCAAGCCGCATCTGGCGGGACTCGTCGGCGCGATCTTGTTCGACGTGACGCTCGTGATGATTCTGTGTAGAAGACGATACGCAGCCGCGGCTACGAGCTCATCTTCTCGAACCGGCGAGCTACCCTCTTCGTGCTGCCCCGAGCGCCGAAGCCGGCACTACCTGCCCGCCCAGGACCACGATCGTAAGGACAGAGTCCAACCGCGTAGGGCACCGATCGGTACTTATCTGCCACTTACCTGCGCTGGACGCGGCGATTAGACTTCCCGTGTCGGCGCCCACAGACTCAGGCGCCGCTTTGAGGGGTGCATGAAGCTCGTCGTCACGATTCCGGCGTACAACGAGGAATTGACGATCTCCCGTGCCATCGGCGAGGTCCCTCGTTCCATACCGGGCATCTCGAAGGTGGAGGTACTGGTCGCCGACGACGGATCTGACGATCAGACGGCCGAGGTCGCGCGGCAGGCGGGCGCCGACCACGTCGTACGACTGCGCAAGAACTTCGGGCTGACCATCGCCTTCGGCGCCGCGCTACAGGCCGCTGTCGAGCGCGGAGCTGACATCATCGTTAACATTGACGCCGACTGCCAGTACGTCGCCGACGAGATCCCGCTCCTGATCGGGCCAATTCTGCGTGGCGACGCCGACATGGTCTCCGGCGACCGTGGCGTCGAGCGACTCGATCACATGCCGCTCTCCAAGAGGTACGGCAACCGGCTGGGTAGCTACATGCTGCAGACGGTCGCGGGAACCGGCGTGCGAGATGCGTCGAGCGGGTTCCGCGCCTTCAGCCGGGAGTGCGCGCTGCGTCTGAATCCGTACATCGGCCACACCTACACGCACCAGACGCTGATCCAGGCTCGGCACAATGGCATGGTTGTGAAGGAGGTTTCCGTCAGGTTCCGACCATCGGCGCGCGTCAACGGCGAGTCACGGCTCATCTCCGGCGTCTTCGGTCACGTCGTGCGATCGCTGGGCACGATCGTCCGCACGATGACGGCTTATCGTCCGCTGTCCGTCCTTGGCGGGCTCGGTGTCGCCTTCCTGATTGCCGGCGGGCTGGTCGCCCTCATACCAATAACGGGGTGGATCTCCCGGGGCACCACCGAAGGCCACCTGCAGTCGATGATCGCCTCGATTGTGCTGTTGCTCATGGGCTTGCAGTTCGTGGTGTTTGGTCTGCTGGCGGACGCTGTGAGCGCTAATCGCCGGCTGACGGAAGAGATCCTGTATCGCATGCGCGCCGGATACGACCCCGGGAGGGCGATCCTGCCGCCGTTGCGCGAAACCTCCGCTGACGCCGTGGTTGACAACGCACGGCGGCCACTTCAAGACGCGGGATCACGACCAGGCGAGCCGGCTGCGGCTGTGAAGCGCTGAGACGTTGTCGCTACGCGATCCAGCGATCTACAGCAAGTGAACCTGGCGGAATTGAGGGCCCCTCTCGCCCCGAACGCTCGGCTTCGCTACGACGTAGTGTCGCGCCTTCTCAGGCCGATCGGCTACGCTCGTACGCTGTTGGAAATAGGCTGCGGGCAAGGGGCATTGGCCTCGATACTGGCGATTCGCTACGAATACCAAGCGTATGAGCCTGACCGCCAGTCCTTCGAGGTCGCGACGGAGCGTCTTAGGCGTCTTGGAACTGGACGCATCATTAATGCTCCCTTGCCGGATGAGCCAACTGACACATATGACGTTGTCGTTGCCTTCGAAGTCCTCGAGCACATGAAAGACGATCTGGAGACGCTATCGTCCTGGGTTCGGTGGATCCGGCCGGGCGGGCACATCGTCCTGAGTGTGCCCGCTCATCCTGCGCGTTTTGGCCCCGGCGACGAGTACGGAGGGCACTATCGGCGATATACGCGGGATGCGCTAATGACGGTTCTGCGCAGCGCGGGCCTTAGTGATCCAAGGATTGCTATCTATGGCTTTCCGCTTGGATATCTGCTCGAGTCAACGCGAAATGCCGTTCTGGCGCGTCGCTTAGCGTCATCGCCAAGTAGTCCGGAGGAGCGTACGGCTGGCAGCGGACGAATTCTGCAGCTGGATAGTAG
The DNA here is from genome assembly GCA_964425305.1 of uncultured Anaerolineaceae bacterium. Classification (GTDB taxonomy): domain Bacteria; phylum Chloroflexota; class Limnocylindria; order Limnocylindrales; family CSP1-4; genus JALYGJ01. The sequence goes on along the minus strand of CAYRMQ010000019.1, from coordinate 28,496 downwards.
GCTCGCGCCCGTCGTATGGATGGCTACACTACCATTTCGATACCTGCAGCGGCCGTTCGCGAGCACCGAGTTGGGAATCGGATACGTTGTGCGCGCTCGCCGCGACTGACCACCTCAGCAGTGCGGCGCTGAAGCGTATCTCATGGCGTCACGGTCCAGGTTGAAGATGCGTATCTTGGTTCTGGCTTCAACGTTTCCACGTTGGCATGACGATAGCGTACCCCCATTCGTGTTGCACCTCTCTGCTGAGTTGGCGAAGCGTGGGCACGACGTGCACGTTCTGGCTCCGCATGCAAATGGCGCCAAGCGCCGTGAGATTAGCACAGGGGTATACGTGCATCGATTCCGCTATGCTCCGCGGCGCGCATCTCTTTTGTGCTACGACGGCGGGATCCTCGAGAATCTCCGCAGGCATCCAATACGTTGGTTGCTCTTACCCAGTTTCGTGGCTGCCCAGTTCCTTTCTGCGACTCGCTTGACGCGAGCGATGAATATCGACGTCATCCACGCGCACTGGGTGCTGCCGCAGGGACTCGTCGCCGTCGCCGTACGCTTGCTAGGTGGTCGTGCTGTTGTCGTAACGGCGCATGGCGGAGACGTTTTCGCGATGAGCCATGGCTGGCGACGACGTTTGCTGTCCTTCGTCTGCCAGAGTGCCGACGCTGTGACGTCTGTGAGCACGGTTCTCAGGAACGCCATACTGGACAGCACCGGAGTCGAATCCAACGTCATCCCGATGGGTGTCGACCCGTCTACCTTTGTCGATGACGGAAAGTCGAGGAACCCGGCTCTCTACGGAGACGCACCTGTCGTCCTATTCGTCGGGCGATTAGTGGAAAAGAAAGGTGTGCGCCACCTCATCAGCGCAATGCCGCTGGTCCGGGCCGCGGTGCCGGGAGCTAGACTGGTGATCGTAGGCGATGGGCCTGAACGATCGCTCCTTGAGGAGTTGGCCGCCAATTTGATGGTGGATGACATTGTCGAGTTCCAAGGCGCCGTGGCTAACCGAGATCTGCCCGGCAAGTTTCGAGAGGCCGATGTGTTCGTAGCACCATCTGTCCTGAGCCGCGAGGGCGACACTGAGGGCATGCCCGTCGTCCTGCTGGAAGCAGCTGCCTCGGGCGTCCCCATAGTGGCCAGTCGTGTGGGCGGGGTATCTGACCTGATACGCCACGAGGAGACTGGGCTTCTGATCGAGCCGGAGGATCCCGGTGAAATCGCAGCTGCTGTCGTGCGCTTGCTTGGCGACGCCGAGCTCCGTCTCTCGCTGACCAAGAACGCGTCCGAGCGGGCAACCGGGCACTTCTCATGGCCCCGCATCGCTGAAGCTCATGAAGACGTGCTCGCGTCAGCGGTATTGGCCAGGCATGGCGGTTTCGACCCAAGTCGAACGCACGAGCATGCCTAGTCTTTCGACCGCCCGGCTTCTGGCTCCGTAGTGTTCTCGACAATGGAATCTTTAGCCTCGCTAGCCCAGCGCGCGTCGTACTAGGTGGACCCCCGAGTCTTGGTAAGGCTCTGCCAGTCCACGATGGTGACTTCACGCATGGCAATCAGCAGGCCAACATACGCGGCCGCCAGAAGCGGCACTCCCACGACAGTGGCAACCGCGCCATCGAGAAGGAGTGCAGCACCCCCTACGACACCGGACGCAGCAAGCGTCTTACCCAGACTCAGCCATGGGATCCGAATCTTGTACTCGCGCCACAGCTCAAGTGTGATGAGCACTCCCGTGGATGCTGCACCCATGAGTGTCGCCAGTCCACCGCCGGCCAAGCCGACGATAGGGACGAGCGCGGCAGCAACGAGAACGGCAATAAGTAAGCCAACGACCATGCCTTTGCTTGCCGCCCATGGCCTGCCTACTCCGACCAAGATGCCGGCCAGCAATACCGAGAGCGCGAAGAGCGCCATCGCGGGACTCAGGACTCGAACCGCACCTGCCGCAGCGTCGTAGGCATCGGAGTAGAGGATTACGACAACGTCGTCGGCTGTTCCAAAAAGCAAAGCAACCAAGGGGAATGTAATCACGACGGCGAAGCGCAGGGCCTTCTCAACGAGCGTACTCAGGCTCTGCGGGGTTGCCCGTCGCCGAGCCGCTGCTGGCAGGATCATGGCCGTTAAGCCCGTGAGCAAGAAATACGGCAGTCGCGAAATGTTTTGAGCAGCTGTGTAATGACCGGCATCTGCCGGTCCACCGCTTAACGCCTTCACCATGAAGAGATCAGCGTGGAGCAGTGCCATCGAGAGCACGGCAAGCAACACCAATGGAATAGAGTAGACAACAATGGGGCGCGGCGAGACGAGCCTCGCACGTCGAAGACCACTGAATTGCCCTGCAGCGCTACCGATCAACGGACCAATTACGTAGCCGAGGATTGCGCCCGGGACCGCCATTAGCAGTCCGAGTCCCACCGCAAAGATTGCCTTGGCGACTCCGCTCAGTGAGAGCATGATGGCTTGACGTACGTAGAGGCCACGTCCCCCAGCCGATCCCCAGAACAGGGTGAAGACGGCATAGGTCAGTGGCGCGACTGATGCGACATGAAAATGGGCAGCCAATCGAGCATCGCCGAAAATGGCTGCCAGCTGTTCGGAGCCGAAAAAGAGAAAGGCTGCGATGGCGACGCTAGCACCCATCTGGACCGTGCCGGCCGTCAGTATGAGGTCGCCAGCTCTCTGGATGTCCTCAGCGGTCAGTTTGGCGACGGCCTGAGGGATTCCGGCCGTCTGGAGCGAGTTGACTACGGTCAACAGACCGATTACGACGCCGAATAACCCATAGTCGATTGGGCCTAGAGCGCGCCCGAGCGTGACGTTGATTACATAGCCGGCGGCAACAAAGAGGACAGATGCCAACGTCGTAGCGACGGCGCCGCCGGCGAGCGGTCGTGCAACGGGAACGTCAGTGCTGGTGTAAACCTCGGCGTAGACCGACTTCATCGACCATCGGCGAAGAAACTGATCTTCTCCAGGTGGACGCCGAATTGCGTCTCGCGACTGAAGCGATCGACCGGCTCGCTCTCGAAGACATCGCTGATGATCTCGATCTCGGCCGCTTCGCCAAGGCGCAGCTGGACGAGCTCGTCGACCTTGTACTCGGCGGCCCACGGGCCGGCGGGCACCTCGCCGTCGTAGACGGTCGATCCGTTGACCACAATCTTCAGCGGGCCGCCACCTGGGCCGGTATCAGCAAGGGACACTGCCAACAGCGTGGGCAGCACGTCACCGACGAGCGGGATCGAGATGCGGCCGTGGCCGTCAGTCCAGCGCAGCGGCCGGCCATCGACGAGCTGCGCGCGGTGGAAGCCCTCGACCGGCGCGACCCACTGCGGCGCGGCACCGAAGGGCACGCCGAGAATATTGAGTCCGGTCGCCTCGATAACGGTGAGCGTAGTCTCTTCGACGAGCGTCGTACGCGGGGGCGGGCTAATGTTGTTGCGGATGAGCGTTCGCGCCAGCGTGACCTGTGCTGTCCGATTTCCCACGATGGCGTCCATGCGGTAGTCGTGGGCCGCCGTCACGATCATCACCGGTTGATCATCGCTCGCGGCCAGCAATCGGCGCAGCGCCTCCATGCGGCCGGCGTCCGTCTGTACGCGCAGTGGCACGATCGGCCGATCGAACATGAGCTGTAGAGGCAGCCAGAAGTTGGCCGCCTCATAGTCGCCCTCGAGGGCAAGGATCTCGCCCTCGGTCGGCAGGTGATCGGCGAGTTCGGCGAGGCGCTCGACGGCTCCCGCGCGCTCTTGGACGGCATACGTCGGGACGCCCATCCAGAGCGTGAAAAAGATCAGCAGCGGTACCGACAGCCCGACGGCCAGTCGCCGCCCGGGTAGCGACAGTCGACGCAGGCCTACCGTCGCTGCCAGCGCCGAGAAAACGATGAAGGCAGGGATGATCACGGGAACGAAGCGGCGGATCGCCCAGAAATGGTTGGGGAAGGCTGACTGGTTCCAGAAATAAGCCGCGCTGTAGCCAAGCGTGACGACGAGCAGCGGCACGAGCGCGAGCAGCAAGCGCCGGCGGCGGTCAGTGATGGCGAAGAACGCCGCTGACCAGCCGGCCACGGCGCCGAGGACGGCCGCCGGCGTCAGGTAGCGACCGATGTTGACTAGCGCCTCTTCGACATAGCTCCGCTCACCGTCGTAGATGGCGCCCGGTGCATCCATGACGGCGAACGGCGGCAGGTTGGGCCTGACCAAATAGGCGTAGGCGGCGACCAGAGCCAGCAGCCCGAGCAGGCCGAGAACGACCGGCCGCCTTTCGAAGAGCGCCCGGCCGAGCATCAGCAGCCGGCCCAGATGGGTCGCGCCGAGGGCGGCCAACGCCGCTACCGTCAGCGCCCCGATCTGGAGAATTTGCGAGCCATGTTGTATCAGGTACGGCTGGCTGAAGAGGGCGTAGTAGGCGAGGGCCAGCGCGAACGTCGGTCCCGCCGTGGCATAGAAGTACCCCCAGCTGACCGCCGGCCGCGCCAGCCGAGGCTGTAGGACGCGCCACAGGGCATGGCCGATGAATAGGAACGGCACCAGCAGGAAAGCATCGATGCGCACGAAGGCCGCGGCGCCCAGCACGAGCCCGGCCCACGCTCCCCAGCGCGGCCCGCCTCGCGTGAGGTAGATCGTCAGCAGCAGCAGGCCGCTCCAGATTAGCAACTGGGCGAAGATCTCCGACAGCGTCTGGCGGGCGACCCAGACCTGGGCCGGGTTGAAGGCTAGGAAGACCACGACGAACGCCGCCACGCGCGCGTCGGCGAGGCGCCTGGCGAAGCCGTAGATCGCCAGCAGCGCCAGGATGCCGACGACGGCGTTGAGCCTGATCAGGCCATCAAAGCCGAAGACCGCATACGTCTGGGCCAGCCACGCTGGAAACAGGTGCGCAAACTGGACCGTCATCGTCGGCTGCGTCGCGTACAGGCCGGGCGACGCTAGATAGCCAGGCGGTGGCTCGCCCGTCTCCCAAGGGTACGGAACGTCCAGCCGCCCATGGTTGTTCATGTAGACGGCGTGAGCGGCATAGACGTTGATGTCGTTCCCAGTCGTCGATGGATCGGATGGGAACACGAGTGTCAGCGCGCTCGCTAGCATCACACTCAGCAGCACGAGACGGTCGGGCCAGCCCACCCGGCTCAGTGACGGCCGCCAGCGTACCGACCGGCGAACCCTCGTTGACGCGATCACCGCCACTACCGCCCAGCCTGCCAGCCCGATCACTTCAGGTCGGTAGACGCCGAGCACCAGGCTCGCCAAGAGCGGGACCGACCAGATCACGCCGCCTCCGGCAACCCACACCGCCGGCCGCGCAACGGTTGGCACTAGGGACGGCAGACGCCCCGCCGCCAGGCGCCCTGTGACGGGCACGGCAATGAACATGCCCAGCGCGGCAAGGGCCTCGAACATGGTTTGTGACCCGCTAGCTGGTGGCTAGCTCGAACCGGACGAGGTCGCCGACACGAAGGTCGGCCTCATCGAGCGTGCCCGCCGGGAGTTCCACGGCGCCCTTGGCACCCCGCACGTACCACACCACGCTGCGCCAGGGCAGCAAGCGGTGTCGCAGCGCCACGATCGGCCGACTGCCATCGCGCTGCGCCTCTCCCAGGAAAATGCAGTCGATGGGAAAGCGCATGAACAGCATGTGAACACCGTTCGTGCCAACGAGGTAGAGCGACTGATCCGCAGCCAGATGCGACCGGCCCATTAGCCCGCGGAGTCGCGCCACGAATGACTCCGCGAAGTTGACGTTGCGCGAGATCACCCGTCCGTCATCTGACCTTACGAGTGAGTTCAATCTGCCCCAAACGTACGCATGATCAGGATCAGCGCTGGGCCGAGGATGACGATGAACATCGACGGGAAGATGCAGCCGACGAGTGGGAAGAGCATCTTGATCGGCGCCTTGTTGGCCATCTCCTCGGCGCGCTGGCGGCGCTCGATGCGGAGCTGCTCGCTCTGGATCTGGAGCACGCGGGCGATGGGCACGCCCAGTTGCTCCGCCTGGACCACAGCGCCGATGAAGTTGGTCAGCGCCGGCACTTCCGTGCGGCCAACGATGTCGCGCAGGGCCTCGCGGCGGACCTTGCCCACGCGCACCTCTGCCAGCGCGCGCCGGAACTCGTCGGCCAGCGGGCCGGTCGTCTTCTCGATCACCTTGCCCAACGCGCCGTCGAAGCTCAGGCCAGCTCGGACTGAGATAGTAAGCAGGTCGAGCGTGTCCGGGACCGCGCGCAGGATCTTGTGCTGGCGCTTCTTGATTCTCCGCGAGAGCCAGATCTCGGGCAGCACGAACCCGATGCCGAGACCAGGCGCGATGGATATGACGGCCACGCCGACGTCGATCCGCAGGAGGCTGATGAGGAACGCTATCACCGCGCCGATGGCACCCACGGCGACCTTGACCGCGACGAAGTCCATCGAGCGGAGGCCACCCGGATAGCCGGCCATCGCCAGCCGCTTGTCGGTGTTGACCATCTTGCGCGGATTGGTCAGCCGCTGGGTAATGACGGCCAGGCGCGCGGACAGCGGCCGGATGGTCCGCTCGAACAGTGGCTGCTGGAGCTCGAGCTCCTCGAGATTGCGCGCCTGCATCGTGCCCAGTTGCGTCAGCCGCGCCTGGACCGGATCCAGGGACCGTCCGCCGACGAGCGCCATGAACACGATGAACACGCCCAATCCGGCGAGGGCGGCGAGAAGAAGCACTGGCAGCGTCATCTCAGACCTCGATGTCGACGATGCGGCGGATGATCATGAAGCCGATGCCCATCATCACCGCACCTGCTGCGAGGATGATCATGCCGATCGGTATCCCAGCCAATGCCGGCGGGGCCTCGAACATCGGCGACATGAAGTTGGGCGCCATGATCGAGATGACGCCAACCAGGCCGATGGGCAGGAAGCCGACCACGTAACCGGACATGCGGCCCTGTGCCGTCAGCGTCCTGATCTCGCCCTTGATGCGAACCCGCTCTCGGATCGTGAAGGCGATTGAGTCGAGGATCTCGGCCAAGTTGCCGCCGACCTGCGACTGGATGATGATCGCGGTAGTCATCAGGTCCAGATCGTCCGACTTGACGCGCCGGTTCATGTTGCTGAGCGCCTGCTCGAGTGTCAGGCCGAGGTTGATCTCACGGATGACGCGTCCGAACTCGGTCGAGATCGGCGGCTGGCTCTCGCGGACGACCAGGTCGATCGACTGCAGGAACGACGAGCCGGCGCGCAGCGAGTTGGCCAGCAGTGTGATCGTGTCGGCCAGAGCGCCATTGAACGCCTTCAGGCGCGCGGCCTTGCGCCGGCCCAGCCAGATCCGCGGCAGCAAGTAGCCGATAGCAAGGCCGACCAACCAGACCAGCGGGTTGCTGAAGGCCGGCACGGCGGAGCTGAGGGCGACCATGCCCACTGGCACGCCCACCACCGCGCCGACGCGTATCGCCAGCCACTCGCTCGGCTTGAGCGGTAGGTCAGCTCGCGCGAGTTCGCGTGCCATGTTGGCGCCCCAGTCGCGCCGCTCGACGACGCGGTTGATGCTGGCCAGGGCGGCCGAGCTCTGGATCAGTTCGCCCAGGTTCTGCCGCTCTATCTTCTCCGACTCCGCCGGTGCCGTCGATGCGTAGCGCTTGAGGCGCACGGTCACGTCCGAGCCTGTCGCCAGGCCCATGAAGATGAGCAGCACGGCCAGGGCGGCGAGGGCGGCCACCAGCAGCGGCAGCAGTTGCTCCATCGGAAAGATCCCCTAGAAACCCTGCCCGAAGATGCCCGGCGGCAGGTGGATGCCCATCGACTCGAACTTTTCGGTGAAGCGCGGGCGGACACCGGTCGGCTTCAGCTGGCCTTGGACCTTGCCCTCGATGACGCCCGTCTGCTCGAACAGGAAGACGTCCTGCATCACGATCACGTCCCCCTCCATCCCCTGCACCTCTGTGATGCTGACGATCTTGCGCGAGCCGTCCTTCAGGCGGTTCTGGTGGACGATCAGGTCCACCGCCGAGGCGATCTGCTCGCGGATGGCGCGCAGCGGAAGGTCCACGCCCGCCATCAGGACCATTGTCTCCAGGCGCGCAAGCATGTCGCGCGGTGTGTTGGCGTGGCCGGTCGACATCGAGCCGTCGTGGCCTGTGTTCATCGCCTGCAGCATGTCCAGAGCCTCACCGGCACGGCACTCGCCGACGATGATGCGGTCGGGCCGCATGCGCAGCGCGTTGCGCACCAGCTCACGGATGGGGATGGCGCCCTTGCCCTCGATGTTCGGCGGCCGCGCCTCGAGCGTGACGACGTGCTCCTGCCGCAACTGAAGCTCGGCCGCGTCCTCGATGGTCACGATGCGCTCGTCGTTGGGGATGAACGACGAGAGGATGTTGAGCATCGTCGTCTTGCCCGAGCCGGTGCCGCCCGAGACGAAGACGTTGAGCCGCGCCTCGACGCAGGCGCGCAGGAAGTCGAACATCTCGGGCGTGGCGGTGCCGAAGCGGATCAGGTCGTCCGTCGTCAGCGGCGAGGCCGAGAACTTGCGGATGGTCAGCACCGGCCCCACCAGCGACAGCGGCGGGATGATGGCGTTGACGCGCGAGCCGTCGACGAGGCGGGCGTCGACCATCGGGCTCGACTCGTCGATGCGCCGACCGATCGGGCTGATGATGCGGTCGATGATGCGCAGCACGTGCTCGTCGTTCTGGAACGAGATGTTGGTCATCTCGAGCTTGCCGTCGCGCTCGATGTAAACCTGCCGCGGCCCGTTGACCATCACTTCGGTGATGCTCTCGTCGCGCAGCAGCGGCTCGAGCGGACCGAGGCCGATGATCTCGTCGGTGATCTGCTCGAGCATGCGAGCGCGCTCGGCGCGGGTGAGGGCAAGGCCCTCATCGTCGAGCGCGCGCCCGAAGGCCTCCTCGATCTCGCGCCGCACCTCGACCTGGTTGGCCAGGTCGAGCTTCGGATCGAGGTCCGAGATGACCCGGTTCTGGATGCGGAACTTGGCGTCGCGGAAGGACTCGCGGTGCGGTACCTGGCTCAGTATCCGCGGCGGCGCCGGTGCGGCGCCCTGCGGTGGCCCGCCGGCGGGCGGCGGTGCGGCGCCGGGGATCTGGGCCGGCACGGATGAAGGCGAGGCGGGACCCCCGCCCGTCTCGGCTGCGGGACGAGCGCTCTCGATCCGCCTCAGGAGCGACATGGCTGAAACCTCCCTGACCTAACTGACGACCTCAGCGCCACGCGAAGATGCCCTTCCGGGCGATCGACTTCTCGCCTGACGCCGTTGCGACGACTGACTCTTCCCCGGCGACCGCCTGCGCCAGGCGGACGATGTCCTCGCTGACGCGCGCCTGTCGCGCAGCGACGACGAACGGAACCCCCCGGTTGAGGGCAAAAACGACGGTGCGACCGTCCGACACGACGGTATGGTTGATCTTGCGGCCTATCGAGCTCTCGACGTCCTGCACGCGGATGCCGTAGGCCGCGTCGGCGCGGTTGAGCACGAGCTGGACCTTCGCGTCGGAGTAGCCCAGTTGCTCGCTCAGCTCGACGAACTGGCGGATGTTCTTGATGTTGGTGATCTCGAGGGTCAGCACCAGCAGCACGACGTCCGACTGGTCGAGCAGGCTGAGCGTGCTGTCCTGCAGCCACGGCCACGAGTCGACGATGACCAGGTCGTAGTGAGCGCGCAGCGCGCTGACGATCCGCTGGAGGTGCTCGACCGTCACCAGCTCGGACATCTCGGGCGTCGGCGGCGCGAGCAGGACCTTGATGCCGCTCGTGTGGCTGACCAGTGCACCATCGAGCGCCTCGACGTCCTCGTCGCCGGCCAGCTCCTGCGCCAGGTCGACGATCGACTTGTTCTTCGGGCTGAGGTTGAGCAGGACGCCGACGTCGCCGAACTGGAGGCTGCCGTCGACGAGGACGACGCTCTGGCCCATCTCGGTCGCCGCCGCGACGGCGAGGTTGACGGCGAGCGTCGTTCGCCCGACACCGCCCTTCGGCGCGAAGAGCGTGACGACGCGGCCGGCCTTGCGGCGCGGCGGCCCGTCGCTGCCGTTCTTGTCCGGTGCAGCGACGGTCACCCGGCCCAGCTTCTGGCGTTCGCGCGCGTGGACCTGCCGCACCGAGGCGGCAAGCTCGTCCGAGCTGAACGGCTTGACCAGGAACTCGCGCGCACCGGCCAGCATCGCCCGCCGCAGGTAGTCCGGCTCACCCTGGACGCTCATCATGATGATGGCGGCGGTCGGCGCCCGCGTCGCAAGGAGCTCGGCGGCGGTGATGCCATCCATGCCCGGCATGTTGATGTCGAGCAGGATGACGTCGGGCTGAACCTTGCCGGCGAGCTCGATGGCTTCGGGGCCGGACGAGGCTGCGCCCACGACCTCGACGTCCGCCTCGAAGCTGAGCAGCCTGCCCAGGTGCTCACGCGTCTCGGGGATGTCGTCGACGATCAGGACGCGGATGTTGTCGGCCAACTTGGCTCCAGTACTGGCGGCTGTGGGCTGCTGATCTTACCGCCCCCCGAAAGGCGCCATTTTGCAAGGCGTTTTGACAGGTGGCAACGACTCTAGTTCGCCGGCCGAAGGGTGGCGATCATACGAATGGACTAGGACTCGCACACTAAGCAGCACTGCGTACAGGCGATGCACGGCCGGCTCGGCGGAAAAGTGGAGCGGCGCCGGCCCGAGGAGGACGGGCAGACGCCGCTCCGCTGCGAAGGAGGAGTAGCAGGCTCAGAGACTGTTGAGCGTGGCTCCAACGTGGCTGAGGAAGTCGTTGATGGCGCTTCCAAGGAAAGTCAGGGCGGCCACCGCGAAGAGAGCGATGAGTGCGAGAATGAGTGCGTACTCGGCGAGGCCCTGGCCCGCTTCCCTCCGCGGAAGCTCCTTCGCCCCCCTCGGGCGTGTCATGTGGCAATCCTCCGGCTGCGGGCGCCGGATACGGCGCCGGTCAGAGTTTGATCCGCAGACGGACAACCTCAATGGTATGTCCGTACCGGAGAACCGCCACCCCCCTACTGGTGGATCGTCTCCGCTACAAGCGAGAGGACGAAGCCGACCTGTGTCCCGAATACGGTCAGCGTGACCAATGTGATGAGGACCATCAGACCTACGATAAGTGCGTACTCGGTGACTCTTTGGCCCTTGCTGACTTCTTCGTTCGGGTTCTCCGCGGCCACCCGCTGATGCTACAGCGGGTGGACGGCGGACCTGGAAACAAAGAGACGCCGACCGTCGCCGGCCGGCGTCTCAGTGCGTGTCCTTAGCTGCCGGCCGCGTTCAGTGCGGCGCCGATCGTTGACAGGATGTCGTTGATCGCGTCGCCCAGGAAGATCAGGGCTGCGATCACGACGATCGCGATGAGCGCCAGGATCAGCGCGTACTCGGCCAGGCCCTGGCCGCTTTCACGCCGCTCCCGCAGGCTCTGCAGGTACAGGATGAGACCGTGAAGCATCCGGTTTCCCTCCAGTGACGATAAGTCCAGCGCAAGCGCGCCACGGGCACACGTTACGCTCGTGTGTCAAGAAGTAAATAAGAAAGAGGTCCTAGTCAGGTGCCGGAACGCACCACAGCTTCCAGTCCGTGCCCCTCCTCGACAAGGGCGATTTCTATACCCAGCGCGGTGGCGCGACCGCTAATTTCGCTCCATACCTGAGTTGGTAGGGCACTCGCCCGCTGGCGCTCGGCCGCCTTGGCAGCCTCGTATTCCTGGCGGCCGCGCATCACGCCGGCCAGAGCCGGCGGCACGTCGCTGTTCTCGTCGAGCGAGGGCGGCTGCCACTGACTGGGATGCGTCTCGACAGGCTGTGCAGTGCGCGTGCGGACGGCGGCGCGAACCTCCTCGTCGCTCCAGTCGAGGTGCAGGCTGGCCTCTGCCGGGTGGCGGCTGAGGAAACCGTCCAGCGCATCCTCCAGGATGCGGAAGAGGCCGCTCTCGAGCTCCTCACCCAGGCGGCGATCCTGTCCGACCGACTCGAAGCGCACCTGGATGCCCGTTCGTCGTGAGCGCTCGAGGCAGGCCCGGCGCAGGGTGGCGACCAGGCCCAGGTCGTCGAGCACCATCGGCCGGACCTCGAAGATGAACGCCTTCGTCGCGTCGAGGGCGTGCTGGACCATCTCGCGCAGACGACCCAGCTCGGATTTGGCCTGCGCGGGATCGCGCTCCAGCAGGTGCTGGACGACCTGCGCCTGGAGCGCGATGTTGGCGATGCTCTGCGCCGGGCCGTCGTGCATCTGGCGCGCGATCTCGCGGCGCATATCCTCCTGCGCGGCGAGCAGAGCACGCGAGGGTGGCGCGGCGCCTTCGGCCTGGGCGGGCTGCGCGCCAGGCTGCGTCTCGAGGATGGGCAGCAGCTGGGTCACAAATTCGTGAAAGCGCTTGAGGGTCTTCTGCTTGCCCTCGAGGACCTGGACCTGGCCCTCCATCAGCGCCGCCCGCTGGGTGAGAGTCAGCAACTGGAGCCGCGCCTCGTCGAGCGCCTGCGGGTCGCTGCCGCCGGTGCGGCTGAGGGCCGCCAGCCGTTCCGCCTGCTGGCGCCGGCGGGTCTCGTGGCGCTCCGCCTCGGTCGCCGTCTGCTGGAGCAGGAGGTCGATCTCGCTCAGCTCGCGCTCAAGCTGCTCGAGCTGCGCCCTGGCGCCGACCGGCTGTTCCTGCCCCACCAGCTCAGTCCTCTGGGATCCGGATCCAGCCCTGCTTCATTGCGTAGACGACCGCCTGCGTGCGGTCGTTGACGGACAGCTTGCGCAGGATCGAGCTCATGTGGTTCTTGACCGTCTGCTCGCTGATGCTCAGGGCATAGGCGACCTGCTTGTTGGTCATGCCCTTGGCGATGTTGTCGAGAATCTCCACCTCGCGCGGGGACAGGGGCGCGAAAATCGGCGCGGCCTCCTGGCCGTAGACGGCCAGCTCGCGGAACTCCTTCAGCACCCGGCTGGCGACGGAGGGGCGCGAGAAGACCTTGTCGTTGATCAGGTATTCGCCGTTGCGCACGCGGCGGATGATCGTCACCAGGTCGTCCGGGTTGATGTCCTTCAGGATGAACGCGGCGGCGCCGGCCTTGATCGCGTCAAACAGTTGGTCCTCGTCCTCGGCGACGGCCAGCGCGATGATGCCGATGCTCGGTACCTCGCGCTTGATGCGCTGCGTCGTTTCGATCCCGCCCGGCGCGGGCAGTGACAGGTCGAGCAGGACGGTGTCCGGGCTGAGCTCGGTCGCCATCGTGAATGCGTCGCGGGCGTTCTCGGCCTCGCCGACGATGACGAAGTCCTGCTCGCGCTCGAGGATCTGGCGCATGCCCACGCGGAAGAGGGCGTGATCGTCGACCAGCAGGATCTTCGTCTTGATCTCGGGGTTGCGTCGGTCCGGCCCCCCGCGCCGGCGCTCCGGCCCGCTGTAGTCCATGGACATGTTTCTCAACTCCTCTCCCCTTCTGTGCCGATGCGCAGCCGGACGACGGTTCCGGCGGCAGGCTCCGATCGAATATCGAGTTGGGCCCCCAGCAGATCTGACCGCTCGCGCATGAAGCGCAGGCCGAAGTGTCGCCGCCGGTCGTGCCGCTCGGACTGACCCTCGACAAAGCCGTGCCCGTCATCGCCGACCTCCAGCTCCCACGTGGAGCGTGTCCCGTCCGTCGCGCGGCGGGTGAAGAGCCAGGCGCGCTTGGCGCCAGAGTGCTTGCCCACGTTGCGCAGCGCCTCCTGTGCGACCCGCAGGGCGACGTTGCGCGCGGTGACCTCCAGCTCCGCGCCGGGCGCCTCGAGGCGCACGTCGACCGGGATGCCGGTGTACTCGGTCAGGCTCGTCGCCGCATCCTGCAGCGCCTGCTCCAGCGCCTCCGGCTCGTGCAGTTGCGGGCGCATCTGGCTGATGTAGGCGCGCAGGGTCTCGAGCTCGCGCTGTAGGCGGTCGCGCAGGCGGCGCAGTTCGGCGGCGGCACCGGTGGGATCGCTGTGCAGCGATCGCTCGGCCAGCTCGGTCTGGAAGATCGCATTGGCGAGCGCCTGCGCCGGACCGTCGTGAAGCTCCTCGGCCAGGCGGGCGCGCTCTTCCTCGTGGGCCTCGAGGCGGGCCATGCTGACGGCGTCACCCTGTCCACGCGCCGACACGTCGGGCTGGACGTGGTCGCTACTGCCCACGGTCCGCGTCTCCATCGAAAAAGCAGTATAGGGTCCGCAGGTGGCCGCTCATGGCTCGCACCGCGTGTCCGCCGGCGTGAGGCAGACGGCATACAGCGCGCCCTCGGGTGCTCCTCCGCCGGCCCGCGCTTCGACGACGGCGATCGGCGGGGACAGCCACACAGGCTTCGTTTCGCCGCGCAGGATCGGCGCCAGCGCCGGCACGATGGCCGCTCGTTCGAGGACCAGCCACCGGATGTCGTACGCGCGCAGGGCTTGCTCGATCAGCGGCAGCTCGTCGTTGGGCGTGACGATGCCGGGCCGGCCGCCGATGTAACGGTAGGCGCCCGCGTCGACCGACATCAGTCGCTCGTCAGGCGGTGCCTCCAGTCGGCCGGCCAGCTGGACTTGCACGCTGTGGACGTCGCTCCAGTTGCGCGTGGTCTTCAACGTCTGCAGTGCACCGCCCAGCGCGGCAACGAGCACCGCCCCGGCGGTGAAGATTGCCGTGGCCTGTTGTGGCTTCCACGAAGCCCGACGACGGGCCATCCACTCCACCGCCGCCGCGATACCCACCGGCACGAGCAGGAAGGTGTGCGGCAAAAGCGCGACCGCCGAGTGAATGAACGTGCCGTAGGGAACGTGGACGGCGAAGAACAGACCGCTGGCGGCGAAGAGGAGCGTGGCATAGATGAAGAACGGTCGGAACGCGGGATCGCGCCGTCGCAACCACGCGCCGATCAACGCAAACGGTGTGAGGGCCACGACAAGCGGCAACAGCACGAACAGCCCGATCGCCCAGGCGAAGCCGGCGAGGCGGCTCATGATCAGAGCGCCGATGCCCTGCTCGACCAGTGACGCCGGCCCGGGCAGCGGCTGGCTGATGCTGTGCAGCTGGGCGTAGTCGACTATCCACAGAATGCGGCCGCTCGCCGCCGACGGCGAGATCGTGCCGAAGGCGTCCAACTGACGTACAAGCCACGGCGCCATCACGAGCGCGAAGAGGGCCGCGCAGGCGACCGCCGAGGAGAGGCCGATTTGCCGCTCGCCGCCTGGGCGGCGAAGATCCGCCAGCGCCGCCAGCGCGAAGGGAACGCCGAGCAGGACGCCGTCATTGCGCGCGAGCGTCGCCAGTCCGACGACGAGACCGCCGATCACGAAGGCGCGCCGGTCCCCGCGAAGACCCCGCGCACACAGCCACAGCGCGAGCGGTCCGAGAACGATGAACAGCCCGAAGTTGTCCGGCTGAGACAGGAACGGCGTCAGGGCGCCCGGCACGGCAACCATCAGGCCCGCCGCCATCGAGGTGGCCCGACCGAGGCCGGCATCTATGCCAATGAGCCAGGTCGTCGGCGCTGCGAGCGCACCGATGAGCCAGAAGGGCAGGCCGTACGCCAGCGGTGTCGTGCCGAGCAGCCAGATGAAGGGCACCTGTACGAGAGACGCCAGTGGCATCCAGTGGCCGTTCGAGGGGATGGGCAGGGTCGGGTCGTCAGGCAGCGTGCCGCCCACGTCGACGAAGCTCCATATGTAATCGACCTGGAAGCCGCTGCCAGCCGCCAGTTGCTGGGCGACGTTGACGTAGTAGTAGGAATCGGGGTAGGCCGGCCCGGCGAAGAGGCTGCCCACGACCAGCCGGACCACGAAGGCGACTGCGAAGAGGGTCAGGGCGGCCATGGGGCGGTGCAGTCTAGCAACGGCCGGTCTCACCGAAGACCGGTACCAATGGGCAGGCCGCCTAGCCGTGGTGGGTCACCTGGGGACGGTATGCGTAGCTCCGGAGCGGTACCAACTGGTCAACCACGTCGCTTGCCGCCGCTGCTAGCCTGCCTCCGTGACGTCACTTTCGGGTATTGGTTCGTGGCCCGGCGTGCGGACGTTTCGGTCGGCCGGGTTCAGGGTCGCCCTGGCCGCCACGCTGCTCGTCATCGCGGTCGTCCTGCTGTCCAGCCTGCTTGCGCGCCAGGCGGCCGATCCCGCCGGCCAGTACGCCTTTGACTTCGGGACTTACCACGCTGCGGCGGGCGATGTTGCGGCGGGGCGATCGCCCTACGCGCCGCAGATGCTGACCGCGCCGGTCCCGGCGCAGGGGCCCGGCGCGACGCTCTACAAGTACCCACCCGTGCTGGCGCAGGTGCTGGTCCCGCTCTCCGGCGCATCTCTGCCGACGGCCGCCGCCGTCTGGCTGGCGCTTCAGACGGCCGGGATCGTGCTGGGGGTCTGGATCGCAACCTTCGCCGGCGGAGCCCCCAGGACGGGAGAAACCATGCTCTGGGGCGCTGTCGCGGCCGCGCTGTTTCTGCCCAACTTCGACACGGTGTGGAAGGGCAACGTCAGCGGTATTCAGGCGCTGTTCGTGGCGCTCGCACTGACCGGCGGCGTCGTGGCGGGCGGTTTCGTATCTGCCGGTGCGTTCCTCAAGACGACGCCCGGCGTGGTCGCCCTGCCGGCGCTTTTCGCCGGTCGCCGCCTGGCAGGCGGCATGCTTCTTGCCGGCTTCGGCGTTCTCGCCGTAAGCGCAGCCCTCTCGCCGCAGGCTTGGCTCGACTTCGTACGGGTCATACCGAACCTGATCGCGGGAACGGCGCTTTATCCAACCAACCTGGCGCCGGACAGCGTGGTCGCGCTCGCTCTGCCCGGCGTGCCGCTGGCCGCACTCCTGGTGCGTTCTGCCGTCATCGTCGTCGGCCTGCTCGCGCTCGTCGTGGCGGTGGTGGTCGCGCGGCGCCCGGGCGGCTGGCCGGCGGCGCTCGTGCTGGCGGTCGCCGCCGCGCTGATCCTGCCGAGCTCGATCTGGTACCACTACCTCGCCGTCCTACTGCCCATTGCCGCCTTTGCCTGGTGTCAGGGGAGCAGCGGAGAGCGGGCGGCGCTGGTGCTCGGAGGGCTGCTCGTCACACTGTCCGTGCTGTGGTTGCCGCTGGCCATCCTTGGCGCGACGATCGTGGTCGTGGCGGCGCTGACGGTCCTGTGGCCCGCCAGGCGCCCGGCGACTGAGGCGACGTCGCATGGCTGAGGCGTCGACGGTCGGTCGACCGCGGGGATCGATCCGTGCTGGGCTGCGCTGGCTGGCTAACGAGCCGGCCGTCCGCCGGCGGCTGCTGCTGTACGGCAGCGCAGCCGGCTACGGCATGGGAATCGCCGCACTGATCCTGATTATCAATAACGACGGCGGCATGGGCTACGACGCCTACGCCTACTGGCAGGCCGGCCGCAACGTCCTCGAGGGCCAGCCGCTCTACTGGGCACACGATGAGGGCGCGCTTGGAGCCTTCCGCTATCCCCCACTGTTTGCGCAGCTGTGGGCGCCCTTCGCGCTCATGCCGGCGCTGGCATTCTCTTGGGCGTGGCGCATCATCTGCCTGCTGTCCTTGCGCTACCTCGCGGGGTCATGGCGCAACGTCGGCGTGTGGATGCTCGTGCCTTTCACATTGACGGAGCTTTCCATCGGAAATGTGACGCTTCCGGTAGCTGCGATGAGCGTCATGGCTCTGCGCGGTCGGGGCTGGATGGCCGGCTGGGCGGGAGCGGTCAAGTTCGGACCGATGCTGCTGCTTCCATATCTCTGGTTTGCACAACCAGCATTCCGCCGCTCGCTGGTCATCGGCGTCGCGACGCTGGCCGGCGCCTGTGCCGCATCCTTTGCGCTTGCGCCGGATAGCTGGATGCTCTACCTCGCCGCCCTGTCTTGGATGAGCGCCTCTAGTACGGAGTCCTTTGGCGTCATCGCGATCCTGCCAGACGGGCTGGCTGACGCCATCCTCCGGCTGGCCATCGGCATTGCGCTGGTCCTTTTTGCCATCGGCCGTGGATCGGATCGGTTAGCCTTCACCGCTTCGATCATCGCCGTGCCGGTTCTCGCAATCTGGCGGCTGGTGCCGTTGCTGGCGCTCCCGCGTCTGGGGCGCCGAACGTGAACGCCCCGCTAGCCGCGGGCAGATCCGGCGGCGCGGTCGGGGCCGTTCTGACGCCGGCTCGACGCCGGGCTGTTCGCCACGCACTGATTATGGCGGGTGTCGGTGGCGCCTTAGTCGCGGGTTGGATCAGCTTCAATGGTCCCGCGGTGGACGCCCAAGCATACTGGGCGACGCGCGCGCCAATTACATACGACGCCTTGCCCGGCCAGGATGGCGCCTACCTCTACTCGCCCGCTTTCGCACATGTCCTCGCGCCGCTCCAAATGCTGCCTTGGGAAGCCTTCTTGGCCCTAATCCTGACGGCGATGCTTCTCACTCTCGGCTGGCTCGCCGGGCCGCTGATGCTAGTCCCGCTACTGCCGCTTTCATGGGCGGAGATCCTCTACGGGAACATCCACATCTTCATGGCTGGGGCCATCATTCTTGGCTTCCGCTATCCCTGGACCTGGTCGCTGATCCTATTGACCAAGGTGACTCCAGGCGTGGGGCTCGTGTGGTTCTTGGCGCGGCGCGAATGGCGCTCGCTTGCCGTCGCGCTCGGTGTCACGGTTGCGATCGCTGGCGTTTCATTTGCCTTGGATCCGGTAGGCTGGTTGGGTTGGATCCAATTGCTCGAGCGCAGTGCATTGGCACCCGCCTACGGACTGGGAGCCATCGTGCCACTGTGGGCTCGGCTGCCTCTCGCGGTAGGACTGGTCTGGTGGGGGGCGAAACATGACCACCGATGGGCTGTCCCGCTTGCCGCCCTGATCGCACTGCCAGTCCTCTGGCCGGGAGGACTCGCGTTACTCGCCGGTGCTGTCGCGCTTACACCGCGCCTTCGCTCCGCCTGGACGTGGCGCGGCGCGCTCCAATAATGGCCATGACTGATGATCGGAGGAGGGCTCTCTTTCACGGGGCTGTCCTTGGTGGCCTGCTCTTCTTCGCTTACCTTTTCCTCATCGTCGCACCACGGGTAGGTAGCTTCGGATACGACGCCGTGGCCTATTGGCGCCAGGATCTTACGAACCTTTACTCCGGCAGCGTCGGTGATCTTGGCTTTTTCCCATATTCGCCGGCTGCGGTGTTGCCAACGCTTTTACTAGGCCAGCTGCCCTGGCCGGTGTACATCGTGCTGTGGGTTTCATTGCTGCTCGCCACGCTAGCGTGGCTTGGCCGCCGCTCGTTCCTCGTTCTGTTGGCCTTTCCGCCGGTTGCGGTCGAGCTTTACCACGGCAATATCCACATCCTGCTTGCGGCGGCCATGGTGTTCGGCTTCCGCTACCCGGCGGCCTGGAGCTTTGTGTTGCTGACGAAAGTCACGCCTGGCATAGGCCTGCTCTGGTTTGCATTTCGCCGGGAGTGGCGGCGGCTTTCAATCGCTCTGGGCACGACCATGGCGGTCAGCCTGGTGTCCTTGCTCCTGCTTCCGGCGCTGTGGGCCGACTGGCTGACGTTGCTGTCGCAGAGCGCAGGGCAACAGGTAGGATGGCCGGCGTTACCTGTGCCTCTATGGCTGCGTATGCCTGTCGCCGCTGTCGTCGTGTGGTGGGGAGCCCGCCGCGACGCCTTTTGGACCGTTCCGCTTGCTGGCACGATCGCCTTGCCCGTGCTTTGGGTCGCAGGCTTGAGCGTGCTCGTAGGTTGCTGGGCTCTTCGTGAAAAGAACCGCCGCTACTATGTCCCCGATGCGCCCCAGCCCGGCCGGTCACGGTCCTCCGAAACCGAGGCTGACGATCGTCCTGCCGGCCTACAACGAGGCACAGCGGATCGGGTCGGCGCTGGATGAGCTATTCGGCTACCTGAACAGAAACGGTCCGGCACGCGAGGGCGGACGATCAGCCGAGGAACTCGGTTCGTGCGAAGTGCTCGTCGTCGACGACGGCAGCGCAGACGGTACGGCCGGCGTGGTCGAGCGCCGTCCCGAGGCAAACGGTGAGAGTCATATCCCTCTCCGGATCCTGCGCGAGCCGCATCGCGGCAAGGGCGGCGCCGTGCGCGCCGGCACGCTCGCCGCGACCACCGAGTACATCGTCTTCACCGACGCCGACCTGGCCACGCCGCCCGACCAACTGCCGCTGCTCGTCGAGGCGCTCGCCTCGCACGACGTCGCGCTGGGCAGTCGAGTTCAGCCCGACGGCAGCGACCGCCGCCAGAGCCAGCCCTTCTACCGCCGGATGCTGGGCCGCCTGTTCCACGCCCTGGCCGCCCTGTGGGTGACGGGACCTGTGCCGGACACGCAGTGCGGCTTCAAGGGGTTTCGTCGTGATGTGGCGCATGACCTGTTCGCGCGTCAGCGCATCGACGGCATCGTCTTCGATGCCGAGATCATCCATCTCGCCCGCAAGCGTGGCTATTCGATGGCGATCGTGCCCGTCCAGTGGTCGGACAAGCGTGGCTCGCGCATGCGGCCAGGCTTGCGGCTCGCCCTCCGCGTGCTGCTCGACCTGATCCGGATACCGCTCATCCATCGCAGGGTTTCGAGAGCTTCGGGCAACTGACGGAGAGCGGGGTGGACGCGGTCTGGTGCTATGCTCGACGCACCGCTGTTCGTCAATCGACTAACAAGCCTGCTCGCATCAGGACGCCACTCGAACCTTGCCCACATCGACCGCCGTGGCCCCCAAGTCCGAAGGACAGCTGGCCCTGCAATGTAGGCCGCTCGACCTGGACAGAGTCCCCAAGCCGGCCTGGGAGCGCCTGTATCGCGCCACCGCGAAACCCACGCCGTTCTCGCGTTGGTCATTCCACCGTGCCTGGTGGGATGCCTATGGCGAGACCGCGCACGAGCAGTACGTTGTCTGCGTGAAAGATCGGGCCGGCGCAGCGGCACCTGCCGCAGACGACATCCGTGCCATCGTGCCGCTGATGCATCGCCATGAGCATGAGCCACAGGACGAGCACACCACCACGGTGCTGCGCCGCCGCACGCTCGCCGGCACGCTCGTCCGCCCCGACGCCAAGGCAGTCTTCTTCGGTGCCAGTTACCATGCCGACTACGCGACCCTGCTGTGCCAGCGATCGGACGTGCAGGCGGCCGCCGACGCGCTCGTCGAGTCGCTCGCCGGCACGCCCGATGCCGCGTACGGCGACCAGCCATGGGACGTCGTCGACCTGCGCCGGCTGCGCACCGACGACCCGGCCCTGCCAGCCCTCGAGTCGGCCCTGCGCGCCCGTGCCGGCAGGCAGGGCTGGGAGATGATCCGTGAGCGCGAGGACGTCTGCCCCGTGGTGACCGTGCCGGAGGGCGCCGACTGGGATGGGTACCTGGCCACGCTGAGCAAGAAGGCGCGCCACGAGATCCGGCGCAAGCTCCGCCGCGCGCAGGCCGGCGGTGACCTGAGCGTGGCGATCGAGCGGCCGACGCGTGAGGCTGTCGATACCTTCATCGACCTGCACCAGAAGCGGTTCGGCGACGAGGGGCTGTTTCCCGACAACGAGGGCGGGGAGCGCAGTCGGCGCTTCATTCACCGGCTGGCCGAGCTCGAGCAGACCGAAGCGGACGGCGGCCAGTTGCACGTCGCCCAGGTGCGCAGCGGCGACCGCCTGATCTTCACGGCGCTCGCCTTCGATGACGGTGAGACGTGCTACCTGTACAACGCCGGCATGGAGCCCGACGCCGCGGAGCTCTCGCCCGGTGTCAGCGGCACGGCCGAGTACATCCGCGATCGGCTTGCCGCCGGCCGCCGCCGCTTCGACTTCATGCGCGGCAACGAGCCGTACAAGTACGAGTGGGGCGCTCGCGACGAGCCCATCGAGCGCCTCATCGCCTTGCGCGGGGAGGCGCCATGACGCTCCTCGAACGCAGGCCGCCCGAGGCACCGGTGATCGAACCAGCGACCGACAGGATCCGCGTCGTCCAGGTGATGGCCACCGGCGCGGGCGGTGGCGCACAGGTGCATGTCCACGATCTCGTTACCGGCCTCTCGCGTGAGCGCTTCGAGACCACCGTCATCGTGCTATCGGACGGTCCGGCGGTGCGCCGCCTGCGCGCCTCGGGTATCGCCGTCCACGTCGTCGACGAGGCAGACGACGCGAAGGCACTCGCGGCCGTCGTTGCGCTGCTCGAGCAGGCGCCGCCACACGTCGTCCACAACCACATGTTCCGCGCCGAGGTGATCGGCACGCGCGCGGCGCTGGCGCTGGCCGAGATGGGAAAGCCCAAGCCGTACGTCATCGGCACCGTCCACTCCAGCCGCGTGCGCAGCCTTGCCGACCGCGAGCTCCTGCGCACGCTCACGCCGTCGATGGATCGGCTGATCGCCGTCAGCCGCTCGATCGTCGCCAAGCTGCACGCCGAGGGTCGCGCGGACGTGCCCATCGAGCTCATCTACAACGGCGTCGACCTCGAGCGCTACGCCTACCAGGAGGCCTGCTGCACGCTGCCCGAGGAGTACGGCTTCGATGAGGGCACGCCGCTGGTCGGCGTCGTCGCGCGGCTCGAGCCGGAGAAGGGCCACGCAACTCTTCTGGAGGCATGGCCGAGCGTGCTCGAGCAGGTGCCTGAGGCACGCCTCCTGATCATCGGCGAGGGTTCGTTGCGCGGGGCGCTGGAGGCGCAGGCCGAGCGGCTGGGCCTCCTCGGCGAGGAGTGCACCGGCGATCGCTGCGTGGGGACGCGCAAGGCGAGGCCGGGCGCGAAGGTCGTGTTTACGGGTTTGCGCGACGACGTGCCGGCCGTGACCGCGGCGCTCGACGTAGCCGTATTGCCGTCGTATCGCGAGGCACAGGGTCTGGCCATCCTCGAGGCGATGGCGCTGCGCCGGCCGGTCGTTGCGACGGCCGTCGGCGGCGTGCCGGAGATGATCGAGCACATGCGCAGCGGCCTGCTCGTTCCGCCGCACGACGTGCCGGCCCTCGCCGACGCCATCGCGCGCCTGCTGAGGGACCACCCGCTGGCCGACACCCTCTCCCGCACGGCCCACGACCTGGCCCTGGCGCGCTTCTCGTTGACGGCGATGGTTCAGGCGGTGGAGGGGCTTTACGTGGACGGCGTGGCAGCTGTTGCTGGCCCCGAGTCCATCAGCCGCAGCGCCGCCTAGGGCCGGACCGTCGCCCAGTAGCGCTCGGCGTAGCCGTTGACACCGCCGGCGAGGGCGACGCGCGAGTGGTAGCTGGCGAGGTCGTCGTACATCGCCTGTTCCGAGTCGAATAGACGCGGCAACTGGCTGCGGTAGAGCAGCACGCCGGCGGCCTTGCGCTCCATCACCTCGGTGATGTCGCTGTACTGCGGCTCGACGCCGACGCCGGGCGGCAGAGCCAGGCCCATGCCTGTGTCCTCGGGCGTGCCGGTGAAGTCGTTCCACCAGGCGTAGGGGAAGTCCTCGTAGAAGGACAGCCGGCCGATGAAGTTCGGTCCGGGCATCACCCACCGCCGGCCCTCCGACAGCAGCGCCACGCCGATGTCCCGGCAGAGCTGGTGGTCGACGTGGTTGCCCACGCCCAGCGGGAAGTAGACCATCTGCGGCTCGAGCCGGACGATCTCGCGGCGTAGCAGCTCGTACGGCGGCTCGTCGTCCTCGCGTACCGCGCCGAGCAGCTGGTCGTCGCCCTCGTAGCCGCGGTATACGGCGTCGGGCAGGTCGAGGAAGATCACCGACGCCTCCATCAGGTAGGCGAAGCGCTCCTCCTCGGCCTTGCGGATGGTCATCGCGTCGGCGCTGGCGAAGTCGATCGGCTCCTGGCTGCCCTGGCCGCGCACCGAGTCGGCCAGCGGGCGCGCCTCGGTCTCGACGTTGCTGATGTTGGCCGAGCGCGTCCAGGCGGCGCGCTGCCAGAACTGGCGCGCCTGCGTGTTCGCCCGCTCCTGGGTCACCTCCAGCCGGTCGGGGTCGGCCAGCCACGGCGGCGCGGCCGCGACCGCCGGCTCGACCGCAAAGTCGGGGGCCAGGTTGTCGCGGCGGAAGGCCTCGGTCATCGGCCAGATGGTCTTGTTGCCGAAACCCAGCGCAGCACGCTGGTACTCGCTCAGCAGCCCGTTGCCGCCGTCGCCACCGATGCCGGAGTAGACGGTCAGGATGGTGACGTTCTGGCCGAGCTCGCGCAGGCTGGCGACGAGCCCGCCGCAGGACAGCGCGACGTCGTCGGGATGGGGCGAGACGAAGACGTGGGTCATGCGCGGCCGAGGATATCAGCGCCCGCCGAACCCGTGCTCGCCCACGAGTGGCACGAAGACGGCCGGCTCGAGCGGCTCGACGACTGTCTCGCCGCCGATGCGCCTGACGGCGACGATCTGCTGCTCGAAGCGCGGCCCGACCGGCAGGACCAGCCGACCGTCAGGCGCCAGTTGCTCGACGAGCGGCTCGGGCACGTCCGGCGCCGCCGCGGCGACGACGATGCCGGCGAACGGCGCCCGCTCCGGCGCACCACCGCTGCCGTCGCCGACGATCACCTCCACCGCGTAGCCAAGCTCGGCCAGCAGCCGCCGCGCCCGCTCGGCGAGGTCCGGGTCGCGCTCGATTGATACGACCTGGGCGCCCATCTGCGCGAGCACCGCCGCCTGGTAGCCCGAGCCCGTGCCCACGTCGAGTACGCGCGGCAGCTCGTCAGGGTGTTTCTGCCGCCAGGCGGGAAGCCGCAGCGCCTCGGTCATGCGCGCGACGATGTACGGCTGCGAGATCGTCTGGCCGTGCCCGATCGGTTGCGCGTTGTCCTCGTACGCCCGCCGCGCCATCTCGGGCGGCATAAAGCGCTCGCGCGGCACCTCGCCCATCGCCGCCAGCACTTCGCCGTCGCGGATGCCGCGCCGGACGAGCTGCGACTCGACCATCCACGCCCGCTGCTCGGCCGGCTCCCGTTCCTCGCGGCCGAACCAGCGCTTCATGACCGTCGGGAGACGTCAGGTCGACTCGGGGGAGGGGCTGGCCGCCGGGCTGGGGCTGGTGATCGGACTCGGGCTTGGCGTCGGGCTGGGCGTCGGGCTGGGGCTTGGACTCGGGCTGGGGCTGAGCGTCGGGGTCGGGCTGGGCGTCGGGCTGGGCGTCGGTGCCGGCGTCAGCAGGCCGGCCCGACCGAACAGCAGGCCGTAGGCGAAGATCGCCACGAAGACGAGGACGATGAGCGCGACCCACAGCTTCGACCCTCGATCGTCGACGTAGGGCAGCTCCTCCGCCGTCTCGCGCGGCGTCGGCCGGCTCGGCTCGGTCATCCCAGGAACGTCCTCCTCAACTCCATCATCTGCCTCAACAGGCGCACCGTGCGGCGGATGCCGGCGATGCCGCGCCGGGCGGCCGCCAGATGCCGCTCGCGCAGCTCGTCGATCGCGGCCCGGCGTGTGCGCAGTTGCCCCTCCAGCCGGAGCGACCGCTCGTCGAAGCGCGCCAGCGACCAGAGCGCTCGCTCGACGGCCGCGTTGGCCTCAGTCAGCTTGCCACGAAACGAGCTCGCCGATGCGGGCGCGCGGCCCGGCCCGCCCTGGAGGCGCACGGTCAGGGCACGGACGTCGGCACGCGTGCTCTCGACGGTTCGCCAAAGGAGCCACGCTCGTACGGCGACGACGAAGGCGACGAGCAGCGAGATGACGATCAGGACCTGCAGGACGTCGGCGGGCACGCTGCGCGGATTATGTCAGGGGCCTGGCTGCGGGGTGGCCGGCTCGGCGGCCGGTTCAGCCGGCGCGTCGGTGGTCGCTCCGGTGGCCGGTCCGTCGGTGACCGGGTCGCGCACGTTGGGCAGCAGCGCGCCGACGACTCCGGCGAGGAAGGTCAGCGCCCCGAAGCCGGCGATGACCAGGCCCACCGACATGCTCTCGGCGA
Source organism: uncultured Anaerolineaceae bacterium (assembly GCA_964425305.1). GTDB lineage: Bacteria > Chloroflexota > Limnocylindria > Limnocylindrales > CSP1-4 > JALYGJ01. The sequence goes on along the minus strand of CAYRMQ010000019.1, from coordinate 2,766 downwards.
GCACGCCGGCGATGCCCATCGCGGCGGTCATCGAGCCGAAGACGAGGCTCGAGCGGAAGGCGACGACGCGGCCCATCAGCTCGAGCGGCGTCAGCTCGAGGAAGATCGTCTGGGTGGGGATGATGTAGACGAGGTTGGCGATGCCCATCAGCGCCGCCGCGCCGAGCGCGATGAGCACGTTGCCGGTCAGTCCGAGCATCACCGTCGCCAGGCCCATCACGATGAAGCCACCGACGACCAGCCAGCCCTTGCGCAGCCGTCCGCCGATCATGCCCACCGCCAGCCCGCCGATGAGGTTGCCCACGCCGATGGCCGTCTCGATCGCGGCGTAGCTCTCGGGATACGGGATGAAGCGGCCGTCGAGCGCGTCGCGCGCATAGACGACGGTCAGCGCCAGCGTCACCCCGACCGACATCTGCGCGACCGCGCTGACCAGCGTGTTCTGGATCAGCGGCGGCTGCCGGCGCAGGAAGCGCCAGCCCTCGACGAGCTCGCGCGCGAAGGTGGCGATCGCGCCGGCGACGCGCGGCGTGCTCTCGCGGACGAGCGGCGGCACGCTGATGCCCAGCAGCAGCAGCGCGCCGAGCAGGTACGTCGCCGTGACCACGAAGAAGGCCAGGTGCAGGTTGCCCACCTCGGTGCCGGCGACGAGGAAGGAGACGAACAGCCCGGCGATCGGGAAGCCGCCGATGTCGGCCAGCGTGTCGGCCGTCCAGGTCGCGCTGTTGGCCGCCATCAGGTGATCGCGCCGGACGAGGCGCGGCACGAGCGCCACCTTCGCCGGCCGGAAGAACAGACTCGTCGTCGTGACCAGAAAGACGATCGGGTAGACGAGCATGATCTCGATCAGCGCGGCCAGCGGCAGCAGCAGCACCAGCACGGCGCGGATGGCGTCGCTGACGACCATCACGTTCTTGTGCTCCCAGCGATCGACGAACGTGCCGGCGATGGGGCCCAGGATGATGTTCGGGACGGTCGCCGCCAGGAAGACGAGGCCGGTCAGTAGCGGCGAGTTGGTGACGGCGTAGACGAGCACGCCGAGGGCGACCTGGTGCAGGCGGTCGCCGAAGAGGCTGATCGTCTGCGACAGCCAGAAGGCGACGAAGCGCGCGTCGAGCGCCAGCTGGGTGTAGGGATGGGTGCGGATCCGGGCCCGGACCGGGAGTGCGGGCGCGGCCGCCGCCGGGATCGCGCCGACGGCCGTCTGTGCGCGGCCACCCAGCACCACCGGCCGGTCCATCGAGAGCACCGCCTCGGCCGCCGTGCGCGGGCCACGCCCGAGGCTGACACCGCCCTCCGGGTCCTCGTAGCCGCGCAGCAGCGTGCTGAACACGAACCAGCCCAGACCCAGGCCGATGAACAGGTCACCGACGCTGCCCACGTTGGTCAGCAGCGGGACGGGCATCGGGATCACGTCGCCGAGCGGCCCGGCACGCAGGAAGAACTCGAGGTCGAAGGCTGCCGGCAGCGGCCGATGGAAGGCCATGTTGAGGTCGTCGACGGTCATGCCGACGGCAGCCAGCGCCGGCTCCCACACCGGCATCCACCCGCCATTGGCTGCCATCGCCAGCCCGTTCGAGACGGCGCCGACGGCCACCACCAGGAGTCCGGCGTGGGACCGGTTGAGCCACATCGCGAGGGCCAGCAGCGCGAAGGCAGAGCCGTAAAGCGGCAGGCGCAGCGCCTCGGCGAGGGGGATGCCGTTGGTGATCGCCAGCTCGGTGCCGACGCGCAGGAACAGCGCCACGAAGATCAGCCCAACCCAGCGCAGCCGGACGTCGATGAGCCGCGCGATGCGGCCGCCGAGCGCAAGGCCCAGGCCGAACCCGATGAGCAGGCTGAGGACGATCATTAGCGTCTGCGCCTGTGGCTGGGCGTTAGCGGCGCGTACGGGAACGGTGACGGAGCGTGCAAGCGGCCCAAGATTAACGGGGTCGGCACGCCCGAGAGCCTCATTTCCGCGCTGGGGGCCGGCGGTCAGCGGGAGTGAATCTGTCTCTGGCCATCGCTCCCGCCCCCATCAGTCGGGTCAGGCGGGCTGCGGGTCGGTCGTCTGCTCTCCCAACCGATGGATCTTGCGCGCCGGCACCGGCTGCGGCTGGTCCGGCTGGCTCCACTTCGGGCGCCGCGCTATGACGCGCTCGAAGGCGGCTACGACCACCGGATCGAACTGGACGCCGGTGAAGCGGCGCAGCTCGTTCAGTGCCTGCGCCTCAGTCAGCGGCGTGAGCCGGTACGGCCGAGCGGCGGTCATCGCCTCGAACGCGTCGGCGACGTGCGTGATGCGCGCCAGGCGCGGAATCTCTTCGCCGACGAGGTGATCGGGATAGCCTGAGCCGTTGTACCACTCGTGGTGATGGCGGATGATCGGCAGCTCGGGCGCCAACTTGGCGACCGGCTTGATGATCTCCTCGCCCTTGACCGGATGGGAGTTCATGACCATCCGTTCCTGGCGCGTCAGGGCGCCCTGCTTGAGCAGGATCGCGTCGGGGATGCCGATCTTGCCGATGTCGTGGAGCAGCCCTCCCCACTCGAGCGCCTCCAGCTCCTCCTCCGTGCAGCCGAGCTCCCGGCCGAGGTCCTTGGCGATGCGCTGGACGCGCTCGCTGTGGCCCGCGGTATAGCGGTCTTTCGCGTCGACCGCCGACGCGAGGCTCTTGACCGTCTGGGTGAACATGTCGCGGATCTCGACGACCTTCTGGTACGCCGAGCGCGTGGTGTAGAGCGGCAGCGCGAAGGGCAGCACCCCGATCGGTCCGGCCGTCA